>JAZQUL010000046.1:0-4160 GCA_045631285.1 Faecousia sp. | reverse complement strand
AGCCTTTCCTACATCCGCGAGGAACTGGATAAAATGGGTATTACTTACTAAGAGGTTTTCTTATATGAACATTCTCATTACAGGCGCAAAGGGTTTTGTGGGTCGAAACCTGGTGGAGACCCTGAAAACCATCCGGGACGGCAAAAACCGTACCCGAAGCCTGAAAATCGACGAGATTTATGAATATGACATCGACACCGACCCGAATTTATTGGACGAATACTGCCAAAAAGCAGAGTTTGTATTTAATCTTGCCGGTGTGAACCGCCCCCAAAATCCCGAGGAATTTATGCAGGGCAATTTCGGCTTTGCAGAAACCTTGCTGGATACGCTTAAAAAGCATAAAAACATCTGCCCGGTGATGATCTCCTCGTCTATTCAGGCTACCTGCATCGGCCGTTATGACAGCGACTACGGCAGAAGCAAGAAGGCAGGGGAGGAGTTGGTGTTTGCCTACGGCGAAGAAACTGGCGCAAAGGTGCTTGTGTACCGTTTCCCCAATCTGTTCGGTAAGTGGTGTCGTCCAAACTATAACAGCGTCGTTGCCACTTTCTGCAATAACATCGCAAACGACCTGCCCATCACCGTCAATGACCCGACCGTGCAGTTGGAGCTTTTGTATATCGATGATCTTGTTGACGAAATGCTGGATGCATTGGAAAACAAGGAACACCGCTGCAGCTTTTCTGGCATCGAAACGGTACTCTGCGAAAATGGCAGATACTGCACTGCACCTGTGACCCATAAAGTCACATTGGGTGAAATCGTTGATTTGCTGAACACATTTAAAAATCAAAGCCAAACCCTGCTGCTTCCCGAAATTCCTGCCGATAGCTTTGCAAAGAAGCTGTATAGCACTTATCTCTCTTACCTACCCAAGGAAAAAGTCGCATTCCCCTTAAAAATGAATGTGGACGAGCGCGGTAGCTTTACAGAGCTGTTAAAGACAGAAAAATGCGGCCAAGTTTCTGTAAACATCTCGAAACCCGGTATCACCAAGGGCCAGCACTGGCACCATACCAAGTGGGAATTTTTCATTGTGGTAGCCGGAAAGGCGCTGATTCAGCAGCGCAAGATCGGCACAGACGAGGTGCTGAATTTCGAGGTGTCGGGAGAAAAGATTGAAGCGGTCCATATGCTCCCGGGCTATACCCACAATATTATCAATTTGAGCGATACGGAGGACCTGGTGACTCTTATGTGGGCAAATGAACCATTTGACCCGGGTAGACCGGATACCTTCTTTGAAAAAGTGTAATATGAAAGTAAGACATTTATTATACCTGTTTGCCATACTCTCCCTGCTGACGGTAGCGTTTATTTGGGGTAACTCCCTGAAATCCATCCCCGAATCCAGCGCTCAAAGCTCTGTAATTGCAGATAAGGTGCAATCTGTGGTAGATCCCCAGCAGAAGGTGGAGCCGTCACTTTTTCATCATGTGATCCGTAAGCTTGCCCATGTAATTGAATTTTTCTTTTTGGGTCTGTTCGTTGGCGGCTTTGCGATTTGCTTAGGATATGAATTAAAGAAACGGCTGATTTCTATGCCCCTACTCATCGTGCTTCTCATAGCAGTTGGGGACGAATGGATCCAGTCCTTTGCGGAGCGGGGGAGCCTTGTAAGCGATGTGCTGATAGACTTTGCCGGCGCTTTGGCGGGACTGCTGACAGCAGTAGTTATTCACCAAATCGTTGTAAAAATCAAGACGAAATGAGTTGATGAGAGTGATTGTAGAGAAGAAAACAGATAGGTATATTTGGGTTGATATTTATAAGGGCGTTGCTATTATTCTGGTGGTGCTTGGTCACCTGGAAATACCGGAATGGTTATATGGTTTTATTTTTCTTTTTCATATGTATGCTTTCTTCTTTATTTCTGGTGTGACGTTTCAAGTAAAAAACAATCAAAACTTCGGTAATTTTCTTAAAGAAAACATTGTAAGGTTGTATGTACCGTATTTGTTTTTTGCCTTTGCTTGGGATATTGTACATATAGTAAGTAGCCTTTATATTCAAGGCGATTTTGATCTATCGCTGTTTGCCTTACTTAAAAATATAGTTAGTATTTTGATCGGTGGGGGTCTCTTTTCGTCAAATGCGGAGCTTGGTCCAGCGTGGTTTTTGTTGGCATTGTTTGTGGTTAGAACAATAAGCTGGTTGATTATTAAATTGTCGAACAATAATCGTTATTGGTTTGGGGCGATTGCAGTAGCTTTATTTGCACTTGGTTACTTTGTGCGAGGCAATTCGATTCTGCCTTTTAAGATTGAGTCTGCACTGACTGGATTGCTATTTGTGTTTTTGGGATATTGCATGAAGGATACCATTCATTATGTATCTGCACAGAGAAAAACCGGTAGCTTACTGATACTGGCACTGGTTGGCTTCGGAGTGGTTGCGTTGCTTTCTGCCTTTGTAGACACAACGGTGATTCTTGTCTCCAATGTGTTGCCTGAAAACTGGATTTATACAATTTTGGGTGGTTTCTTTGGTTGTGTAGGAATGCTGTCATTGTCTTTCTTGTTGGAAAGAGTACAAAGAATATCTACCTATATTGCGTTTTTTGGCGTGAATTCACTGATTATTATGGGGATTCATAGCGAGATCAACTTTGCTATGCGCTTTGTATTCCATATTCTCCATTTTGATTCAGTAATGCGTCCTGTTCTCATATTTGCAATAACTTTGCTATTAAGCGTTCCAATCTGCGTGATAATAAATAAATACTTTCCCATACTTGCGGGAAAGAGAAAGAGGAAGGTATGAAAACTGCTCCTTTAAAAACAAGCTTCAAGAATAACGGAAAGCTGAAGCTTCTCATCATTGTGGGCACAAGGCCGGAAATCATCCGTCTGTCTGCGGTGATTAAGAAGTGCCGCAAATACTTCGACACCATTTTGGCCCATACCGGACAGAATTATGACTACAACCTCAACGGCGTATTCTTTAAGGACTTGGAATTGGAAGACCCGGAAGTTTATATGGATGCTGTTGGCAAGGATTTAGGCGAAACGATGGGCAATATTATTGCCAAGTCCTATCAGCTTATGGTGGAAACAAAGCCCGATGCTGTGCTGGTGCTGGGCGATACCAATTCCTGCCTTTCCGTCATTGGCGCAAAGCGGCTGCATATCCCCATTTTCCATATGGAGGCCGGCAACCGCTGCAAGGACGAATGCCTGCCCGAGGAGACCAACCGCCGAATCGTGGACATCATTTCCGATGTAAATCTGTGCTACTCCGAGCACGCAAGGCGGTACTTGGCAGATAATGGGCTTCCCAAAGAGAGGACTTATGTGACCGGCTCGCCTATGGCGGAGGTGCTCCGGGGTAACCTCGAGAAAATTGAAAACAGCGATATTCACACCCGCTTGGGTTTGAAAAAGGGAAGATACATTCTCCTTTCTGCCCACCGGGAGGAGAATATTGACACAGAGAAGAATTTCGTTTCTCTCTTTACTGCCATTAATAAGATGGCAGAAAAATATGATATGCCCATCCTCTATTCCTGCCACCCCAGAAGCCGCAACCGCTTGGAAAGCACCGGCTTCCGGTTGGATGGCCGCGTTATCCGCCATAAGCCTTTGGGCTTCCACGACTATAACTGCCTGCAGATGAATGCCTTTGCAGTGGTGTCCGACAGCGGCACACTTCCCGAGGAGAGCAGCTTCTTTACCTCTATCGGTAAGCCTTTCCCGGCAGTCTGCATCCGCACCTCGACTGAGCGCCCGGAAGCACTGGACAAGGCTTGTTTCGTACTGGCAGGCATCGATGAAAAGAGTTTGCTGCAAGCTGTGGATACGGCAGTAGAAATGGTGAAAAACGGCGACCACGGTATCCCCGTGCCGGATTATGCGGAAGAAAATGTATCCACCAAGGTAGTAAAGCTGATCCAGTCCTACACTGGCGTGGTCAACAAAATGGTTTGGAGAAAGACGGAATGACGACAGAACAAAAACTGCTGATCGATACATTGGCCTGCGCCCTAAAAGGGAAAGCCTACACTGTGCCGGAAAATGTAGATTGGCGGCAGTTTATAAGTCTTAGCACGCGCCACGGAGTAGCTCCTCTCGTCTATGACGGCCTGCAAAAGGCGGAAAATTGGGAAAAGCTTCCGCCTCCGGCGAAAAAAATCCTCTCCGATGCCTACCATACGGCTA
>JAZQUL010000045.1:0-4748 GCA_045631285.1 Faecousia sp. | reverse complement strand
TAGGGGTCGGCCACTGGACGACCCGAAATAAAATCGATGCGCGATGCGTCGATCTTATTGTGTGGTATGATTTGTGCGTGCGGTATGCGGGGCGTCGAGGGCGCCGCCCCCTACGATGTGCTATTGAGAGAGGTTGTAGGGACGGTCTGTGACCGCCCGCGGGCGAACGCAGTTCGCCCCTACGAGAGGAACGAGGACGCCTGCCGGGAGATTGCCACACCAGCGTGCGCGCTGGTTCGCAATGACAACCAACAATTATCAACTGTCAACTGTCAATTTTCAATTTTGTTCTTTACATATGGACGAAAATGGGTTATAATTCACTATTATGGAAGACTGTGGCCTATGAGAGGGAAGTTTATGAATATTGAATTTGACGTATATAAGCAGAAATTAAATGACTGCAAGCCGGCGCTGGATGATTTGGCGGCTTCTCTGAATCTGGAGGGACTTCGCAACGAGCTGGAACGGCTTCACGCTATGCAGGAAGCACCCGGTTTTTGGGATAACCCGGAAAAGAGCCAGCAGATTGTGGTGAAGACTCGTTCCGCGGAGATGAAGCTGGAGCGCTACAAGAAAATGACCGGCCTGTGGGAAGATTTAATGACCATCTGCGAGATGGCGGCGGAAGAGGACGACGATTCTATGCTCCCAGAGCTGAAGGACGGCTTCAAGTCCCTTTCCGACGATATGGAGCGTTGCAGACTGGAAACCCTGCTGACCGGTGCCTATGATAAGAACAACGCACTGGTGTCTTTCCAGGCAGGCGCAGGCGGTACGGAAGCCCAGGACTGGTGCCAGATGCTCTACCGGATGTACACCCGCTGGGCAGAGTCCCACGGCTACACCTATAAAATTATGGACTATCAGGAGGGTGACGAAGCGGGGCTTAAATCCGCTGACATCCTCATCGAGGGCGAAAATGTCTACGGCTTTATGAAGGGCGAAAATGGCGTTCACCGCCTGGTCCGTGTGTCTCCCTTTGATGCCAATGCCCGCCGCCAGACCTCCTTTGCCGCCATCGAGGTGGTTCCCGACATTCAGGACGACTCTCAGGACTTTGAAATCCGTCCCGAGGATTACGAAATGCAGGTTTACCGTTCCTCCGGCGCCGGCGGTCAGCACATCAATAAGACCAGCTCTGCCGTTCGTCTTATCCATAAGGCCACCGGCATCGTGGTTGCCTGCCAGACCGAGCGTAGCCAGTTCCAAAATAAGGAAAACTGCTTGCGTATGCTCCGCTCTAAGCTGGTGGAAATCCGGGAGCGGGAGCATCTGGAGAAAATCTCCGACATTAAGGGCGTGCAGAAGAAGATCGAGTGGGGCAGCCAAATTCGTAACTACGTCTTTATGCCTTATACGCTGGTTAAGGACACCCGCACCGGCTGCGAAACCGCCAACGTAAACGCGGTGATGGACGGCGCGCTGGACCCCTTTATCAACGCCTATCTGACCTGCGCGGCCACCGGCAACTGGGTTACAAAATAAAATTTCGGAAATGCAATAAAAAGCTTGCAATTTCTGAAACCTTGTGGTACAATATCGTGGCTATTATGCCCCGTATGGGGTAATTTCGAGTATTTTCGCTTTATGCGTTTTTAGCTGAGAGCGGAGGGAGGTTACAAAAATGGATATTTTGAAGTATGTAGTCATCGGCCTGGAGGTTCTGACCAGCATTGCGCTGATTATCATCGTTCTGATGCAGTCCGGTAAGGAGTCCGGCCTGGGCGCTATCTCCGGCAACAGCGATTCCTATATGAACAAGACCGGCAGTGGCAACCTGAACAAGAAGCTGGCTTCCGCTACCAAGTGGGTTGCAGCAGCTTGGATCCTGTTTACCCTGATCCTGTCCCTGATCTAACGGAAAAAATGCGGTGACACGAGGTCACCGCATTTTTGATAAGGAGAAAGCTATGGAAATGAGAAAATTAGCCGGTGTGCAGCCGGAAAGCGTCTTTTATTACTTTGAAAAGCTCTGCCAAATTCCCCACGGCTCGGGAAATACCAAGGCTATCAGCGATTATATTTGCGCCTTTGCCCGGGACAACGGCATCCGCTGCGTGCAGGACAGCCTGAATAACGTCCTGCTGTTTGGGGAAGCCACACCCGGCTATGAGGAGAGCGAGCCTGTGATTTTGCAGGGCCATATGGATATGGTCTGCGATAAGGATGAGGGCTGCCCGCTGGATATGGACAAGGACGGTCTGGACGTAACCCACGATGGGCAGTACGTCTTTGCCAAAGGCACGACACTGGGCGGTGACAACGGCATTGCGGTTGCGATGGCTATGGCGCTGCTGGCAGATAAGTCTATCCCGCATCCGGCAATCGAGGTGATTATCACCGTGGACGAGGAGACCGGTATGGACGGCGCGGTGGGCATTGACCTGCGTGAATTAAAGGGCCGCAGAATGATTAATCTGGACTCCGAGGACGAGGGTGTTTTTACCGTCTCCTGCGCCGGCGGCGCCCGGGCGGAGATGAAGCTGCCGGGGTCCCGTCGGGCGGTTTACGGCCCTTGCATCAAGCTGACGGTGGAGGGGCTGCAGGGCGGTCACTCCGGTGTGGAAATCCACAAGAACCGGGCAAATGCCAACAAGGTGATGGGCGAGCTTTTGGAGCGGGTGCAGGCGCTGATGCCCCTGTGTCTTACCAAATTGGAGGGCGGTGCCAAGGACAACGCCATCCCCCATACCGCTTCCGCTACGATGGTGGCAATGGGCATCGATTTGCAGCGGATTAACGATATTACGGAAGCCTTGCAGGCGGAAATTCGGGAAGCGTATGATGAGCCGAACGCCACTATACGGGGCGACGATGTGGACGCATTGGGCGGCAATGCCCTCTCCACCGAGGATACCGCCAAGGTGATTGGCTTATTACAGTCTGTGCCCAATGGCGTGGAGTCCTTCAGCGAGGACATCGAGGGCTTGGTGCAGACCAGTCTCAACTTGGGCATTATCCATCTGGATGATTGTATGCATCTGACCTTCTCCGTTCGCAGCAGCGTGGAGACGGAGAAGCGGGCGCTTTTGGGCAGACTTCGTGACCGTGCGGAGTTCTTTGGCGCGGAATATGCGGAGCGGGGGCATTATCCCGCCTGGGAGTACCGGAAAGAGTCCCCTCTGCGGGAGCAGATGGTTGCGGTTTATGAGGAAATGTACGGCAAGACCCCTGTGGTGGAGGCCATCCACGCAGGTCTGGAGTGCGGCTTGCTTGCGGAAAAGCTGCCGAATTTAGACTGCGTTTCCATTGGTCCCAATATGCAGGACATTCACACCAGCCGGGAAAGACTGGACATTGCTTCCACAGAGAGACTGTGGCAGTATCTGCTGAGATTACTTGAAAATATGTAAGAAAAAGCCGTCGGGAAACCGACGGCTTTTTTAATTGACAATTGACAATGGACAGTTGACAATTGAGGTATCGCTTTGCGATGGATTTGTAGGCATCCGCCCCTACAACTTCTTTCGACGGTGCAGTCCTCAATCCGTTCGCAATGACAACCAAAATGATCAACGATCAATTGAACAGCTCTGTACTTAGATACCGGTCGCCGCCGTCGGGGAAGATGACGGCAATGCGCTTGCCTGCGTTCTCCGGGCGTTTGGCAACGGTTATAGCGGCGCTGAGAGCTGCGCCTGACGAGATGCCGACTAAAATGCCCTCGTAGTCCCGCAGCTTCCTCGCGGCGCTGTAAGCCGCCTGCTCGGTCACAGGGAGAATTTCGTCGATGAGGGAGGTATCTAATATCTTGGGGATAAAATTGGCGCCAATGCCTTGCAGACCGTGGCTGCCGGCTTTGCCGCCGGACAGTAGGGGAGAGGCGGCAGGCTCTACGGCAACGATTTGCAGGTTGGGATTTTGCTTTTTGAGATAGCGGCCGCAGCCGGTCAGCGTACCGCCTGTCCCTACGCCGCAAACCAGAATGTCCAGTTTTCCTTCGGTATCTTTCCACAGCTCCGGGCCGGTGGTTTTTTCGTGGGCCAGAGGATTATTTTCGTTTTCGAATTGGGAAGCGATGAAGCTGCCGGGGATTTCTCTTTGCAGCGCCTCCGCTTTTTCCACAGCGCCCTGCATACCGAGGCTGCCGGGGGTCAGCACAAGCTGGGCGCCATAGGCCCGCAGAAGCTTCTGACGTTCCATGCTCATACTGTCGGGCATCACGATGATGGTCTTGTAGCCCCGGGCAGAGGCCACAGCCGCAAGGCCGATGCCGGTGTTGCCGGAGGTGGCTTCAATCACCGTACCGCCGGGGGGCAGAAGCCCTGCCTTTTCCGCCCCGTCAATCATAAAGAGGGCGGCCCGGTCTTTGATAGAACCGGCGGGATTATAAAATTCCAGCTTCCCCATCAGGGTAGCGGAAATGCCCTCTGTCTGCATAAGATGGTGGAGGGTCAGCAGAGGGGTGTTGCCGATGAGTCGGGTGGCGTTATTGTAAAGCATAAAGGCACGTCCTTAATTTGAAGTGTAGGGGGCGACGTCCTCGACGCCCCGTTTACCGCGCCATCGATGGATGCGACGGAACAAAATCGGCACATCGAGTACCGATTTTGTTTCGGGTCGTCCGGGAGGTCGACCCCTACAAGCGGTAAGAAAGGTTCTTCTTGATTATAACATATGCATCTTTGGTGTCAATGATAGATTGACAGGAAAATTATCCTATGGTATTTTATAGCAAAGGAGTGATCTCTATGGAAAAAATCGAAGAGCAAATTGAAGGCTTGGTGGATTCCATTTTGGACGAT
>JAZQUL010000044.1:0-4082 GCA_045631285.1 Faecousia sp. | reverse complement strand
CTCGATCAAATCATTTTCCCGGAATTGCAGGGAATAGAGGCTCTTGTATACGCCGTCCGCCGCCATCAGCTCCTCATGGGTGCCCCGCTCGGTAATTTTGCCGCCCATAACCACCGCAATTTCATCGGCATTTCGAATGGTGGAAAGCCGGTGCGCAACCACCAGAGTTGTGCGGCCCTTGCACAATTCATCCAGAGACTGCTGGATCAGCACCTCCGTGGTGTTGTCCAGAGCGCTGGTGGCTTCGTCCAGGATCAGAATGGCAGGATCCTTCAAAAATACCCGGGCAATGGAAAGCCGCTGCTTCTGGCCGCCGGAGAGCTTCACACCACGCTCACCGATCTGGGTGTCATAGCCGTTGGGCAGGCCCATGATATAGTCGTGGATGTTGGCCCGACGGGCAGCTTCCATCATTTCTTCCTCAGTGGCATCCGGGCGGCCGTAGAGAATGTTTTCCCGGATGGAGCCCACAAAGAGGAACACATCCTGCTGCACGATACCGATGTTTTTCCGGACGGAATCCAATGTCAGATTCCGGATATCCTGGCCGTCAATGAGGATGGCACCGCCGTTCTCTGCCAGCTTGTAGAAATTGGGCAGAAGATGGCACAGGGTGGTCTTGCCACCGCCGGAAGGGCCTACCAGCGCCAGCTTACGGCCTTTTTCCAGCTTCAGATTGACATTTCGCAGCACTTCCTTGGATGTATCGTATCCGTAAGATACATTTCTGAATTCGATAGTGCCCTCCACATTTTTCAGCCCCCGGGCATCGGTTTTTTCGCTTTCAGGCGCTTCGTCCATAATCTCCAAAAAGCGCTTAAATCCGCTGACACCGTTCTGGAACTGTTCCATAAAACCAATGAGGGTATTTACAGGCTTAATAAACAGATTCACAGAGACGATAAAGGTGGAATAGTCCGCAAAATTAATACGCCCGGCATACATAAACAGACCACCGGCAATGAGTATCACAACATTGAACACTTCCGTAACGAACATTGTCGACGAATGGAACTTTGCCATGGCGCGATAGGCACTGCGGGATGCCTCCACAAACTGGTCGTTGCCGACCTTGAATTTTTCCATTTCGCGATTGCCATTCGTATACGCCTTCGTAACCCGAATGCCGGTAACACTGCTTTCAATGGCGGCATTAATGGTTGCGTTGCTCTTTCTGCGGGCATCAAAGGCCTTGCTCATAGCCTTGCGGAAATACAGCGTTACCACCACAAGGATGGGTACGCAGGCAAATACAATCAGCGTTAAAATGGGGTCAATGCTTAATAAGTACACAAAAGACAAAACGATCATGACAGAGCTGATGATCAGATTTTCCGGGCCGTGATGGGCAAGCTCCGACACTTCGAAAAGGTCGCTGGTCATACGGGTCATAATGCGGCCGGTTTCGTGGTTATCATAGAAGCTGAACGGCAGCTTTTGCAAATGGGCAAAGAGATCCAGACGCATTTGCGACTGCATACCAACGCCGATCAGGTGTCCGTAATACTCCACAAAGTAACGCAGAAGCATACAAATTATATACATAGCCAGTACCGTAAGACCTGCAATCACGATGGTAGAATACATTTTGTTGGGAATGTAGATGTTGAGCATATTCCGGGTGGTAATAGGATATACCATACCGATCACAGAAATTAGTAGCGATGCCAGCAAATCAAGCGCCAACATCTTTTTATAGGGTTTATAGTAGTGAATAAATCGTTTGATCATCCGCAGGTTCCTCTTTGTTCTATGTATTTCTCCGTGCAAACACGATTGTTTTGCCCATTATAGCACAAAAAACAAGCGCTTTGCAACCATCGCACTTATATAGTCCAAGCCGCGCAACGCAAAAAGGACACCGCCCGATTGGGTGGTATTCCCAGTCCGTCAAAGCCGGCGCATCAAGCGCCGGCTTTGCTTTGAATTTCTTGGCGCTCTGAAGAGGCTGTCTCGAAATGGCAAGAGACTACATTTCAGTCTGTCCATTAATTATGCTGTGCATCTATTGAGAAACTACACCATACACCCACAGGTTATCGACCCCCGTAGCAGACAATTTACCGAGGTCCGGATTATCTATTATCGCGTTCAGTGCATTTTCCAGACTGCTGTAGACCCTCGTTACCACAGCACCGTCGCAGATCGCCACAAACCGCGAGCTGTCAGCTTGAAAAATGTAATGGTATTCCCAAATTTTCCCATCCACAGCGTGGTCGACCAAGTACTGCGCGAAGGCATTTCTCGCAGCTTGTATAGCGACAGAATTCTCGACTTTGGCATCTTCAAGCATATTGCCGGTAGAAACAGAACTCAAAAATTCTCCAACCGCGTCAATCGTTTTTCCAATGCCGTCAGGATCTTTTATGGTTATAAAATAATAATTGTCATCGCAGTCTCGTAAGGTTATCATCCATGTGGTATTCTCAAAGTGAAGCGCAAATCCATAAATCTGCATTCTTTCTCCACTCGCTGTTAACCCCCCGTCTATTGCATAGTAATCAGCATTTTGTCCGGCGCATAATTGCTCGCGTATAAGCTGTGCGCCTCCAGCTAAATGTAATTCTTCTATCGAAGAAAATACGCCCAGCTTTGGTAGATCATAATACATAGCCAGTTTGACCATGTCCATATATGAATGATATCCATAGTCTTCATAATACGAATAATAATCCGTTCCCAAAAGTGGATTCACAACATTTTCTGAACAATCCGCATTAAACCTAATAAAGTTTCCGTCTCCATCTGTATATAAGCCCGGTCTTTCCGCATCAAGAGCAAAGCCTTCAGGCAAATCGCAGGCTATCGTTGGCTTCTCTTTTTCATTAAATACAATTGTATCCGTACTGCCTTTGCCGATTAGGATGGGATCTTTTCTAGTAATAACAACATTTCCTTCTACCCCTTCCGGATGCAGAATTTGTAACCGTTTAACCACGCTGAATACGCCGACAACCACTAAGCATAGGCAGACCACCGCAGCACTTATTACAATGATTTTCTGCCAATGCACATTGTTCTTCTCTTTGTAGTCTTGAGGGCTATTAACAAATTTCTTTGTATCATTGCCAAGTAACTCATCTAAACTTACACTGAAAATTTGCGAGAGTATCTGTGCTTGCCTGATATCTGGTGCAGTTTCACCTAATTCCCACTTTGAAATTGTCTGCCGAGCAACGCCAACCTTTTCCGCAAGCTGCTCCTGCGATAAATTATGATTCTTTCTCAGTTTGTAAATTTGATCTCCCAAGCTCATAGAATCGCCTCCTTGTATCAAAATGATAGCAAGCAAATGCGAATTTTTCAACCAATTAATGCTGGAAATACCGCCCGTTTCATTAACATTTGATTGTGAGGCATATATTTATAGCATTTTGCCTCCTATTTCAGCCCATCTATCTGTGGCACCCAGCGAATGTCCTCGGCTTTCCGCCTTCGTCCCTCGCTGACCGTTGTGCTCCGCGCAGCGAATTAATATCATTTATGCTTGCCAGTGGCAAGCATACCGCAGTTAATAGCTACACGCTGCGCCCTCGCATCATCTGCCACCGGCAGCGCTCAGGCTCGCGGCTACCTCCTTCGCTCGCTCAGTCGGTTTCGCGACGGATAAGCACATCGCCGCGCAGTTCCATCGGAAAGCAAAAAGAACACCACCCGGATGTGGTGTTCTCTGACTATTAAAAAAGCACTTGCCGAAGCAAGTGCTTTTTTCCTGAGATCGTAGTACAAAATAGAAATTATATTTTAGTGATGTATTGGCTGCTCCAAAGTGAAGTTAAATATCCCGCAAATCGTACCACACGGTACACTTAGTTACAAAAGCAACGATTACGATTGTCTTTTCATTTTATGTTCTGCTTTACTGTGTTGATGGATGAGATGAGCATTCTACGGATAGAGCCGCAATCGTGTAAAATTGTTCTTGTGACATCTTCGGAAATCAATTCAGCCTTTTGCGCAATTTCAAGCCAGTATTCCGTTTCATAACATTCATTTAATGCAATCTGTAATTTGGCAATGAAATCAGCACGGCTTTGTGCATATTTTGCCTCACGAATATTTGCACCAATGCTTGTTCCGCT
>JAZQUL010000043.1:0-3446 GCA_045631285.1 Faecousia sp. | reverse complement strand
CGCAACCTATGTTATGGGTTCTACCTCCATGGCGACCATCATTATGGCCTTGTATCTGGTGGTCAGCGTGGTGTTCTCCATTCTGTCCATCCCCATCGACAGAAAGCTGGGTCGCCGTAAGACTATGATCAGCTCCGCCTTGGTATATGGGCTGGGTAAGATCTGGTTTGCCATCGATCCGTTCTCCATGGGTGCGATCCTGGTCAATGCCTTTACCTCCGCCTATGCTATGACGCTGGCATTTGTTCTGTTCAACACTAACCGCAATAACATCGCCGATCTGATCGAACACCAGAGCCACCGCCGTATCGACTCCCTGGTCTGCACTTGCGACAATCTGGCTTCCAAGCTCAGTAAGGCCGGTGCAAACCTGCTGATGACCGGTGCGCTGGCAGCTGCTGGCTTCAATGCGGAGCTGCCCACCCAACCCGAATCTGCCATCAATACCATCAACGCCCTCCTCGGCTGGGTGCCTATGTGCATTGCCGTTGTGATGCTGGTAGTCGTATTCTTCCATCCCATTGAAAAGGATATGGCGGTTATGCGGAAAGAGAGAGGCGAATGATGACAGATATTCAAATTGCGGCGGAAAAGCTGGGCGCGATGATTCGCATCCCCACCGTTTCCAAGCACGAAAATGAAGATCTCAGCCAGTTTTATCTCTTCCATCAGGAGCTGGAGAAATTATTTCCTTTGGTTCATCAAAACTTAGAGAAAACCGTTCTCAATGGCACGCTTGTCTACCGCTGGAAGGGTGCAGATGAGAAAAAACTCCCCGTTTTATTTATGGGACATCAGGACGTGGTGCCGGCTTCTGATGATGGCTGGTCTGTGCCTGCCTTCTCCGGCACAGTAAAGGATGACGGCTGTCTCTACGGTCGCGGCGCGCTGGACTGCAAGAGTACGATGTATGTGGAAATGCAGGCGGTGGAAGAGCTTCTGGCTGAGGGCTTTGCGCCTCCCTGTGATGTGTATCTGGAGTATTCCATCAACGAAGAAACCGGCGGTGACGGCGCAGCTGCGGCGATGCGTTATCTACGGGATAAAGGTATCCGTTTCGCTTTTGTTATGGACGAGGGCGGCGCGGTTATTGATGAAGCCGTGCCCGGTATGGACAGGCCCTATGCGGTGATCGGTGTCACGGAAAAGGGTTATATGGACGTAAAAATCACGGCAAGAGGCAAGGGCGGACACAGCTCCACACCGCCTCGCAACACCCCGGCTGCCCGGCTCTACGCGTTTGCCAATGAGATTGAGCGCAAGCGTCCTTTTAAAAAGAAGATGATTCCGGAAGTGAAGGAGATGTTCCGGCAGATGGCGCCAGCCTTTTCCTTCCCACTGCGGTTTTTGCTAAGTAATCTTTGGCTCACCAAGCCGCTGGTGATGGCGGCAATGCCTAAGGTTTCGCCTTTTGGTGAGGCGCTGATGGCTACTACCTGCTGTTTCACAATGATGCGCGGCAGCGATGCGGCCAACGTGATTCCCAAGGAGCCTTACCTGATTGCGAATCTGCGGTGCAGCGTCCATCAGAACTGTGAAGAAACGCTGAAAGTTCTGAAAAAGTACGGTAAAAAGTACGATTTGGAGTTTGAGGTATTGCTGAGTCGGGATGCATCTCCCGTTTCGGACATCCACAGCAAGGCATACGGCTTTGTAGAAAAGACAATCCGCGGCCATTTCCCGGATGCGGGCGTTGCGCCCTACCTCATTATGGGCGGTACGGATTGCCGTCATTTCCATGCGCTGACGGATACCGCGCTGCGGTTTGCACCTGTACGGATGACCAATGCACAGAATGCCTCCTGCCACGCGGTGGACGAGAATGTTACCCTCGCTGCCCTGGTGGAAGGCGTACAGTTCTATAAAAAACTGCTGAAGAATTACGAGCTGTAATATGAAAAGCACCACCCGATTTTGGGTGGTGCTTCTGGCATTTATTGGAATAACAGACTAAAAGCTGCCAAAATTATTAAGAATGCAAAATTAAAGGCGGAAAACAGCAGGATATAGTATCCGGTCTTGCCTTTGTTTTGCTTGCTGTATTCCCGGAAGGTGATTAAGCTGGCAAGAGAGGAAATCAGCGTACCGACACCACCAATATTGACACCCAGCAGCAGATGCTTATAGTTGGTCGTAAACTGAGAGAGCAAAATGGCAGACGGTACGTTGCTGATAAACTGGCAGGACAGCACAGACACAAGCAATGTATTCTTATCCAAAAGGAAGGAGAAGAGAGAACGCACGGCATCAATCCGTGCCATATTGCCTGAGAAGATAAAGAAAAATACAAAGGTGAAAAGCAGGGGGTAATCCACCATTTTCAGTGCTTTTCTATCGATAAACAGCAGCGTGGTGGGAATTACGATCAGACCGATCCAGTAGGGGATACCACGGAACACAATAGCGATAGATAGCAGAAAAAGCAGCAGATATACGATGGAGCGTCCAATGGGTAAGCTTATCTTTTCGCTCTTAAGTTCAAAAGGCTCCGGCTTTACAAACAGAATGCAGCAAAGGGTGATCAGTCCCACAGAGAGCAGGAAGGGCCAAACCATAATACCCATAAATTCCATTGCGGGGATTTGAAATTTTGTGTAAAGGTATAGGTTCTGGGGATTCCCAAAGGGGGTGAGCATACCGCCTAAGTTGGCGGCAATATTCTGCATAATAAAGGTGAATGCCATATACTTGCCTTTGCCTGTGGTAGTCATCACATAGGTGCCAAGGGGCAGGAAGGTCAGCAGCGCCATATCGTTGGCGATCAGCATAGAACCGATAAAGGTGATGTACACCAAGGCAAGAATACAGATTCGTGTGTTACGGAAGACCTGTATCAGCTTTTTTGCTAATATGTAGAAAAAATTAATGTTTTTGAGCGCGCATACTACGGAAAGCACACAGAAGAGACAAGTTAAGGTCTTAACATCGAAATAATCCCAATAGGCTTTGTCCGGCGGAATAAAAAAGCAGGTAATAGCTGCTGCAATCATAGCGATTATCATCACAATGTTCTTTTTAAGAAAGCCGCCAAAACTGCGATACAGATGTAAATGGTCCATAATACGCACTCCTTTTTCAAAAGCACACTCATTATGCATAAATCGGAGGAATTTGTCAAGATAATGGATAGGCTGCAGAAGAAAAATATGCGAAGGATAAATCCGCTGCGCGGAGCGCCGCCGTCGCGAGTAACGTTCATCCGCCTTGCATTTAGATGGGTTCGAGTCCGTTATCTGAATGCCAATACCAAAAGAAACACCACCCGATTGGGTGGTGTTTCTTTTGGTGGACGATAACGGACTCGAACCGCTGACCCTGCGCACGTCAAGCGCATGCTCTACCAGCTGAGCTAATCGTCCAAGTGCTGAGTTATTATAGCAAGGGGCGGCAGGTTTGTCAACCCCTATTTCTGTTTTTTGTCCTTCGAAAAAAAGAAAAAATAGAAA
>JAZQUL010000042.1:0-13404 GCA_045631285.1 Faecousia sp. | reverse complement strand
CTGGGTATGGTTGGCGGGCAGGTGTTGGATATTCAGAGCGAAAGCCGGGAATGTACCGAGCAGGAGGTGCTGAATATTCAGGAGCGAAAGACCGGTGCGCTCATCAAAGCCGCCTGCGTCCTTGGCGTCCTTGCGGGTGGTGGCAGCGATGAGCAGCTTATTTGGGCGGAGAAATTTGCCCGTCACTTGGGACTTGCCTTCCAAATTCGGGACGATATCTTAGATGTAATCGGTACTAAGGAAGAAATGGGTAAATCCGTCGGTACAGACGCAGGCAAGAATACCTTCGTCAGCCTCCACGGTCTTGATATCTGCAAAGGAATGGTCAAATCCCAAACTGCCGCGGCAATGGACTGCCTGTTTTTCTTTAAGAATAATGAATATATGCTGTCCCTTGCCCAGAGTCTTACCGACCGCACCAATTAATTCCCCGGGAAATATGTAACGCAGACCCATTTGGGTCTGCGTTTTTTTACATATCCAAGGCAGGATTCATATAGTAGACATTCTTCTTGTTCAGCTTTTGCCGCAGCAGCTCCATTGCCTCTCCGAAGCGCTGGAAGTGGACGACCTCACGCTCCCGGAGGAACTTAATAACGTTATTCACGTCAGGGTCGTCGGAAAGGCGGAGAATGTTATCATAGGTTACCCGGGCTTTCTGTTCTGCACCCATATCTTCTGTCAAATCGGCAATGGGATCACCCTTGACGGCAATGGTAGCCGCTGTCCAGGGTGTGCCGGACGCGAATTGGGGATAGACGCCGGTGGTGTGGTCTACGAAATAGGGCGCAAAAGCCGAGTCCTGAATTTGGCTGTCTTTGAGGTTACGGGTCAGCTGATGAACCATCGCGCCCACCATTTCCAGGTGTCCCAGTTCTTCAACGCCAATGTCTGTAAGCAGGCCCTTCAGCTCGTCAAAGGGCATAGAATACCGCTGAGAAAGATACCGCAGCGACGCGCCAAGCTCTCCGTCCGGACCGCCGTACTGGCTGATGATAATGGAAGCAAGCCGGGGATTGGGGCGGTCGATTTTCACCGGATATTGCAGTTTTTTATCATAAATAAACATACTTATGCCCTCCGATTTGCCGCATATTCCCAAGGCCACGGATCATCCAGCCAGCAGTATTCTTTTCCACAGCAGGACGTATCCCGTACCAGAGGGCCAAATTTAGCTTCATAGCGCTTTTTACCGTCCTCATACAGCCGTTTATACTCGCAGAATAGCTCAAAGGCTTCCTTGTCGTCACGGTGCGTGTCCAGATAAAGTGCCAGTTCCTGCAATACAAAGGCGATGGTTTGCAGTTCCGTCAAAGGTGTCATCGGTTTTTCCTTATTGTTGACCATACCGAGATAAGGCAAATCCAGACCGGGGAAAAGTGTCCCCCGGATAAACGCCTTAGGTGGCGTATAAGTGGGCGGATTTACCTGCTGGAAGGGCACATAAGGATTCGCCAGCGGTGCGGATGCCGGCAGAACACCATTGTAGCCCTTCCTGTGGTTTTTTGTTTCCACAGCAATCCCTCCTATTATGATTTGAAACTTGTCGTTCCGGGTCATTCTATGACGGAGTATCGCTTTGTGTTCATTTAGCAGGGGAGAGGGCATATGCTTTTTTGAGGTGATTGTATGAAAGACAGGAAGCTTTGGCGTTCCCTTGCGCCTGTATATGTGTTGATCGTTTCTTGTTTTCTGTTTGCGGCTATAGGTGGTAGCCGCGCCATTACGGTGATTGCGGAAAATACGCCAATCACAGGCAGAAAATGCGTAGTAATCGACCCGGGACACGGCGGTGAGGACGGTGGGGCAGTATCCTGCACTGGGGTAACAGAAAGTAACTTCAATTTGGACATCGCTCTGCGGCTGAATGACCTGATGCGCCTACTGGGTATGGATACTGTGATGACCCGGGACACAGACCGCTCCATCCATATCTCGGGCGAAACCATTGCCGCCCGGAAGGTATCAGATTTAAAAGAACGTGTGAAGCTGGCAAACAGTATCGCAAACGCCATACTGGTCAGTATTCACCAAAATCACTTTCCGGACAGCCGTTACAGCGGCGCGCAGGTGTTTTATAAAGCAGATAATGAAAGCGCCGAGCTGGCAGCCCGGCTTCAAACCGCCTTTGTGCAGACCATCAATCACGGCAGTAACCGAAAGAGCAAAAAGGCAGACGGTATTTATTTGATGGAAAAGGTAACACTGCCGGCAGTTTTGGTAGAGTGCGGCTTTCTTTCCAACTATCAGGAGGAGGCAAAACTCCGGGATTCTCAGTATCAAAAGCAGGTGGCAGCCGTTATTGCCGCGACTTGCAGTACCTTTCTACACGGCAATTGACAAAAAAGCAGTAAATTTGCTATAATGCAAAAAAGAAAGAGGTGTGCGTTATGGCGAAAAATAAAGTGATATATTTCTGCACCGAATGTGGCAGCGAATCTCTCAAATGGCAGGGAAAATGTCCTGTCTGCGGCACGTGGAACACGATGGTGGAGCATACGGAAAAGCCTACGCCTGTTGGAAAAGGCAGAAGCGCCTTTATGCCTGCGGACGCAAAGCGGCTCTGTGAAGTCACTACGGAGCGCAGACCCCGTTTTTCCACCGGTCTTGGTGAACTTGACCGTGTATTGGGCGGAGGCGCTGTCAGCGGCTCTCTGGTGCTGATAGGCGGCGCTCCCGGTATCGGTAAATCCACACTGCTGCTGCAGATTTGCAATTGTCTATGTGATGGCCGCTCTGTACTATATGTTTCCGGTGAAGAAAGCGAGCAGCAGCTGAAAATGCGGGCGGAACGCCTGGGTGTAGACGCGCAAGACCTCTACATTTTGGCGGAAACACGGCTTTCGGACATTATGGACGCTGCAGAAAAACTCACGCCGGATATTCTGATTGTGGACTCAGTCCAGACCCTTTACAATGAAAATAACGATTCCGCCCCCGGTTCCGTCTCCCAAGTGAAGGATTGCACGATGGCGATGATGCAGATTGCAAAATCCCAGGGCATTACTGTCTTTGTGGTCGGTCATATCAATAAGGACGGCGCCATTGCCGGCCCGAAGGTGCTGGAGCATATGGTGGACTGCGTTCTCTATTTTGAGGGCGATGCCAATACCTCCTACCGTATTCTCCGGGCAGCCAAGAACCGTTTTGGCTCTACCAACGAGATCGGTGTCTTCGAAATGGTGGAAAACGGTCTTATTGAGGTGCCAAATCCCTCCCAAATGCTGCTGGCCGGACGGCCGGCAGGCGCATCCGGCACTTGTGTCGCCTGTCTGATGGAAGGCTCTCGTCCTGTGCTTGCAGAGGTGCAGGCGTTGGTGTCCAAAACCTTTGCAAATGTCCCGCGCCGTACTGCAGATGGCTTTAATTTTAACCGCGCCGCGCTTCTATTGGCGGTAGCGGAGAAAAAAGCGGGGATGAAGCTTTCTATGCTGGATGCCTATATTAACGTGATCGGCGGTCTGCAAATTGATGAACCGGGCGCTGATCTGCCCGTCGTGCTGGCGATTGCTTCCTCCTATATGGACAAGGCGCTTCCGGACAATATGGCCGCCATCGGCGAAGTTGGCCTTACCGGAGAAATCCGTAGTGTGTCTCATATTAACCAAAGATTAGCGGAAGTTGCAAGATTGGGTATGAAATGCTGTATTATACCGAAATCCGCACCTGAAAAGTTGGTAATTCCCGATGGTTTACAAGTATATTGCGTTTCCAATTTGAAAGAAGCCATCGAAAAAGCGCTGTAAACAGGGGAGTGGTATACCGTTAGTCTTCCGTCAATTTCAGTCTGGAGATTGGGTTGGCTTCCGCAGCGATTTTCAGCTCTGTACTCTCGATATGGGTGTAAATTTGGGTCGTATTGAGGTTTTCGTGACCCAAAACTTCCTGCACGGTTTTCACATCCACACCGCCGGAAAGCATCATCGTTGCCGCTGTATGGCGCAGTTTATGGGCGGAAAACTGGCTTGCATCCAATCCAGCCTTCAAAAACGCCTTTTTCACCAGGGCGTGAACCGCATCGGTGCTGATTCGGTTGCCGTTTCTGGAGCCGAACAGCGCCCGATTGTCCGTCAAAACCATCTTATGACGGATGGGCAGGTATGCATCAATGGCCTTGCGGCAAGAAGAACCAAAATATACAAAACGCTCTTTATTTCCTTTACCAACCACACGGATCCGATCCTCATAAACGTCCGTTAAATTTAGTCCAACCAGCTCGCTGCGACGGATACCGCAGCTTAAAAACAGCATTAAAATGGCGTAATCCCGTTCCTGATTTTGGCCGGAAACCGCCTTTAATAGGGCTGAAGATTGCTCCAAGGTCAGGTATTTTGGCAGACTCTTTCTCAGCTTTGGGTATTCCATATCTGCGGCAGGATTTTCTGTCAGTTGCTTAGTGCGGACCGTTAAATACTTAAAGAAGGACTTAATGGACGACAGCTTTCTGGCGCGGGAAGCCGTAGAAATGCCGTATTCCGGCGCAGATGACTCGGGATTTACCATTCTGTCATTGGCAAGGTAAGAAAGAAAATCAAAGAGATCCGATGTACGGATAGCTTCAATAAAGTGAATATCAATGTCCCGAATGTCGATCTCATCTAATTTGGTGTGGACGGGCATATCACAGCGCATTAGCTTCATAAAGCGCAGAAACATACGCAAATCCAAGTAGTACTCAGAAATAGTAAGCTGGGATTGCCCCTTAATGGTTTCGTGATAAGTAAGGAAATCGCGAAGAATTTGCGGACAATCAGCATAGCGTTTCATATGAAAACCTCCAATAATTAGAATAGTAAAGAATAACCGAAAAGCAATGCGACAATATTCTATAATCTAAATGCCAACAAGAACATCAGAATCATTGCGCTAATGAATTTGTTTGACCGGCATATAGATTTCTGCTGTTTAGCAGTATCTGTAGCGACAGCGCGCATCACTAGCCGCGCATCACTAGCATTGTATTGCCATCATTATATCACATAATTACAGCAAACGCAACAAAATTTTTATTTTGTTGCGTTCGTTTTTCTTGTTAAAGATAGGACGACAACACTTCTATATGTTGTCCCCTGTGTTTAATGGAGGTTTTTCTCTTGTGTTTCTGTATTTTTTGAAAGGAGTAAAATTATGAAATATCCTCGCAATTCTTCTAGTAAATCTTCTTATAGGCCGTCCCGCTCTTATGGTTCGTCTGCTTCTGCTTCTCGCGCGCGTGTAAAGGATAAGCGTGTTTTGGGTTCGTATGAAAAACCGATGATGTTCGATATTCTTTTACGCCGAAAGTTTAATATCTAAAGCTTAATATATGAAAGCCTCAAGGAGTCTTCCCCCTTGGGGCTTTTTTGTGTTTTGTCACACAAAATGCTACACGTTTGCCGGCGCCAGATCTTCAGCGTGTGTGACATAGGATTGTCACACAAATTCGTTCCTGGCTCCCGGCCGCGTCCGGGCGGAGTGTGTGACACTCCCCTGATCAGACCGGATACGGTGGAGCGGATGGACGGCGGCAAGGGTAAAGCCGGATGGCTGCCCTGCCGCCTCCTCCGTCCACCGTTCCGGTCAGAACGGGAGAGCCGCCGGAGAAATGTCACACGGGTTCGCGCACGTGCCGATCGGCGCAGAAATGTTTTGTGTTACGGAAAGGGCCTTGCCCTTGTACGCCGTGCACCCGCAGGGCTCAGCAAACGATTACTGCCAGTGTCGGCAAACACCGAGGCAAGCCGGAGTGATTGCGTCTCCCGCAGTAATCAGCTCCGGCGCAGCGCTCGGAATGCCCAGCTCTCCCCTATTGCCCAGTAGTTTCCCGCCTTTCTCCGGACACAGCCCCGGAGCTATCATATGCCCAGCAAAACAGCAGTAGGTCTTCCCTACTGCTGTTCTTCTTTTCTTCTTTTTTCTATCATGTATTTTAGATACTCACAATTTTCTGCGTATATAAAGGCTAACCTTTTTGAAAGTGATCGTAGTTTCCATCCTATGCATTCGTATTTGACGGGACATTGAAAACATGAAAATAACCCTTTGTGTTTGCTGTATCTTCCATATTTGTCATATTTTTCCGTTTGGTCTCCTATGACTTTTGCCGCTCTATCTATTTCTTTTTGTCTGTTGTTTACCATTATTTTCTATTGCTCTTTTTATCGTTTCTCTTTTAGTCCCAAAATCCAGTCTGCCGAAACATTGTAGAATTTGCAAAGTGTGATTAAGTGCTCTACGGGTAGTGGTCTTTGGCCATTCTCATATTTGCCGTAGTATTGCTGTGATGTTTTGAGTAGTTGTGCGATTTGGCTTTGAGATAGTCCTCTCTCTTGGCGAAGGTCTCTAAAAATGTCCATATAAGTCATATTTGATTTACTCCTTTTTTGGTTGTTTTGCTGATTTTATCATAGTTTTGATAAGTCATTATTGACTTTAAGTCATTTTGGGTTTATCTTGAACGTAAGCCAATAGTGGCTTATCTAATAAAAAGGATGGTAGAAAAATTATGTATGTACTCAAAAAGGTATCCACAGATGGTTCAGTATCGTATTTGTCGGAGGTTTCTTTGAAGCCTGCTAATTGGCGGCGTTCGTTGACCCCGACGTTGGCGTTTAAGCTTCTTGATTTTACAGAAGACGGCATTCTTGAAGAATTGCTTGACTGTCTTCTCGTCTTTAATGAAAAGGAAGATGCTTATTTGTTCCTTGGCACGATGGCCCTTATGGGCTTGCTTATCTATGAGTTTGACGTTGTGTATGTTGATTAAATGACAGTCAAAGTAAAGGACGGTAATTAAAAATGGAAAACAACGAAAACAAGAAACCTTTGCCTTTGGCATATCGCCCGGAGGTTTATAAGGTTTTGAAGCTGGAGCTCCCTGAAGGGGCGCATTTGGGGCACGCGCCTAATGGTCGTGAGATAACCTTAGTGCCTGTGTCTCTTGAGCTGCCTGAGGTTTATTACACTGCGATTCGATATTTCGCCAGAATCTATGAACGCGGTTTTGAAGAAACGCTGTTAAGTATGATTAATAGTAATTTCGCTCCGTATGTTCAGACTTTACGGCAGATTCCTTTTGCTGATTTGAATGCTAAGGAGGTGTCCTCCGATGGCTAAACGCATCTGCCGTGAATGCGGCGAGGAAATGTATCTGGATGATGAAGATCGGCGTTTCCCTGGTAACAGGGATGAATATTGGAATTGCTCAGAATGTCAGACCGGTTGCATTTTAGAAATCCGGTACGGTAGACCATTTAGGGAAATTTGGCACAGTGAGAATGACGGTGTAAAGGATTACACCATCATTCCCGAAAACTGATGCCTGAAACAAAACAAAAAAAGGACGGTAATTGAAAGTGAAAGAACAAACAAAGTGTGATTTTTGCTTATTTGGCAAAAAATGTAACCGCGTAGAACCTGATTCGTGTCCCTTATTCTTTGTGCCATCGGTAAATCAAGACGCATATGACGCTTTCTTAGCATCTAAGGAGGTCTCCTCTAATGAGTGAAAACAAAGCATTGTACTGCATTGTAGATGCTTCCGAGGCTGTCTTGGGTGTGCTCACTGATGTGAAGCTTTATACTTCAACAGATCCATGGACTTTATCGGTTACTGTTGGCTGTGTACCGTTAACTGTGTTTGATGTCGAAGGATGTGTTGGTTGTCTTGCTTATGAAACTGAGCTACTTTTATTTCATTCTGTTGAGGCAGCATCTACTGTAATTCAAACTTTAGTGCTCGGTGGCGCTGTTTCCGGTGACTATCATGTAGTCGAGTTGTCAAGGTTGCGTGAGCTTCTTATTCCTTTTGTTTCGATTAAGGAGGTGTCCTCAGATGGCAAATAGAGACTTTCACCGCTCTATGCGGTTTAGTGAGGATCTGTACAACCTTATCGACTCCCAGCCCGGCGAAAACTTCTCTCAGAAATTTGAGTTCTTAGTCCGCACTTGTGTGGACGAGCTGCCAAATGTGCAGCGGGAATTAAAAGATGTCCGGAAACAAATAGAGACGGAGCGCAAGGCCCTCCGCGTTCTCAGGGAGCAGAAAGCGACCCTTGCCCAAAATGTCAATTCCGTAAATTATGCCCTAAAGGCATTGGTCTCCACCGTGGAGCGTGCTAACACGAATATTGAAAATTCGGGGGTGCTCGTATGATCCACATAGAAACAAGTCCTATTGAATACCTCTTCTGGATAGTCGTTATCCTTGGTCTTTTAATTTGCATCGCCTGTATGGTTCTTCTCTGCTGGCTGTCAGTCTCCCGATCTCACCGGAAAGGTACTCCGGTAAAGGTACATAAGAAAGCCGTTCCTACAAAACCGGCCTCTAAACGTGTAGCTGCTTCTCCTGTCTTCGATACTGCCACCTTTGTTAAGGTCTATGTAGAAACCCATCCTGACCTTAAGCAGGAGCTGAAGGAGGAATTGTGCAATGGGTAGATGTAATACAAGAACGATTCTCGCTGCCGGTATTGTCCGGGACATTAAGTTCCCTACCATCGAAGACGTTGAGCGCTATCTTGAAAAGCTGGAATTGGATTCCACTGAGTACTGTGAGCTTGAGCGCTACCACTGTTCTGACGGTCAATGGATTATCCGTATCGTTACAAAATACAGCCTGCTCCCTCTTATAGAGCTGTGAGGTGCTTGTATGGCTACTGAAAAGTACTTGGTAATTCGCCCCTCTGGCGCTCTTGAATGGGTGGATTTGGAGCGTGCACCCCGTGAAGGCCCGGTATATAACGGTGCTGAGGCTCTTTCAAATGCTGATATCCGAAAGGTTGTCGGTTGTGAATGGCTGGAGCAGGTAACTACGACTGTCCCCGGTGTCGTTATGATGATTGACGAGGTTGGAAAGCTTCTCCCGCGTCTCAAAGCGCATAACGAGCTAGCTTCCCGGCTTTATGCTGCATGGGAGCCTCTGCGGATAGATGATATTCGCGGTACTGCCGTTCTCTTCGCACTCCGGCCTTGTAACGAGCTGGGTGAGCTCGACTTCTATCCCCTTTCCCCTGCTCAGCTTGCGGCTGTGGCTGTTAAGATGCGCCACGACATCCCCTATCCCTTCCCCTGATGCCCGCTTCTCACGTATGTGTTCTCCTTTTTTTTTCATGCTTGGCGGTAGGTGGCCGCTCTGCTCTTTAATGCGGTCACCTATCACGCCGCCCTGCTTGTCTGACTGCCGCCTGAAGGTTTCCGGTGCGGTTCCTTCCTGTCGTTTTGTCACACAAATGCCGTCCCTGGCATTGCAGATCCGGCTTCGCCGGCAATCCTTTCTGTGTTACGTATTCTGTCAAAATAAAGAATACAAGGATATGTATATCATCATATTAACACAGGAGTTCCGAGTGCCTGGCTAACAAATACGCACCGTGGGCTGACTTTTCCATCAGGAATTTTCCACGGGAATTATCCATAGCCGCAGCTTTTCCATAGGTTTTGCACGGGCTTCTCCACATGGCGTAGGCCAACGCCGTGCCGCAGGCCACCGGGTAGGTGCAGACCGTCGCAGGGAGCCGAGCACGGGCGTAGGGACAGCGCAGGAGGCCGCAGGGCGCGGCAAACGAAAGGAAACGAGCCAGAGGGCTGAGTGAAGCAGAGTGGAGAGAAGCATAATGCGGAAAGAAAGGGAGCGGAGCGAGAGCCCGGAAGGCTTGGTTCCTGAGAGAGAGCCGCGCCAGCGGCCTCCGGAGCTGGCCCACGTCCGGGCCGGACCCCAAGGCGGTCTGTGCCGGAGCGGCGAGCCTGTGGCGCGGTGGTGGCCTGTAAGCCCTGTGTGTGAAGGCGGTGTGAAGGCTGTGGTAAAGCGGCTCGGCGGCTGTGGGTAAACCGGTGGGAAAGCCTGTGGGAAAGTTGGACCGCGGCTCCTCATCGGCTCGGTACTCCCCGATTTTAAGAAAAATATAAATATCCCCGGTCAACCAGAAAACCGTCGCTGGTGGCGTGTAGCGGGTTCGAATCCCGCCCCGGGGACCATGTCGGATTGACCGACGTAAATTTATCTAAAACGAAAGGAAAAAAAACAATGGAAACTTGGAAGGTATTAGCGGTAGACAGAAAGGCCGTCATTAAGTTCAAGACTGAGGGCAAGGAAGTGCCCGGTGTCAGACTTCTGCTGCAGGGCGCAGAGCCTGCGTTCGGCGCAGATGACCGTTACATCGGCTTTAACTGGCACGACCAGTTCATCAGCTATGAGCGTGTAAAGAAGCTGGGCGTGGAGCCTATGCCTGGTGACGTGGTGCAGCTCTACTTCAATCGCTACGGCGATATTGAAGAGATTAAGATCGTTCCCGTCGAAGGTAAGTGATATGGTGGCCGCATACATCTTAGCGGCCATCCTTGCCGCCGTAAACTTGGTTTTATATATCCGGATTCGAAAGCTGGAAGCGTGGCGTGAGGGCGTGTGTGATGTATGTGAAGCCGCATCAGAAGGCGACCAATTCGGTCGCTAAGTCCCAGAGCCGCAAGCTCCGCCGTAAGGCGGTGCGCTGCGCTCAGCAGCGCAGAAGCTCCGGTAAGAATATTCGAGTGGAGCTTGTCTCAGCTGCCGATGTGCAGCGGCTGGAAGGCCGTGACGATGCCTTGCAGGCATCTTTAGACCAGCGGTGTACCGCGATAGAGAGCCGCTTGGAAGCGCTCCACCGTCAGCTCTATGAGGTGATGGAAGCATTGGCGCGTTTGCGCGACCGCTCTAAAAAGTAAGTACGTAAAAATGCAGTCAAAGAGGAGGATTCATTCCCCTCTTTGATATGCATTTTCAGACTGTCGGGAGATAGGCTGTAAACCATAGGAAAACGCCCTGTTTTCGCGGACTTTCAGGCCGCGAATGGGGCACTTGACTCCGTAACATAACTCGGGGAATTTGATATGCCAGTTTATAACATTCCTCCCAGCCCAATTCCGACATCTTCTTCATTTGATCAAGCCGAAGTAGGCGTAAAACCCGAAAAGGAACTCACGAAGGATGACATTTTTGGTAATGTCAATTCATTTGAATATAGCGTTAGCGGATTTTGTCCCGGCCTTTCTAAGGTGGTGCGCACGAAGTCCAAGGATAGGTACTTCTTTACGCCTTATAAAAAGAGCGCCGATGAATTCAAGTATGATGATAAATTGGATTCGTCCATTTCTCGTACCCGGCGCCTCGTGCTGGAGTGCGCTTTATGCAACGACTGGAAGTGGTTCGGTACATTGACTATCGATGCGGATAAGGAAGATCGTGACGATCTGCAAGCGTTTTATAAACATTTTACAGAGAACTGGCTAAAGTACCAGCGTGAGAAAACTGGTAAGAAGATTCCCTATTTACTCGTTCCGGAGCGACATAAAAAACGTGGCTGGCATATACATGGAATGTTTACTTCCGATATAGATGATCTGCTTGTCTCCTTTGCGGAGCTGGATCAATCTGGATTTCGCTCAGCTAATGGTAAATGTTTGCCCCGGAGATTGATCCGGGGCGAATATTATGATTGGCCGGCATACCGGAAGCGTTTTGGCTTCTGCTCATTCGGTAAGATCCGCGATAAGCAGCGCTGTGGCTTTTATGTGTCAAAGTACATAACGAAGTCCCTGGTACTAAATAACAACGACCTTCTTGGGAAACAGACTTTTTATCATTCTGAAGGTCTTAATAAAGCGGTTCTTCTCGGCCGTGTTTATGCGAACACGTCCGCTCTGGATGCGGTGATCGACCGGCACTATGAATTTTGCTCAACCGGATGGTTTCATAGTGATCCTGAGCTGCGCTATGATCCCTTGCTGGATATCATAGAAGAACGCGGCGATGTTTTATTAAAGACTGATAAGCGCTTATTTGATATTCTTGGTCAAACGGACGGCATTTATTTGCCGGATCCTCTTAAAATCGACTCTTATCCTCCGGACGTACAGGCGGAGGTAGACGCATATTACGAAGCTACGCAATTGGCAATTAAGGGCTTCGAGGTAAAAGACGGTAAGACTAAGGTTTCTAAGGGTAGTGCACGCCTTTAGGGATAAGATACTTAACTTATAGGAAGTGAGGAAAATAATGCGTAATTATTATCGCAACTACAACAAAGGACGGAAGGTTGACCGTGGCTCCGGTGTTGGCACGGTTGTGACTGCGATTCTTGTGGTGTTTCTGGTGGTCTCCTTGGTTCCGGTTCTGCTTTCATTTGGAAGGCCCAACGACGATTGGCTGCCAACTGAGCCTAAAGTTACCGAACCAACGGATTCTCCTTCGGAACCTTCTGAACCCACAGAGCCGGAAGTTCCTACTGACCCTACTGACCCCCCTGAACCTGCAACAGAATCCGGCTATCTGCTGTATCAGCTGGATAGCAGCGGACAGAAGCTTTACCTCAATATTGAAGACAATGATACAGGTGCGTCTTTGGTGTCTGACCCATCCGCGGCTTGCTTGTATCGTTGGGATTCCCGTTGGGAAACCTTTGTTTCCTCGTCTGCAAATCGGTTCTTTGTATATGACGATGAAGACGATTACTTCAATACTCTGGTAATTGATTCAGAAAATGTCGGTATGACACTCCAGTTCTGGGAAACTGACGATACGATTATGAGCGATTCTGACTGCCCGCTGGAAGGTAATCAGCATCCTTATTACCTTGCCGTTATGCTTGATAATGGCCGCTCTATTTGTTATGACGGTCTGGTATTCGGCGGTCGTTTGGAAGGTATGGACTCCTCGGCTTTGGCCGTACAGGTCTATGTGGAGTATGTTACGCGGGAGGTCGTAAGCAATGAGTAAATACAAAAGACGAAATGCGGGACTTGGTTCCGGCACCGGCAAGGTTGTAAAAACAATCCTTGTGGTGTTCCTGGTAGTCTCTTTAATCCCGCTGCTGTTTTCGCTGGGCAGCTCCGGCACTGACCGGCTGCCAACGGAACCGAATGCAACAGAGCCGACGGCTCAGCCTACTGATCCGGTAACTCCTACAGACCCGCCTGAGCCTGTTATGGAGTCCGGCTATCTGCTGTATCAGATGGATAATGTTGGATCCAAGAAATACTTGAACATCCGGGATTCTTCTGCCGGTTTTTCGTTGAAAACCAATCCCGTTGATGCCTGCCTTTACAAGTGGGATTCGCAATATAATACTTTCTTTGTTGTTGACCCTGATGTAGACCGTTTCTTCGGTGTTGACCTTTCTAAGGAACTGACGAGATTTAGTACATATGCTCGCAATGAAAAATATTCTTTTGCTCAGTTTATTGAAGCAACGGGCAGCGAGCTTATGTCTGGCACAGAGTGTCCTCTTCGTGAAGGCGAAGCCTATTGGCTTGCTGTGCAGGCTGCAAATGGAGAAGCCTTCTTTTATAATGGGCCTACGGAAGGCGGATATGCTATCGGTACTTTTGATTCCGGTACTGCTGCATTGGTCTACGTAGAATACGTCACCCGAGAAGCTGCCGGTTAACCGT
>JAZQUL010000041.1:0-3660 GCA_045631285.1 Faecousia sp. | reverse complement strand
ACCGGCTCCACAATATCGGAGTGTGCGAAAACCTTGCTCACCGCCGGTGCCAGCAAAATCTACTGCGCCGCCGTCGCATCGGCGCATAAAAACAACAAGAAATAATGTAGGTGATAATATGCTGTTCTTTTCCAATGACCTGGCTATTGATTTAGGTACATCCAACGTTCTCATTTATGTGGAGGGCGAAGGCATTAAAGTAAAAGAGCCCTCCGTTGTGGCCGTCAGTAAAGCTACCGGCAAAATCGTGCAGGTTGGTTCTGCCGCCCGGAATATGCTTGGGCGCACACCCGGCAATATCGTTGCGATGTACCCCTTAAAGGGCGGTGTCATCTCCGACCACGAAATGACCGTGCGTATGCTGGAGGACCTGTTCCAGAAAGTCTCCAAATCCTCCATCTTCCGCCCCAAGCCCCGTGTGGTCATCACCGTCCCCAGCGGTGTCACCGAGGTCGAGGAGCGTACCGTTATCAACGCCGCCATTGAAGCCGGCGCAAGACGTGTCTATCTGATTGAAGAGCCGTTGGCAGCCGCACTTGGCGCAGGCCTTGACCTCAGCGGCAATACGGGACATCTTGTTGTAGACATTGGCGGCGGTACAACCAACATTGCCGTACTTACCCAAAATGCCGTTGCTGCCTCTGCCTCTGTAGGTATCGGCGGCGATGCCTTTGACGATGCCATCGCCCGCTATGTCCGCCGGAAATACGGCGTTGTGATTGGCAAAGTAACCGCCGAGGAAGTGAAAATGCAGATCGGCTCTGTCAGTATGCGCCCGGAAGTGGTTACAATGAACATTCGTGGCCGTGATGCAAAATCCGGCTCTCCCCGCGAAATCCAGCTAAACTCCACAGAGCTTATCGAACCGCTGACAAGACTTGCCCGCCAGATCGTGGATCAGGTTCTTGCGGTTTTGGACGAAACCTCTCCTGAGCTTGTGGGTGACATTGCCGGCAATGGTATCGTCCTGACCGGCGGCGGGAGTCAGCTTTGGGGTATGGATCTGTACTTTATGGCGCGTACCGAAATTAGCTGCTCGCTGGCTGACGACCCGGACACCTGCGCCGCCCGCGGCTGCGGTATGAGCCTTTCCTGGATCAACCATATGAACGAAGGCCCTATCAACATCGCCCGCAAACGTCTATTAAATATTCGCTGATAGGAAAAGCCGAAGGGGTCTCCCCCTTCGGCTTCATTTATAGGCTATCGTTATAGCAGCTGCTGCAGCCGCCCTCGGCGGTGTATTCTTTTCCGTCGCAGGGGTCGCAGCCCTTGGGTGTAAACTGGCCTGCCGGGAACGGAATCCGACTAAACATCTCACAGGGATCTTCCGCACAGCCCGGCGCGTCACAGCAGTCCTTGGTAGGCAGAGAGTAGTCAAGCAGCGGCACAACAATCTGCGCATCCCGCTCCAAACGGATGATTGAGAACTGCCCCAAAGAAACGTAGAGCCGCCTCCGGTCGCCGGTGAGCACCAGCTCATCGTCAAATAGCTCAAGCACATTGGCAGGAATCTGCACAACCGTATTTTCCCGATGCCCGCCGTCGCACAGCTCTTTCACATGGGAACTGAGAATCATAGGGTCAAGGGCTTCAACCACAGCAGTCGGATAATTGCTGTTTTGGCACAGCGCAGTGCTTCTGTCATCGGCACTGGTAAAGATACGGGCGCGGCTCTCTTCTCCGCAGAGTACAGCCCGCTTGGAGAATACCGCAAGACCGTAGAGCGCTGCCGGGCGGCAAGTGCCGATAGTAGCATCTGCTAAGACCCGGTAATAAAATGTAACATCAATGCAGTAATGATTTCTGTCAAATGCCACCGGTTCTACATCCACCGCCGCATACACAAGGTCCGCACACCGCACCTTAGCCCCGGCGGCTGTTTCCAAAATGGCTTGGGAGCTTCTGGTCAGGTAGACCCGCAGGGACTCAATACAGTCCTTATCCCGGCAGCTATCCGTAATTTTCCGGGTGTGAATGGGCAGCGCATTTTGCAGATCCTCAGGTCCGCAGCGCATACACCCCTGAATATACTCCGACATTATATTACCTCCGAAATCATAATGAAAATAAGCACACTGCTTATAGGACATTTTATGCGCGCATCCCCACTCTGTGCAAAAAGTTGACACTAAAAACCGCACCACAGTTCCCTATGATACGATAATCCTTTGTGGGGAACAGATAAAATTGCACCGTGGATGTTCCACGGTGCAGTTTATCATAATTCCCAAGTCTTGATTTGGCTGCTCTTTTCATATAAGCGGAGATAGCTGTCGTGCCGGGTCTGCTCGATCTCTCCATCCATTAGCGCCTGCAAAACCGCGCAGCCCGGTTCTTTCCGGTGGGAGCAATCGTGAAATTGGCACTTACCAATATAGGGAGCAAAATCCGGGAATGCGTACTGCAGATTTTCCTTCAGTATCACATCCATTTGTTCCGTATCAAAGGAGGCAAAGCCGGGCGTATCGGCAACAAAAGTATCCTTGCCGATACAGTACAGCTCTACGTGCCGGGTGGTATGCCTGCCTCGTCCCAGCTTTTCGGATACCTCGCCGGTTGCAAGTTGGAGTGCGGGACAAAGGGCATTGAGCACGCTGCTTTTACCCACACCGGTATTTCCGGTAAAGGCAATCAGCTTGCCCTCCAAAATGGCGCGCAGCTCCTCCATTCCCTCGCCGGTCTGGGCGCTGGTACACAGCACCTGAAAGCCCGCATTTCGGTAAATGCGAACCAAGTCAACTGCTGGGTCAAGGTCACATTTATTGACACAGATATACACCGGCACATCCTGATCACCGGCAATGGCCGCGACCCGGTCAATAAGGAAAGGCTCGGTCACGGGGTTTACATTGGCGGCAAAGATTACAAGGCCGTCCACATTAGAGACCGCAGGCCGTACAAAACGGTTTTTGCGCGGTAAAATTTTCTCCACCATCCCCTTGCCGCCCTCTACGGAGATTTCAACAACATCCCCTGTCAGCGGCAACTGGCTGCCTTTTCGTAGGCTTCCTCTGGCGCGGCAAGTAACTCTGCCGCTGTCGGTCATCACATCGTAAAAACCGCTGAGAGAACGGACGATCCGTCCGGTTTTCATTCCTGCCATAGCTTATCCATTCTCCGGCGGCAATGTTCCGCCATCCGGCTCCGTAGGCGGCTCGGTCTCAGGCGGCATACCTGCCACTTTCAGAGTAATAACCTTGGAAATATCCCAGTTCGTTCCCTTTGTTACAGATTGACTTAGCACCTGACCTTCCGGCTTTGTGCTTTCTGGAACGTACTCAATGACAATATTCTCAAATTTATTAGCCTTTAGTTGTGCAAGAGCATAATTAATATCCTTACCAATCACATCAATCATAATTTCTTTCACAATGGTCTTTGCCTTTGCAACACGTAGAAGGATCTCCTGTCCGTCCTGCAGCTCTGCCTCTTTCTCGGGAACTGTGCTGATCACCTTACCGGCCTTGACAGTTTCGTCAATAACCTCTTCGATCTTAATGGTAAAGCGGATACCAACCTGACTGAGGGCCTGTTGGGCCTCGCCCTGATACATCCCCACAAGGTCAGGCATATAGTAGTGCTTGGGTGCGCTGCCCTTACTGACTGTCACGCGGATAGTTGTGCCTTTGGCAACGGATGTTTTCGCATCCACATCCT
>JAZQUL010000040.1:0-8936 GCA_045631285.1 Faecousia sp. | reverse complement strand
GTCAACAAAGTACTTGTAGAAGCCCTTAGCGATGTCAGCAGCGTAAACGCCAGCCTTGACCTGCTGCTCAGACCAAGTGTGGGCCTCGCGGCAGAACTGAACGATGTCACGGCGCTGGCCTTCCAGCTTACCCAAGCAGATGGGGTAACCGATAGCGGCGGAGTAGCCGTCGATTTTAGCGGAGAGGTTCAGCTGAACGATGTCGCCCTTCTGGAACTCACGGTAGGAAGAGCGGGAGATTGCGTGACGGGTGGAAGCCTCGGAGAAGACGTACATAGGCAGGCCTTCGTACTCAGCGCCGTTTTCATAAACAGCCTTCTGCGCAACACCAACCATCTGCAGCTCGGTCATACCGGGGCGGATAGCCTTGATAACTTCCTCGGTAGCGATATTGGCAATGCGGTAGCCCTCACGCAGGCAAGCCAGCTCGTTCTCGCTCTTGATACGGCGCAGCTCAACCATAATATGGCCGGCATCTACGATCTCAGCCTTAGGGAAGGCTTCACGAATTGCGTTGAAGATAACCACGGAGGTATCCAGGTAGGAAGCCACACCGATGCGCAGGTGCTCACCGGAAATACCCAGGGACTTAAACACATCGTGGAAAGTGTCGGGCTTCAGCTCGGGGTAAGCGGGGTTTGCGCTCTCGCGGTAAGCCAGCAGGGTAAAGATCTTGTCCAGCTTATTGCGGTCAGCGCCAAAGATAGAAGACTCGGGGCCTACCATCAGGGCAGCGTCGCCGTTGGCAGCGATGGCTACGCCGGCGCGCTCAAACAGGGGCCAGAAGCCGGAGAAGTAACGGGGGTTGGCATAGTCAGCCTCGTTGCCGTTAACGATGAGAACGTCCAGATTCTCACGGCGCAGGATGGCAGCGCAGCGCTGTACTCTTTCTTTGTACTCGTGATCGGGGATGCAAATTCTTGCCATAGTATTTTCTCCTTTTTAGTTATTCAGAATGTTACAGATAGAAATACGCATTCTTTCTTAAGTTTAGTTTATCACTATTTAATTTCTATTCAATTTAAAAAATTTCGAATTGTTTTAGAAATTTCATATTTTAAGCAAATGTCTCCCTTAAACCGGCTCTTTTCGCTTTATCGCAGGCGATGATTTCTATTGGCGTACAGGGAAGGCGCGCAGCCAAACCAGCTATGGAATTGCTTGGAGTAGTGCTGCACACTGGCATAGCCCAGGAGATCTGCGATCTCACCGATGCTCATATTCTGTTCGCTTAGCAGGCTCTTGCTCTCCTCCAAACGGATGTGGGTGATGTATTTCGCTGGAGCCATACCCAAGTAGGTTTTAAACAGGGCTGTCAGCTGAGATGTACTGACATTTACCGCTGCGGCCAGATCGCTGACCGTCAGTTTCCCATAAATTCCTTCCGACACGGTTTGCATAGCTTTATTCAGGATCATACGGTGCGCCCGTTCCGATGCAGGAGAAGGTTTTTTCAAAGTGTCTTCCCCGCCCGGCAACCGCAGAATTTGCAGAAGCAGCAATTTGATCTGGGCAATCAAAAATTCATCCCGCCCCGGTAAATCCTGCCCATACTCCCCCAAAAGGGACTGCACACTTTGTCCAATGGCAGAGGAAGCAGAAAGAACACGGTTATACAGATGGGAAAAGTCATAATCCTCCCACAAAAAGGAGACCGTCAAAAACCGCACATCCCGGTCAGCCTGCTGCATATGCCACTGATTTGGGCTAAATAGGAGAAACTCGTTGGGGCGCAGCGTAAATTTTTGGCCGTCGCAATAATTTTGCAGTATCCCCTTCTCCACAAATACAAGTTCCAAAGGAGGGTGCTGTTCTCCACGGAAGAAAAGGCCATCCCTCCCCACCTGACGAAACAAAGTGAATACCTGAAGCCGGTCCGTTGTTGGGGAGTCACCCGGAAAATGTAAAATTTCCGCACAGGCTGCCTCTGTCAGGAGGGCGCTATTGCCCGCAACCACGCTTCCGCCACCCAAGGGGCAAAAACCAAAGCATACGCCGGCACGGACAGTCACAGTTCTATCCAGGTAATATTCTTCTCTCCGGTCATCATCTTGGATCACCAAAACCGTCATTCCCTCCACATAATCCCAGAGGGTATCGAAGGGAAAACGGTACATACGCACTTCCTTTGGGTTCGTTACCGGGATTCGGTCCAAGGTTCTGTTCTGTTCCTTTCCAAACCGCTCCACAATTCCATAGTCCGAGAAAGAAGGATCGATCATAGGTTTTATCATAATGGACACCTCAAATTCCTTGTGGTGCTTTTATTTTATCTATTTATGCACGATTTTTCAAGTATTTTATATATAAACCTAATAAATTTATATATTTCGACACAGGAAGCTTTCAATGATTGATTTCAAAAACAGGGTGCGTTAAAATAAAAATGTTCAAATAAATACATAGTATTTTCAGGAGGATGATTTTTATGAAAAAACCCGTTCTTGTCATTATGGCTGCAGGTATGGGCAGCCGGTTCGGCGGTCTTAAGCAGATCGCGCCTGTGGACGACCAGGGACATATCATTATCGACTTTTCCCTCTTTGATGCCTGGCGCGCCGGTTTCCGGGATTTGGTCTTCATCATTAAGCCCGAGTTGGAGGCATCCTTCCGGGAAGTAATCGGCAGCCGTATGGAAAAGTATTTTAACATTACCTATGTCCACCAAACCATCGACAAGCTGCCCGCAGGTTACAGCGTTCCCGAAGGGCGCGAAAAGCCCTGGGGCACCGGTCACGCAGTTCTGTGCTGCAAGGATGTGGTAGACGGTCCCTTCACCGTTATCAATGCTGACGATTTCTACGGTCCTACCGCATTTTCCGCAATCTATGATTACTTGGTAAGTAACGAAGACACGTCCCGATACGCGATGGTGGGCTATCGTGTTCGCAACACCGTCACCGAGAACGGCAGCGTTGCCCGCGGTGTCTGCGAGGTTGAAAATGGCTTACTCACCGGCGTTACCGAGCGTACTAAAATCTTTAAGAACGGCGCTGACGCTAAGTTCACCGAAGATGGCGAGACCTTTACAGATCTGCCCGGTGACACCATTGTTTCTATGAATTTCTGGGGCTTTACGCCTAAAATGCTGCAGGAACTGGATGACCGCTTTGCGGCTTTTCTGGACAATGCGATCGTCAATAATCCGCTGAAGGGCGAGTATTTCCTGCCCTCTGTTGTGAATGATCAACTGCAAGCCGGCACAGCAACTGTGCAGGTACTTCCCTGCGAAGAAACCTGGTACGGTGTGACCTACCGGGAGGATCTGGACTCTGTAAAAGAAGCCATTGCCAATATGAAAAAGCAAGGCATCTACGAAGAAAATCTGTGGAATTAAATAAGGAGTTATTAAAATATGTACATTCCTGAAAACGAAACCGTTCTGAGCGAAGTAATTGCCGCTTATGATTTCCCTGCCACCTTACTGGGCGCTGTCCGCTACGGCAGCGGACACATCAACGATACCTTCTGTATCGTCTGCCAGCCTCAGGAGGGTAAAGCTGTCCGTTTCATCCTCCAGGGCCTGTCCAAGGCAGCATTTCCTAAACAGGATGAACTGATGGAGAACTTTATCGGTGTCACCTCCCACCTGCGGAAAAAGATTGAGGCCACCGGCGGCGACACTATGCGGGAGACCCTGAACCTGGTTCCTACCCGTGACGGCAAACCCTACTACACCGATAATACCGGCAAAGTGTGGCGGCTGACCCACTATGTAGAGAATACCCTCTGCCTGCAGAAAGCCACCCCCGAACTCTTTGAAGCCTCTGCCCGGGCCTTCGGTCGCTTCCAGTGGCTTCTGTCGGACTATCCTGCAGAAACTCTGCACGAGACCATTGTAAACTTCCACAACACAGAAGACCGCTTCAACAAGTTTCTGGCCGCGCTGGAAGCGGACAAGCTGAACCGCGCCAAGGATGTGGCGGCGGAAATTCAATTTGCTATGGATCGGAAGGCAGACTGCTCCGTAGCTATGCATGCCCTGCGGGAAGGCAAGCTGCCCCTGCGGGTCACCCACAACGATACCAAGTTAAATAACGTTCTGATTGATGAGGATACCCTGGAAGGTGTCTGCATTATCGACCTGGATACCACTATGCCCGGTCTATCTATCTATGATTTCGGTGATTCCATCCGTTTCGGCGCTAACCATACCGCTGAGGACGAAAAGGACCTGAGCAAGGTATGCTTTGATATCGAGCTGTACACCCGCTACACCCGTGGCTTCATAGAAGGCGCTAAGGGCGGTTTGACCGAGGCAGAACTGGACTACCTGCCCTGGGGCGCTAAGCTGATGACCTTAGAGTGCGGTATTCGCTTCCTCACCGACTATCTGGACGGCGACCACTATTTCCACATTCGCTATCCCGAACAAAATCTGGACCGCTGCCGCACCCAGTTCAAGCTGGTAGCGGATATGGAAGGCAAGTGGGAGCAGATGCATCAAATCGTAAAGGAGATTGCAAAATGAAGGTTTTAGTCACCGGCGGCGCCGGATATATTGGAAGCCACACCTGCGTAGAGCTGATTGAAGCAGGCCACCAGCCTATTGTCATCGACAACCTGTGCAATTCCAACCCTGAGAGTCTGCGCCGTGTGCAACAGATTACAGGGCGGGAGATTCCCTTTTACGAAGGAGATGTGCGGGATGAGCAACTGCTGTGCAACATCTTTGCCGCACACAAAATCGACTGTGTTATTCACTTTGCCGGTCTGAAGGCCGTAGGCGAATCTGTCGCCAAGCCTCTGGAGTACTACGACAACAACCTCTGCTCCACCATGACGCTGTGCCGTGTTATGGCAAAATGTGGGGTCAAGAAGCTTGTGTTCTCCTCCTCCGCCACGGTTTACTCCGGAGACAATGAAATGCCCCTGCGTGAGACCTCCAAGACCGGAAACTGCACCAATCCTTATGGCTGGACAAAATATATGTGCGAGCAAATTTTGCGGGACATTGCCGCTGCCGACCCGGAGTGGTCTGTGGTGCTTTTGCGGTACTTTAATCCCGTAGGCGCCCACGCCAGCGGCCTTATCGGTGAACACCCCAACGGCATCCCCAACAATCTGATGCCCTACATTTCTCAGACGGCCATCGGCAAGCGCCATCATCTGAATGTGTTCGGCAACGACTACCCCACCCACGATGGCACCGGTGTCCGGGACTACATTCACGTAGTGGATTTGGCAAAAGGTCACGTGGCGGCTATTTCCCATTTGATAGTGTCCAACGGTGAAAGCGTTTTCAATCTGGGTACCGGCACCGGCTACTCCGTACTGGATATGGTGAAGGCTTTTGAGACAGCCAACGGTGTTCCTGTTCCCTACGAGATTGCTCCCCGCCGTCCCGGCGACCTGGCCACTTGTTACGCAGATCCCACCAAGAGCCGCGAGGTTCTGGGCTGGGAAGCCACTAAGGATCAGAACGATATGTGCCGCGATACCTGGAACTGGCAAAGCAAGAACCCCAACGGTTTCGATAAGTAACCAAAGAGGAGGAAATATAAATGCAATACTTAGGCATTGAATATCAGATGAAACACGCCCCCAAGCTGGACCCCACCTTTATTCCCTTCGGCGTATGGCGCGCAGCTTATCTAAAAGACGCAAAGAAGCCTATCGCCATTGCTGTTGAACGTGACAAGGGCCGCGTTTCTGTCCATAAGACCTTTATCCACGGCACACCCGAAATGATGGAGGCCGACTATCGCTATGTAGAGCGCTACGTAAAGTTCCTGCTGTGGTCCACCGGTGGCTTCCGCGTAACCGTCTGCGGCTGCAGCGATTTGGCGCAGCGTTTGCAGAAGGCGTATACCCCCGAGGGAGAACGGCAGTTTGATGCGATGTTCTTCCATCAGGTGTACGAGAACACCTTGGAAGTAATCGATCTTCCTTTGGAGCAGTGCCCTGCGGCAAACGAGGTTGCCCAGCCTATGGGTGGCAATATGAACGGCTGCCGCATCGGCTTTGATGCCGGTGGAAGCGACCGTAAGGTTTCCGCTGTGATTGACGGTGAGTGCGTCTATTCCGAGGAGGTTCTGTGGTTCCCCAAGCTGAATGAGGATCCCAACTACCAGTATCAGGAGATCCTCACCGCTTTCCGCACTGCCGCCTCCAAGATGCCCCGCGTTGATGCCATTGGCGTTTCCTCTGCCGGCGTATTTATCGGCAATGCCCCTATGGTATCCAGCATCTTCTATAAAGTTCCCCGGAGTAAGTGGGATTTTGTGAAAACGGTCTTTGACCGGGCCGCTGCGGAAATTGACCCGAATATCCCCATTTTGGTTGCAAATGACGGTGACGTTTCGGCCCTCGCCGGTGCCATCGGTTTGGGCAAGGGCAATTTGATGGGTTTGGCAATGGGCACATCCGAGGCTGTCGGTTATGTGGATAAGGACCAGAATGTACTGGGCTGGATCAACGAGCTGGCATTTGCGCCTGTTGACCTGCAGGAAGGCGCTATGCAGGACGAGTGGTCTACCGACTTTGGTGTGGGCTGCAAGTACTTTAGCCAGGACGCCGTTATTAAGCTGGCTCCCTGGGCCGGTATTGAGATCCCCGATGACCTGTCTCTGGCAGAGAAGCTGAAATTCGTCCAGAAACTGATGGAGGCCGATGATCCCCGGGCCGTGGCAGTCTTTGAAACCATCGGCGCTTACCTGGCTTACACCACCGTTCTGTATTCCCAGTTCTATGACCTTGACTATATGATGCTGTTGGGCCGTGTAATGTCCGGCAAGGGCGGCGACACCATTCTGCGGGTCTGCAACGAGATTCTGGCTGACGAGTACCCCGAGCTGGCAGCAAAATGCACCGTCACCCTCCCCGATGAGAAGATCCGCCGGGTAGGCCTGTCTGTGGCTGCCGCAAGTCTCCCCGCCACCAATTAAGGAGGACGCCCTATGTTTTACAAAAACGCCAGAATCTTCTGCCCTGACTTTCAGTTCCGGACAGGCGCTTTTGAGGTAGCAGACGGCAAATTCGGCGCAGTTCTTCCCGAAAATGTCCCCGAAGATGCGGTGGATTTAAAAGGCGCTACTGTCATCCCCGGTCTCATTGATGTCCACAGCCACGGAAACTCCGGCGCGGATTTCTCCGACGGAGATTACGAGGGTCTCAAAGCAATGGCCGCCTACTACGCCTCTGTAGGCGTCACCTCTTTTGCCCCCGCTTCTATGACCCTGCCCTACGAAGTATTGGAAAAGGCTTTTAGCAATGCCCGCCGTTTGGTGGACGAAGCCAATGAGGGTCTTTCCGTCCTGCGGGGTATTCAGATGGAAGGCCCCTATTTTTCTTACAAAAAGCGGGGCGCGCAGAATGCGGATTACTTAAAAGAGCCGGATTTTGAGGGCTTCCAAAAGCTGCAAAACGGTTGCGGCGGTTTGGTGCGAATCGTAGACGTTGCGCCGGAGCTGCCCGGCGCGGCAGAATTTGTAGAAAAGGCAAAGGCGCTGTGTACTGTTTCCGTAGCCCATACGGACTCGGATTATGAACACGCAAAAGCTGCTTTTGACGCAGGCGCTACCCACCTGACCCACCTGTTTAACGCAATGCCCGGTATCCACCACCGAAATCCCGGTGTCATTCCCGCGGCTGTGGAAAATTCCAATGTCCGTGCGGAACTGATTTGCGACGGTCTTCACGTCCATCCCGCCTCTGTCCGGCTGGCTTTCTCTATGTTTGGCGGTGACCGGATGGTTCTGGTTTCCGACTCGGGCAGATGCTGCGGTATGCCGGAGGGCAGTAAGTTCGATATTGGCGGTCAGGAAGCCTGTCTGGAAAAGGGCATTGCCCGGCTGGCTGACGGCACTATCGCCTGCTCTGCCGCCAATCTGTACAGCTGTATGGTCAACGCGATTTCCTTCGGTATTCCCGAGGAAGATGCCATTCGCGCGGCTACCTGGAACCCTGCCTGCGCCATTGGCGCAGAAACGGTTGTCGGTTCTATTACAACCGGCAAGCAGGCGGATTTTCTGGTTTGTTCTCCCAATTATACCAATAAGCGCGTATTCTTGGCAGGAAAGGCGCTATAATATCATAACATAAACAAATGGGCGTGTTGCTTTCTTTTGCAACACGCCCTTAAACTATATAATTGTCTACTTCGTGTAGATGTGGAGGCGGATTGATCGCACGCCGTATCCCCTCCCCCGGGGGGAGGGTGGTTTTTGCGAAGCAAAAACCGGGTGAGGAACGGCGTGCAGTATAGGTCTGCACAAATGGCATTACAGAAGGATTGCCTCCCGCATTCCTCATCCGACCTCGCATTTGCTCGGCCACCCTCTCCCCGGGAGAAGGGATTCTTTCCATAAAAACGCAACGTTTTAAGGAACGGATTCCCACGGCTTGCGAGCAAGCCTCGGAATGACGAAGGTTTTTGATAATCAAATTCCCGCCCTGCAGAGCAGGGCGGGAACCTATGGTTAGGAGATAATCCCTTTTACTGGGGATTAGCCAGCATTAAGGGTCAGCTTGTAGAGGACAGCCTGATACTTCTCCAGGGTGACGTTCAGAGCGCCATTGCCGGTGAAGTCAGCCTGCTCGCTGCCGTTAATAACAGTAGCGGAGTAAGCGCCGATAGTAGTGGTGCCGTCGGTCAGCTCTACGTTTACAGTAGTCTGGGTGTTCTTGGTGTTCAGAACGACAACGTAAACATCGCCATCGACGATCCAAGAGGTGTACATATAACCGTCAGCGATTGCTACCTTCTCTACGAAGTCAGTGCCGGCGCCTTCCGTGAAGTGGTCAAAGGCAATATCCCATTCCTTTTCCTTGAAGGACTTCAGACCATCCCACAGCTTCTGACCTGCCTGAGGATCGTTAGGCAGAGAAACATTCCAAATGGGGATGGGGCCATTGTCGCCGGAATCGGAGTAGGTAATGGCATAGTAACCAATGCCATCAACACCGGCCATAAATGCCTGGTAGATGGTGTTACG
>JAZQUL010000039.1:0-3563 GCA_045631285.1 Faecousia sp. | reverse complement strand
AATGGCGCATTTTATGGATACGGTGGAATCCCATTTGTTTGACGGAATTGCCCCGGAGGAACGGGTCAAGATGCTTAGTTGTTTTGGATACTACTTAGGCAGCTACCAAAAAGGGGAGCCGGTGGCGATGGAAGGTTCTTATATTCGCCATTTCGGCGTGGTGCTTTCCGGCTCTGTGGATATGGTGAAGGAGGATATTTGGGGCAATCGGACATTGCTTGTACGGGCGAAGAAGGACGATGTGTTCGGCGAAAGCTTTGCCTGCGGTGAGGATAAGCTGGCAAGCGTAGGATTCTATGCCTATGAGGATGCCAGCGTGTTGTTCCTTTCCTTCGATAAGGTGATGCACAACTGCGCCAATGCCTGCCAGTGCCACCATAAGCTGACCGACAATATGGTTCGCGTCATTGCGAGTAAAAACCGGGAGCTGATGCGAAAGGTAGAAGTGGTCTCCAAGCGCACCATCCGGGAAAAGGTGCTGACCTACTTATCTTTGCAGGCCCAAAGTCAGCAGAGCCGGTACGTGGAACTGCCTTTAGGACGTCTGGAACTGGCGGAATACCTCTGCGTAGATCGCAGCGCCCTGACCCGGGAACTGGCAAAGATGCAGGAAGAGGGCATTATTGACTACGACAAAAATATTTTCCGTATTTTGTAAAATATCCCCCCTGATGTGACATTTGCAACGTCCATCAGGGGCTTTTCTTTATATAATGAAGAAAAAAAGGAGGGATCGTTATGATCGCAGAAGGTTGTCAGGGAAAACCCAGAACACCCACCATTCACGAAAAAATTTGTCCCCAGTGCGGCAGCGTTATCGAGCTGTTTTCTATAGATACCCAAGTGGCTTGTGAAAACTGCGGCTTTATTGCCTACAACGATACCTTGAGCTGTGTGCAGTGGTGTGCTTACGCAAAAAAGTGCGTTGGTGAGGAAATGTACGAAAAGATGATGGAAATTGCCGCCCAACAGAAAAAGCAGGCGGATGCGGAGCGAAAAAAGAGGAGGGAAGCGGTATGATCCGAAAGATCATTGTGATCGACGAAGAAAAGTGCGACGGCTGCGGCCTTTGCGCCAGCGCTTGCCACGAGGGCGCTATCGGTATTGTGAAGGGAAAAGCCAAGCTTCTCCGGGAAGATTACTGCGACGGACTTGGTGACTGCTTACCGGCCTGCCCCCGAAAGGCGATCTCTTTTGAAATGCGGGAAGCGCCTGCATATAATGAAAAGGCGGTACTGGAAAATAAACGGCGCAGTAATGCACCGGATGTACCAAACTGTCTTGTAAATTTTCCGGTACAGATTAAGCTGGTGCCGCCAAACGCGCCCTATTTTAATGGCGCAGACCTACTGATTGCAGCGGACTGCACGGCTTTCGCCTACGGCAATTTCCACCGGGATTTTATGGCGGGACGGATTACTTTGGTGGGCTGTCCCAAGCTGGACGGTGTAAATTATGCCGAAAAGCTGATGCAGATTTTTGAAAACAACGATATAAAAAGCGTCACGGTGGTGCGGATGACCGTACCCTGCTGCGGAGGACTTCCCTTTGCGGTAAAGACAGCGCTCAGTAGTATAGAAAAAGAAATTCCGGTCAAGGTAATCACGATTACCCCGGACGGACAGATTATCTCGTAAAGGAGGTTTATTTATGAGTCATTTACAGGGAAAAACAGTAATCGTCACCGGCGGCGGTCGGGCGGTTTTAAAGGATGGAAGCTGCGGCTCCATCGGTTACGGTATTGCAACGGCCTTTGCAAAGGAGGGCGCAAATTTGGTGCTCACCGGACGGAATCTGCAAAAGCTTCGGGATGCCAAGGAGGAGCTGGAACGGCTCTATGGCGTGAAGGTTCTGCCGGTGCAGGCGGATGTTTCTGCCGGTGCGGATAATGAAAAAGTGGTGCAGAGCGTGGTAGCGCAGGCGGTGGAGACCTTCGGTGATATTCACGTGCTGATTAACAATGCCCAGGCATCGGCCTCCGGTGTGCCCATTGCGGAGCATACGATGGAGCAGTTTGATCTTTCTATGTACTCCGGCCTTTATGCGACGTTCCTTTATATGAAAGCCTGCTACCCACATCTTAAAAAGACACAGGGCAGTGTGATTAACTTCGCTTCCGGTGCGGGTCTGTTTGGCAACTTTGGACAGGGCGCTTATGCGGCAGCGAAAGAAGGTATCCGTGGACTTTCCCGAGTGGCGGCTACGGAATGGGGCAAGGACGGCATTAATGTCAATGTGGTGTGTCCCTTGGCTTGGACGGCGCAGCTGGAAAACTGGGCAGATGCCTATCCAGAGGCATTCCGCGCCAATGTGCATATGCCGCCTATGGGACATTTCGGCGACTCCGAAAAGGAGATCGGCAGAGCCTGCGTAGCGCTGACCTCCCCGGATTTCAAGTATATGAGCGGCGAAACCCTTACGCTGGAAGGCGGTTTGGGATTAAGACCGTAACATTTAAGCAGGATGCACCCGCATCCTGCTTAATAATTGACAGTTGACAGTTAATTAAAAGTTTTCGTTGTCATTGCGAGGAGCAAAGCGACGTGGCAATCTCCCGGTATGCACCTTCGTACTACACGATAGGTTACGGGCTTGCTCCCGCCGTTTGCGTTGGTGGACTTGAGGAGATTCGTTTAATCGAGGTAGCCACCAGTGTTTGCACTGGTGTCAGCAATATGCCACCGGCATATTGCATTTTAGTTATTCGAATCTCCTCTGCGTAAATACCATACCAATAAAAAAGCCGCCCCATCGGGGCGACTTTCTTATTGGTGGACTTGAGGAGATTCGAACTCCCGACCCCCACAATGCGAATGTGGTGCGCTCCCAACTGCGCTACAAGCCCAAACTCTTACTTGCCAATTATAGCTCTGCAAAAAGTAAATGTCAAGGTTTTCTCTTTGCAAATTCTCAACGTTCAACTGTTAATTGTCAATTAAAAAAGCACCGCTGGATGGCGGTGCTTTTTTGTTAGGCGATAGGCTCAAAATCGGCTATGCTCCAAGGCTCCCCTGCAGGGGAGCTGGCACGGCATAGCCGTGACTGAGGGGTTAACGGAGGAAAGCACCGTTGCGATTATTGTAACCTCGTAAACCCCTTCCCCCAGTGTGCGCACTGGGGACCTCCCCTAAAGGGGAGGCTTTCAAATTTAAGCAATCGGCTCGAAGTCTGCTGCGCCGTGCTTGCAGAGCGGGCAGACGATGTCGTCGGGGAGGGTGTCGCCCTCGTAGACCCAGCCGCAGACCTTGCAAACGAAGCCCTTCTTGCCATCGGTTTCTGGCTTGGGCTTTACGTTGTTCTGATAGTAGGTGTAGCTCATAGTCTCCTGATTGCCGATGACTCTTGCTTCCGTAACGGCGCAAATGAACATACCGTGGGTGCCCAGATCCACATACTGCTCCACCTTCAGGCTCATAAAGGCATTGATATGCTGGGGCAGGAAGCGCAGGCCGTTATCGGAGCGCAACTCCTCTATGCCGGCAAACTTATCGGCGGTACGACCGCTCTGGAAGCCGTAGTTCTGGAAGATGGAGAAGGGGGCGGTGATGTCCAAGCAGTTGACG
>JAZQUL010000038.1:0-2138 GCA_045631285.1 Faecousia sp. | reverse complement strand
CAGTAAGTATCTACCACTCGGATTTCCGTAATGGTGGGGTCGCGGTGTTCTTCATCCCGGAAATAGGCCTGCAGGAAGCGCAGGTCATCCAAATCCATCGCAAGACCCAGCTTCTCCAGCAGGACGTTCAGACCGTCATCGTCCAAGGTAATAAAGCCGTCAACGGTGGCAACCGTCTGAGGCGCAGAATACTCTACTGTTAAAGTTTCCGGCTTTTCAAGGGAAGCCTCCCGGCTTTCCACTGCATTAATGACGTGCTTTTTAATGACAGTAATATTCTCTTCCGTCAGCTCGCCGGTCAGCACATAGACCTTGGCAGTACGGATGGTGGGGCGGTTGCCCTGGGAGATAATTTGAATACATTGGGCCGCAGAGTCTGCCCGCTGGTCATACTGACCGGGGAGCGGCTCGACTGCAAATACCACTTGCCCCGCAGGAACGTCATAGCTGACATCATCCACCTGCGGCTCGGAGAACACGGTACTGACCGCATAAGCAAAAAGGCTCTCCTCCAAATTTTCCGCATCATAGCGGTTCAGCACCCGAACAGCAGTCAGTCCGTCAATCTGCAGAAAGTCCCGGATTTCCCGCAGAAGGCTGTCTGCCTCGTGGGTCTGTCCGGCTTTTTTCTCAACATAAACACGATAAACCATACTTTTTCCTCACTTTCCTGCAGATAATGCCCGCTGGCCGATGTCACTTCTGCGGTAGGCGTTTTCGAATTTTACACCGTCGCAAAGGCGATACGCCTCCCGAATGGCATTTTCCAAACTGTCTGCCACGGCGGTAGTGCCGGTTACCCGGCCGCCGGAGGTAACGAGCACACCATCCTTCATTGCCGCGCCGGCTACATAGGTGCATCTTTCCGCTTCTTCGGTAAAGGTGATAGGATAGCCCTTTTGATAGGCTTCCGGGTAGCCCTTGGAAGCGGTGATGACACAGCAGGCGTGCCTTTGGGCAAAGCGTACTTCTGTTTCTGCCAGTGTGCCATTTGTGGTTGCCTGCATAATCGTCAGCAGATCGCTTTCCAGCAACGGAAGGACAACTTGGGTCTCCGGGTCACCGAAACGACAGTTATATTCAATCACCTTAGGCCCGTTGGGTGTCAGCATCAGGCCAAAGTAGAGACAACCCTTGAAGGTTCTGCCCTCTGCATTCATTGCCGCTATGGTGGGCAGGAAAATCTTCTCCATACACACCTCGGCAATCTCTTCTGTATAGTAGGGATTGGGGGCAATCGTGCCCATACCGCCGGTATTGAGACCTGTATCGTTGTCCCCTGCCCGTTTGTGGTCCATAGAGGATACCATCGGCTTTACGGTCTTGCCGTCTGTAAAGGCAAGAACGGAAACCTCCGGGCCGGTAAGAAATTCTTCAATGACAACGGTTGCGCCGGAAGCGCCGAATTTGGCATTTGCCATCATATCGGTAACTGCTTCCACCGCTTCCTCACGGGTAGAAGCAATAATGACGCCTTTACCCAGCGCCAAGCCGTCCGCCTTTACCACCGTGGGGATGGGGCAGGTCTTTACATAGGCAAGGGCCGCATCCAGCTCCGTAAAAATCTCGTAAGCTGCTGTGGGGATGCCGTATTTTTTCATCAGGTTCTTGGAAAAAGCCTTACTGCCTTCAATGATAGCGGCATTCTTCCTGGGGCCAAAGCAAGGGATACCCTTTTCCTCCATCGCATCCACGCAACCCGCCACCAGCGGGTCGTCCGGTGCAACTACCGCATAGTCAATACGGTTTTGCACAGCAAAGTCCACCAATTTTTCGATTTCCATTGCGCCAATGCTTACGCAAGTGGCATCTTTGGCGATGCCGCCGTTACCGGGGGCAGCAAAAATCTCCGTAATATCGGGATTCTTTTTCAGGGCTTTGATGATGGCGTGTTCCCGGCCACCGCCGCCCACAACAAGAATTCGCATAGGACTGCCTCCTCTTTTTTCTTAGTGATGGAACAGCCGCATACCCGTAAAGGCCATAACCATTCCCTTCTTGTCACACTCTTCGATGACAAGGTCGTCCCGGATAGAACCGCCTGGCTCGGCAATATATTTTACGCCGGAGGCGTAAGCGCGCTTAATGTTGTCGGAGAAGGGGAAGAATGCATCGCTGCCCAGCGCCACATTCTGCCG
>JAZQUL010000037.1:0-1863 GCA_045631285.1 Faecousia sp. | reverse complement strand
ACAAACTTGAATTTGACGGAGATGCCAGTATGTTAAAAAGCAAACAAAAACTATGGGTAACCATATCACTTTTAGCTGTATATATCCTTTGCTTTACTCTTGTTGCAGTTAGATGGATGAATACCTTTAATAAGAACATTTATGTCATTAACGAAAGTGTTAATTCTCATATCACAAACTTCACCTTGAGTGTATTGTTGTGCACCTTAATTGGTTATTTCTTGTTTTTAGCAGGCAAAAAGTATAGATTCACTTTCATAATTGGTTGCTTGTTGATAGCCTCCAATTTCATTTATGAGATGTTCTTGCCTGTGTTAAATACTACCGATATTGTAGATGCTTGGTATGGCTTGGTAGGTGTTGTAATGAGCTTGGTATATCTGCATTTTGTAGGGAAATACGGGCTTGAACGAGAATGACAAATTCCAATTTGTTTAACTGTTTTGCACAGCATAAAAAGATCCTCCCTATGAAAAAACATAGGGAGGATCTGCTGTTTAGAAGCAGCCGTTGCAGCCGGGGCAACCCGTACGGGTCTTGAATTGCAGCTCCTGGCTCTTCTGGCTGACGGTGGTGCAAGGCGCAATGGACTGGGTAATGAAGGCGCTGGCGCCAATAACGCTGTCGTGACCGATGACCGTTTCGCCGCCCAAAATAGAGGCGTTGGCATAGATGGTCACATTGTCCTCGATGGTGGGATGGCGGCGCTTGCCACGCAGGCTCTGACCGCCACGGGTGGACAGACCGCCCAAGGTAACGCCCTGGTAGATCTTTACGTTTTTGCCGATAATGGTGGTCTCACCGATGACGATGCCCGTGCCATGGTCGATAAAGAAAAATTCTCCGATGGTGGCACCGGGATGGATATCGATGCCGGTGACACTGTGGGCATACTCGGTCATAATACGGGGGATCAGCGGCACACCCAGGCTGTACAGTTCATGGGCAAGGCGATACACCATGATGGCAAAGAGGCCGGGGTAGGAGAACACGATCTCCTCCTTGCCGGAGGCGGCAGGGTCGCCGTCGTAGGCAGCCTGCAAATCGGTCTGCACCAAGGCACGCACCGCAGGAATGGTACGCAAGAACTGCAGGCACACCGCCTCGGAATCGCTGCCCTCGGGCAGCACCAGGCTCATCTGGCTGTTCAGGTTGAACATTACATCCTCGATCAGCATAGACAGATTGTGCTTGGCATTGTAGATGCGGTAAGTCTTTTCCTTAAAATAGCCGGGGAAAACGATACGGCGCAGCTTATCCAAAATATCAATGATGGCATCCTTATCGGGCTGACGGGAGTCACCGATGCGGTCGATGTCACGACCTCCAAGGTAATCCTCCAAAATGGCATCCACGACGCCCTCGATTTGCTTTTCAATAGACGGCATACTAACCCCTCCGATCTTTAGGGAAAGTTTACCACAGAGCGTCTGCGCTGTCAATCGCATTGACAAAGAATCTCCCGGGCAGTATAATTGGGACAAGAAATTTCAAATTCCGATTTATCGAAATGCCGAATTCCGAATCCCTGTTGCGGTGCCCGGTGGATGTCCTCGGTCTTTCGACCTTCGTCCCCCACCGTCCGTTTGCGGTGCCCGGCAAAAACTTCGCCTGACGGTGCAGGCTCGTTTTTCGCCGACCGCTACACACACTGCGCCTCTGCTTCTTCCGCCGCTGGCGGCGCAGAGGCTCGTGGCCGCTGCCACTCGCTCCCCTCCCTGTTTCCGCCCCCGGCGGCGGGCGGGTCGCTCCCCGAAAGCCGGAATTGGCATTTCCGTGCGAAAAACCTTCCCCCGGGGGGAAGGTGGCCCCAAGGGCCGGAGGAGGAATGCGGGCGGAAATCTTAGATTTAGCCCCTTTTCC
>JAZQUL010000036.1:0-8516 GCA_045631285.1 Faecousia sp. | reverse complement strand
CTTGTGACCCAAGTAGCTTTCGGACTGGGCAATCTCATTAGTGTGGTGCGGAAATGCATTATCAATGAAGTCGGAGGCCAAGCGGTCTTAGGAAGACAAGACCTGATAACAACTCCTTGGCTCACAGAACGACATGGCTACGATCCGACTTCTTGTGACCCAAGTAGCTTTCGGACTGGGCAATCTCATTAGTGTGGTGCGGAAATGCATTATCAATGCCGCCTGCGTGAATATCCAAATCCTCACCCAGGTACTTCATAGAAATGCCCGAGCACTCAATATGCCAGCCGGGATAACCGACGCCCCAGGGAGACTCCCATTTCAGCGCCTGATCCTCAAATTTACTCTTTGTAAACCACAGAACAAAATCATTTCTGTTTTTCTTGTTGGTATCTTCTTCCACGCCTTCACGAACACCGACAGCCAAGTCTTCCTCATCGTGGTCGTTGAAAACATAGTAGTTTTCCAGCTTGGAGGTGTCAAAGTAAACGTTGCCGCCTGCCACATAGGCAAACCCTTTTTCAAGTAAGCCCTCTACAATCTGAATAAACTCGGCGATACATCCGGTAGCAGGCTGAACGATCTCCGGAACTTTGATATTGAGCTTCTTGCAGTCTGCAAAGAATGCATCTGTATAAAATTGGGCAATTTCCATAACGGACTTATTCTCCCGCTTGGCGCCCTTGAGCATCTTATCCTCACCGGTATCTGCATCCGATGCCAAATGGCCTACGTCCGTAATATTCATTACGCGCAGCACATTGTAGCCAAGATAGCGCAGACTCTTTTCCAGCACATCCTCCATAATATAGGTACGCAGGTTGCCGATATGGGCATAATGGTACACCGTCGGGCCGCAGGTATACATTTTCACAAGGTCAGGGTTATTGGGAACAAAGAGTTCCTTCTTATGGGAAAGAGAATTGTAAAGATACATAGCATTACCTCCAAAATTATTTAACAAAAAAGCCTCCTGTGCCACGGCACAAGAGGCGGGTCATACAACTCGCGGTTCCACTCTCATTTATCACTCAAGCTATAATCGCTCCCGAACGCACTTTCCCGGATTTTTACCTAAGGGGCTTACAGCCGACGACCCCTATTCTCTGAAAGGCGAAGATACCGCTACTCTTTTCGATCATTGCGATTTTTCTATGGTTTATTCTACCATTTTACCCCTAGTATTGTCAAGTTATTCTTTCTTTTTCTCATAATCTCGAATCAGGCCCTTTACCACCGGCAGGAGGCAAATAATTGCTATCAAATTGGGAATTGCCATCAGTCCGTTTACTGTATCTGCCAGCAGCCATACAGTTTCCGTTTCCAGCACAGCACCAAGCACTACAGTTATTGCCTGTAGTATCACAAATACACCCCAAACCTTTTCTCCAAATAGGAACTGGGCGCACCGTGCCCCGTAAAGACCCCATCCAAGGATCGTCGCAAAGGCGAAACAGCACAGTACGGCCGTCAGCAACAGCGTTACCCACCCGCCATAAACGGAAGCGAAAGCCTGTGCGGTCAGTACAATGCCCACATCTTCGCCATAAGTAATTGGAACACCGCTGCACAGAATTACCAGTGCTGTAACCGTACAAATCACAAGGGTGTCAATAAACACCTCCACGATACCCATCATTCCTTGCTGTGCCGGATGCTCTACATTGGCTGCTGCGTGGGCAATTCCGGCCGTCCCCATTCCCGCTTCATTGGTAAATACGCCCCGGGAAGCGCCAATTCGCAGTGTAATAAATGCAGAACCAATCACACCGCCGGTCACCGCTTTGGGTGAAAATGCCCCCGTAAAAATTGATCCGAAAGCCGCTGGAATTGCATCAAACCGTAAAACAAGTACCCCTGCGCCCAGCAGGATGTAGATAACAGATGCAAAGGGCACCAATGACTCGGCTGCCGCACCGATCCGTTTCGCACCGCCAAAGAGGAGAATAGCAATCAAAATGGCGCAAAGGATACCGATGACCGTGTTTCCAAGCGTTGAGGGTGAATACCCGCAGTAGGAAATGGCGCTATTGATGCCGCCGATAAGCGTATTGATTTGGGTGGCATTGCCAACGCCAAAGGCTGCAATAACGCCAAATAATGCATATATAACTGCCAATATCCGGTATTTATGGTGCAGGCCGTTGGCAATAACATACATTGGACCACCGATGTAATTTCCTCCCCTGTCCTTCGTTCGGTAATGGACAGCCAATGTCGCTTCCGCGCACTTGGTTACCATTCCCAGTATTCCGCCAATCCATATCCAAAATACAGCGCCCGGACCGCCAATAGCAATCGCTCCGGCAATACCTGCCAGGTTGCCTGTGCCTACTGTGGCTGCCAGTGCAGTACACAGCGCCCGAAATGGACTTTCCCCGTCAATTGTTTCTTTTCTTTTATTGCCGCCTAAAAAGCTTCTTAACGCCCTTGGTAATAATCGAAATTGTGCAAAACGCGTAGCTACCGTCAGCGCTACACCTACCCCAACAATCAGCAGCAGAGTGGGCGCACCCCAAACAATGCTGTTAATTTTTCTGATCCACTCCATTATTGCCTCCTAAAGGAAAAAGCAGTTTCCCGAAGAAAACTGCTTTTGTATTATTCCCAAGTCGCCCAAACTTCCGGGCAGTAGCCGACTGTTACCAATTTTCCGTTACGCACAATGGGTGTACGCAGCAGGGATGGGTCATCATAGGCCTTGTCCTCCTTACCGCGGGCATCCTCCATATATTTCATAAGGGTGATACTATCGGATTTGCTATCCCAATCGATCAGATTATCGATACCGCCAACGCCACGCAGTACCGCGTCAAATTCCTTACCGGAAAGACCATAGCGCAGCAGGTCAATGTATTGGTATTTGATTTTTCGTTCCTTGAAATAGCGTTCCGCTTTTTTCGTATCAAAGCACTTGCTCTTTCCAAAAATCTGAATATTCAATAGATCACCTCCATTAAACACAGCCCGCAGGCAGGAACCAGCTCTCCGGCATCTGCGCGAACACCGCCAAAAAGCATAGGAATGCTGTCGATTTCCCGCTCTCCTCTGCCGATTTCCAGCAATGTACCGACCATAATACGAACCATATGGTGCAAAAAGCCGTTACCGGTTACGGTAAAGCGAATTTCATCACCAATGCGTTCTACGGAGAAAGCAGAAATATACCGCTCCGTGGATTTCTTCATTTTCGTATTGGCGCAAAATGCAGAAAAGTCATGCTGTCCGATAAAAAGCCGCGCCGCTTTTTGCATTTTCTCCACATCTACCTCTCGGGTATCCCGGTAGACATACTTTCTCTCAAAGACGCAGGGTGAATCGCTGTTCCAAACCCGGTAACAATAGGTTTTTTCCTGCGCGTTCAGGCGGGCGTGGAATCGCGGAGAGGCGTTTCTACAAGAGTATACGCCAATATCCTCCGGTAAATACCGGCGAAGCGCTTCTAAAAGTTCCTCGCAAGGCATCTCCGATTGGCAGTGAAAGCTAACGACCTGCAGCTTTGCGTGGGTACCCGCATCTGTCCTGCCGCTGGCGGAGATTTCTATCTCCTCCCCCAAAATTCGTGAAAGCGCCTGTTCCACCTTTTGTTGAATAGTATTATCCGAACTACTCAGCCTCTGCCAGCCACGGTAGCGCGTACCGTCGTAGCAGATGTCTAGCCGAATATTACGCATAGTTCCTCAGTTCCTCTCTGGCTTCCCGCTCCGTATCCGCAGAAAACAGGAATATACCCTTATCATTATAGACCTGAATGTGTCCGTTTACATTACGAATTGCGTACATAATAAAGCCTCCTTTTCTTAGTTGGCCTTATTATAACGCCCAATCAGTACAATAAACCGGACTTATTTCACTTCGTAGCCTGCATCAGTAATCGCTTTCTTAATTGCTGAAATATCGTGAGTTCCGGTTACAGTTACCGACTTGTCCTGCAAATCAACAACTGCATCTGTAACGCCTAAGATTCCCTTACACACCTGCTCCACCCGCGCTTTGCAATGGGGGCACATCATTCCGTCCACATAAAGTTTCGTTTCCATTTGTTTTTCCTCCTGAATCGGTAAAGTTTTCGTTTCTCTATCTTTTGGCTTAAACCCGCGTAAACGCAGGGCATTTGTCACTACAAAGAAAGAGCTGAGGCTCATTGCAGCTGCGCCAATCATTGGACTAAGCAGCAGACCAAATACCGGATACAGCACACCCGCTGCAATCGGAATTCCCAAACTATTGTAGATAAACGCCCAGAAAAGATTTTGCTTAATATTGCGAATCGTCGCCTTGCTGAGGGCAATACCATCGCATACGCCATGCAGTGAATTATGCATCAGCACTATCTCCGCAGACTCCATCGCAATGTCTGTTCCGGCACCGATAGCCATACCCACATCCGCAGTCACCAGTGCCGGCGCATCATTAATGCCATCTCCGACCATTAAAACGCATCGCTTTTCTTCTTTCAGCTTACGGATTGCCATTGCTTTTTCACCAGGAACTACACCGGCAATGACCTCGTCGATATGGGCCTTTTCTGCAATCGCCGCGGCAGTATTTGGATTATCGCCCGTAAGCATAACAACACGCAGGCCCATACTTTGCATACGCGCTACTGCCTGAACAGAATCTTCCTTCAGCACATCAGCAACTACAATCGCGCCGAGATAGATACCATCTTCACAGCCGAAGTACAGAGGTGTCTTACCCTGAGATTTATACGCATCAAATGTCGGGACTGAAATTTGATTCTGTCTCATCAGCTCACCATTGCCGCCATAGTACCGCTTTCCGTCAATTGTACCGCAAACACCCAGACCGGGTAATGTTTGAAAATCATTAACTAAAAATGCTTCCTCACCGGAAAGCGCCATAATCGCCTTTGCGAACGGATGCTCGGAGGGAGACTCCAGGGCTTTGGCATATTTTATGAGCATATCTTTTTCGATACCATTGGGCAAAGCATCGGTCACCACAGGCGCGCCACGTGTCAGCGTTCCCGTCTTATCGAGAACAACCGTATCTACCTTATGCAACTGTTCCAAGGCTTGGGCATTTTTAAAGAGGACGCCTAGAGACGCGCCGCGACCCGTACCCACCAAGATGGCTACCGGTGTTGCAAGGCCGAGAGCGCAGGGACAGGAGATGACAAGCACAGCAATGGCGCAATTAAACGCAAAGGAAAGTGTGCCCTCTGCAAGCAGCCATACAAGGAACGTAATCAGAGAGATTCCCATGACAGCCGGTACAAATATACCGGCAATTTTATCCGCAAGCCGTGCAATTGGCGCTTTCGAGCCACCGGCCTCTTCCACCATACGGATAATTTGTGCAAGGGTTGTATCGTCCCCTGCCTTCCGGCACTCCATCCTGCAGTAGCCAACAGACAAAAATGTACCGCCAATAAGGGTATCGCCATCATTTTTGTCAACCGGAATGCTCTCACCGGTAATGGCGCTTTCGTCCACCGTTGCAGAGCCTGAAATCAAAACACCGTCAACAGGAATGCGATTACCGGCCCGAAGAATAATAATATCCCCGGGGACAATGTTCTCAACCGGAACAGTCTTAACGGTCTCCCCTACAATGATTTCTGCAGTTTTGGGAGTTAAATCCATCAATTTCCGAATGGCATCTCCAGTCTTACCTTTTGCAATGGATTCCAGGTATTTACCAACGGTAATTAGTGTTAGAATCATTGCCGCAGATTCAAAATATAGGTTATCCCGGCAGGAAATTACTTTTTCCCAATCTCCACGGCCAATGGCATAAGCCATAATCAGCAGCGAAACAATACCGTAAATAAGGGACGCGCCGGAACCTACCACAATCAAGGAGTCCATATTAGGCGCCCTATGATAAAGGGCTTTGATTCCGCGGTAAAAATAACTTCTATTGAGATAGACAATCGGAAGGGTAAGCAAAAGCTGGGAAATACCCATCAGCATCGCATTTTCTCTTTCATATTGCCAGCCGTGGATGCCGAGCATATGCCCCATCGTCAAATACATCAGTGCAATCATAAGCAGCGCAGATGTGATAATACGAAACAGCATCCCCCTATTTTCATCCTGCGCCGGGGTTTCAACCTTATTTGCTCCGGGGACGGAAGCGCTGTAACCGGCATTTTCAACGGCTTGAATAATCTGTGCGGTACAGTCTTCACTGCAAACCACATTCATTTTCCCAGCCAGAAGATTGACTTCGGCGGATGTAACGCCCGGCACCGCCTTCGTAACCGTTTCCACCCGCGCAGAGCAGGCAGCACAGGTCATTCCTTTTACTTCAAATTTCAGTTCCATTTTAACCTTCCCACCCTCTCAGGGTTGACGAAATGTTCTTTTTATGCTATTATACTGTGGCCTACTTGAAAATGCAAGTATTCTGAAATTAGGAGATAAATATGAGAATCAAGATTATTTCTGACAGCACCTGTGATCTTTCCAAGGAACTGATAGAAAAGTATGACATCACTATCATTCCCCTGACCGTAATTAAGGACGGTCAGAATTTCCGCGACTGCGTTGACATTACAACCGACGACATCTTTGCCCACGTGGCAGGCGGCGGCAGTCTCTGCTCTACTGCAGCACTCAATATTGAAGAGTACACTGAGGTATTCAGTCTTTATGCCGGTCAGTACGACGGTATCGTGCATATCAATATCAGCTCCGGCTTCTCCTCCTGCTACCAAAACGCCCGGCTGGCTGCCGAGGAATTTGACAATGTTCGCGTTATCGACTCTAAGAATCTTTCCACCGGTCAGGGTCTTGTAGTACTCCGCGCCTGTGAACTGGCGCAGACTTGTGAGTCTTTGGATGAACTGGTTGAAAAGCTTGAAGAAATCATTCCCAAGGTGGAAGCCAGCTTCCTGCTGGACCGACTGGAGTATATGGTCAAGGGTGGCCGCTGCTCTTCCGTTGCCGCATTGGGCGCAAATCTACTGGGTTTAAAGCCATGCATTGAGGTCAAGGACGGCAAGATGTCCGTTGTAAAGAAGTATCGCGGTAGCTTCAGCAAGTGCCTTGCTTCTTATGTAAAGGACCGTCTTGCAAACCGCGACGACTTGGATCGTGAGCATCTGTTTGTGACAAGAACGCCTGTAACCGACGAGTGCTTCCACGCCGTTGAGGAAGCAGTTAAGGAATATGCTGACTTCGAAAACATCTATTGGACAGAAGCCGGCTGCACCGTCTCTTGCCACTGCGGCCCCGGCACATTAGGTGTGCTGTTCATTCGCAAATAACATATAATCGCCGGTTTATCCGGCGATTATTCATCTAACGAGGTCTTCCTATGGACTATTCACTAATTTTTGATACCGCTATGGAGATCGGCTATCAGCTGGCTATGAGCGGTGCAGAAACCTACCGTATTGAAGAAAGCATCAACCGTATTATGGCCGCTTACGGTGCAAAGGCAGAGGTTTTTGCAATCCCCAACAGTATGACTGCAACCGTGACCACACCGGACGGCGAGAACATTACCCGACTGCGCCGTATCGGCTTCCACGGCAACGATATGGACACTGTAGAGCTGTACAGCAACCTCAGCCGTCGAATTTGCGCGGAAAAGCCAGCGCCAGATGTTGCCGCACAGTGGGTAAAGGAAGCCGCAACCCGCCGCAGAAGTTATCGTCTGCCAATGTTCCTGTTCGGCAATATGGTCGCTTCCATCGGTTTCTGCCTGTTCTTCGGCGGCACTGCCGTTGATTCTCTGATTGCTGCAATCTGTGGCCTTGTAGTTGGCCTTATCGGCCATTTCTCCGCCAAACTCCATATCAACAACTTCTTTGCCACGATGGTAACCGCCTTTGCTATGGCACTGACAGCCTACCTATTTGGACATTTTAGTGTCAATGCAGACACAGCCATTGTCGCAGCCCTTATGATGCTTGTCCCCGGACTGCTGTTTATTAACGCCATTCGTGACATCATTTTTGGCGATATAAACTCCGGCATTAACCGTCTCGTGCAAGTCATCCTGATTGCTGTTGCCATTGGTTTGGGAACCGGTGTTGCCCGGTCTCTGAGCTTTTCATTAGCAGGACCGCAGCCGGAAATTTTTGCACAGAATTATGGGCCAATCCTACAGTGCGCTGCCGCCTTTATCGGTTGCCTTGGTTTTTGCATCCTGTTTAATATTCACGGTGTGGGCACGCTGCTTTGCGCCTTAGGCGGTACACTATCCTGGGGTGTCTACTTGGTCTCCGTTCCTTTTACTGATCCAGTATTGGCCTATTTGTTCGGCACTGTGTTTGCTGCATTCTATTCAGAGGCTATGGCGCGGATCCGGCGTTTCCCGGCAATCACATACTTGGTGATTTCCGTTTTCCCCCTTCTCCCCGGCGCAGGCATATATTACACCACAAGCTATTTATCTGATAATAATATGACCGCGTTCTGGGAAAAAGGAACCGAGACAATTGCCATTGCCGGCCTTATGGCAATCGGCATCTTGATCGTTTCCACCATATTCCGCGTTACCTCAGTTTGGAAACAAATGCGAAAGAAATAAGCAAAAAA
>JAZQUL010000035.1:0-2079 GCA_045631285.1 Faecousia sp. | reverse complement strand
AGGTCCATATCCACATATGCAACCTTGCACCCATGTCTTGCCAACGCCAAAGCAAGGTTGGCAGAAGCGGGAGATTTTCCTTCGTTTTCTGCAACGCTGGTAACCAGCAAAACTTTCATACCGCCTTTTTTCATTTTATGGCGCACTTTGTGTGTCAGTTGCAGCAACGATTCGGTGTACCGGAAACTGGTCCTGGTATCGGTGATCAGAAGCGGCCGCTTCTGCTGCTTGCGGAACAACTGGAACATTTTTTCTTTTTGCAGAACACTCAAGGGCTGTTCTTCCATCCCTCGTTTAGCGCTGGTCAAGGTTTTGGCGGTGGGTCGCAAAAAAGAAAGCAACGCGATCAACGCCACCATCATCAGCACCGCCGCACCAGCGCCCAAAACCATAAACTTCTTCGTATTAAACGGGTTGGACGGCGTAACCGATATCTGAGGTTTTTTTAGAATGTCCAGTACAACACTGCCAAACAGATACCCGGAAACCCGCCGGTAATTTTTCAGCACCGCCTGGATAACCGCGTGGGCGTTCTCCGGGGAATCGGATTGGACCTTTACGCTTAGAATATTGGTCCCCTCCGCCACAGAGGCAGTAACGTTAAAGGACAGCCCCGGTTTCTGCAGATCCTCCTGAATCAGGCGCTTCAGCACATCGCTGGAGAATGCTTCCTGGAACACACTGGCCATTTCGTTGGCAGTGGACAGAGAAGAATAAAAGCCTACATAAGACCCGTTGCTCCGGGGGGAGACAACAAAAGTAGCTTCTGTTGTGTAGACGGGCTGGTGCTGAGAATTGCTATAGGCAAAAACGCCAATGCATACCGCAATCACCGCAAGAATCGCAAGCCACCCGTTTTTTAAAATATCCAGTAGGATGATGGGTATATGGATCTCATCTATGTGAATAAACTTCTTATTTTCCATTATGATTCCTCTACGATCACTGTCAGATATGTAATCCCTGTAACACCCCGTTGATCGGTAACCTCAAAACAGATTTGACCGCCGCCGGGTTTTGACAGATCCACCTGACTGATAACCTTGACCTGATCCACAGGAATCGGTGTTCCGGCTCTGTCCTCCACGGATTCTACATAGGCAAGAGGCGCAAAATCCTCACCGACTTTCGCATATACCAAATACTGCTTCAATAAAATCTGCGGCGCATCTGCGGAATACACACCGATATTCAGGGGGATCTTGGCGTAAATATCATCTCCGTAGTTATTGGTAGCATATAGCTCGATTTCATAAACGCCGGTTGTATCAGCCGGAACGTTGGAGGACTCCAGCTTCAGCTTATAGGTAATGTCTCCGTCCAAACAGTCATGAAGCCGGATCCGGTCCATAATGGCAATCTGTTCGCCCATGCGGTACATAAGCGGCTGTTCCAGCTGTAGTCTGGGAGATTCATAGTCGTCATAGACGACCGTACGCTGATAGCGGCAAAAATTGTTGCTGTTGTCAAACACAACATAGCTGACTTGACACACGCCCGGTTGAGAGAAACGGGATACCCGCTCTACTAAAATCCTATCTGTCAAATCGCCATCCCGATCGTCCGTTGCGGTCAGCCCTTGCATCAGTGTGCCGGCATCATCAGACACCGACAAATGCAACTGCCCTACAGAATCCATAATTTTGGGCTCAGCCGTATCCCGCAAAGATATACTGTAAAGAGTCCAGCACAGCAGAGCGCAGGCTGCCACAAATATCAAAATTGTCACCAGTCGTAAATATCGCATATCGTCCTCTTTTTCAATACCGGTTCTTTCTGCCAATCCTTTTCAGGATATTCATAAGGCCTATGCCTGTCACGCATACGAATGATAAGTAAAATAATATGTAGTTTATTATATCGAAAAACGCGAAAAACACAATGGCCACAACAGAATTTACGTATATTCGTAAATCGTGTCCAATATCGTAAGGGAATGCTTTGCTACACTGTACATTAGGAACAAAGCACATCAGCAAAAAAGATACCCTTTGTGCGAAATCTATCAAATAGCGGGCTCATACCATTGGGACTCATTACTCCTTAGGATAGTAACAAATTCCGGATTCCGGGAGCTTG
>JAZQUL010000034.1:0-2940 GCA_045631285.1 Faecousia sp. | reverse complement strand
CCGGTGCTTTCCTATACGAAGGAGGAAATTCCCCTAAAAGATATGGTCTCGGTGCTGGAAATGGCGGCAGGTCTGCGCCCCGCGGACGAATTGCTGGCCCATTTTATGACGGAAGAAATCACGACCCCGTGGGAAATCCCCAAGGAAAAGCCGGTCATCTCCTTTTCCGGCGGTGTGGCGGACTGTATCGCAAAAGACCACGAAGCCCTTGCCTTTGGCGACATCGGCCCGGAATTGGGAAGGGCAATCCGGAAAAGCCGGCTTTGCGCGGGAGAATATATCTTGGGAACGGAGACCATCCGGGCGACGGTCATTGGGGCAGGTTGTTACAGTACAACCCTTTCGGGCAGTACGGTGTTTTACCGGAACGTACAGTTTCCAATGAAAAATCTCCCGGTGGTGGAATTTACCCCCGGAAAAGGAACGGAGGAAACGGTGGTTTTCTCCATTCCCGATGAAGGAAAATTTTCTTATGACCGGGTTCGCAGGCTCGCAGAAGCCTTGGCGTCCCAAATAAGAGGCCCTGTTTATGTGGCGCTGCAAGCTGATGCGGCAAAAGCGCTGGGGCACTGTCTTTGTCTTCTTCTGCCCCCGGAGATACCCATTTGCTGCATCGACCGGGTGAAGCTGACAGAGGGCAGCTTTTTGGACATTGGCGCGCCTGTTGGCCCAGCGCTGCCGGTAGTCATTAAAACATTAATATTATCTCAGTAGAGGTGCGTTATGAAGCTGAAAACCACACTTTTGGGAAAAAGCTATACATTTGGCAGCATTAAAGAGGTGCTTGCCAAGGCAAACGAAGAAAAGACAGGCGATATTCTGGCAGGTCTTGCCGCAGAAAACGCCCGTCAGCGGGTGGCGGCAAAGGTGGTACTCTCTGCCCTTACCTTAAAAGACCTGCGGGAAAATCCCGTGGTTCCCTATGAGGAGGACGAGGTTACCCGAATTATTCAGGACGATTTGAACATTCCCCAGTACGAAAAAATCAAAAACTGGACAGTAGCGGAGCTGCGGGAATGGCTGCTGTCGGAAAAGACCACGGGCGCAGATATTGCAAAACTGAGCCGTGGACTGACCAGCGAAATGGTGGCGGGGGTCTGCAAGCTGATGAGCAATTTAGACCTCATCTACTGCGCCAATAAAATCACTGTCACCGCCCACTGTAACACCACCATCGGCCTGCCCGGAACGCTGTCCTGCCGCTTGCAGCCCAACCACACCACCGATGACCCGGACGGTATCACCGCTTCTACTTTAGAGGGATTGACCTTCGGCGCAGGCGATGCGGTCATTGGCTTGAATCCGGTTACCGACTCTCCGGAGCAGGTGGGAAAAGTCCTGCGTCGGTTTAAGGAAATTCAGGAGCATTGGGAAATTCCCACCCAAATCTGTGTCCTTGCCCACGTAACGGCCCAGATGAAAGCCGTTCGGGAGGGTGCGCCCGCAGACCTTATTTTCCAGTCCATTGCCGGCAGCCAAAAGGGCAACGAAGCCTTCGGTTTTTCAGCAGCCACCTTACAGGAAGCAAAGGACTTGCTCCACCAGTATGGTACGGCAGAAGGACCGAATGTTATGTATTTCGAGACCGGGCAGGGCTCGGAGCTATCGAGCAACGCCCACCACGGCGCGGACCAGGTGACGATGGAAGCCCGGTGCTACGGCTTTGCCAAGCATTTTTCGCCCTTCCTCGTCAATACGGTGGTTGGCTTCATCGGCCCGGAGTACCTCTACGATGCCCGGCAGGTGACCCGGGCGGGACTTGAAGACCATTTTATGGGCAAACTCACCGGCATTTCTATGGGCTGCGACTGCTGTTACACCAACCATATGAAAGCAGACCAAAATGATATTGAAAACCTTGCCACGCTCTTAACCGTTGCCGGATGCAACTACTTTATGGGCATTCCCCACGGCGACGATATTATGCTCAATTACCAAACCACCGGCTTCCGGGAGACAGCGACGCTCCGGGAATTGACAGGCAAAACCGCCATTCCGCCTTTCCAGAAATGGCTGGAGAAAATGGGCTTTGTGGAAGACGGCAAGCTGACCGCCAAAGCAGGCGACGGCTCCTGTTTGTTGTTTTAAGGAGGAACTATGAATAAAGACGAATTACGCGCCCTGATTTCCGAACTCCTGAAAGACGCAGAGCCGATGGTCAAGGGCAGCGATTATAAACCGCGAGACCCCGGTCCAGCGCCAAAGGAAACCCATTACAGCGACGGGGATTTTGTACCCGATGTATCGGAGTTAGACCTCCGCAAACTCTATCTTGTTGAAAATCCTGCCGATAAGGAAGCCTTTAAGCGGTTAAAACTGCGTACTCCCGCGAGACTGGGAAGCGGTCGGGCAGGTCCCCGGTATAAAACCTTAACAATGCTCCGTTTCCGGGCAGACCACGCGGCGGCGCAGGATGCGGTCTTTTCCCAGATGCCGGAAGATTACGGCGAGAAAAACGGTCTTATTTCGGTACAAACCAAGTGCGAAAGCAAAGATATGTACCTGACCCGTCCGGATTTTGGCAGATGCTTCGATGAAGAAAACGCAGCCATCATTCGAAAAGAATTGCCCCAAAAACCGAAAGTACAAATCGTTATTGGCGACGGCCTTTCCTCGGCGGCAATTCAAAGCAATGCAATGGACTGTATGCGCGCCATCCGGGATGGACTGAAAGTGCAAGGCATCGAAACAGGGAAATCCCTTTTTGTCCGCTACTGCCGGGTAGGCGCAGGCGATGCGGTTGGAGACATTACAGGCTGTGAGGTGGTCTGCGTACTGGTAGGCGAGCGCCCCGGTCTTGTGACGGACAAGAGTATGTCTGCCTATATCACCTACAAGCCACACACGGGGGTATCGGAGTCAAGCCGGACGGTGGTCAGCAATATCCACGCCCAGGGCACACCGGCGGTGGAGGCGGGAGCCTATGTTGCGGAGCTGATT
>JAZQUL010000033.1:0-3795 GCA_045631285.1 Faecousia sp. | reverse complement strand
GCGTATGCAACTATGACCACTGAGGTTAAGCTCGTGTTCCCTGAATACAGATAATAAATCGAGATTGATTGGAATTTCAAAATAAAAACGCACACCGTTGGTTTTGCCTCGGGGTGCGTTTTTTTGCATATATTAATTCTTGGAAAGCACTATTTGGAGTGCCGCCTCTGCTGCTTGGGTGCGTACCGCTTCCCGGTCTCCGGTAAAATGGAAACCAAGCGCTTCTGCTCCTCTATCGTCTGCATAGCCGATAGAGACCGTACCCACCGGGTTTCCACGGTCATCCCCACCCGGGCCTGCAAGGCCGGTGACGGATACTGCAATGTCTGCGCCCAGCACCCGTCTTGCGCCCTCGGCCATCGCTTTCGCCACCGGGGCAGATACCGCCCCCTCGGTTTCCAAAAGGGTTGTATCCACGCCCAGCAAAGCGTGTTTGATTTCATTTGTATAGGAAATAATACCGCCTTTATAGACATTCGAGCTGCCCGGCACGGCTGTTATCATCTGCCCGATCATTCCACCGGTACAGCTTTCTGCCGTGGCAAAGGTCTTTCCTGCGAGAATTTCCAGCAGCTTAGAGGTAAGGTGTGTCATCGTATTTCACCGTGATTTTTTCCACATTTGCAAGAGCGTCTTCGATTAGCGCCTGTCTGTCAAGACCGGCTTCCGCTTCTACGACCTGCGCGAGTACCGGCTTTGTTCTGGGGTGCTTGGGGGTAAAGACGGTGCAGCAGTCCTCATAAGGCAAGATGGAGGTATCCAATGTACCGATTTTCCGGGCGATGGTCACGATTTCTTCCTTGTCCATACCGACAAGGGGCATAAAAATGGGAATGTCCACTACTGCACCGGTAACTGCCATGGCCTGCATCGTCTGGCTTGCCACCTGACCCAAGTTTTCACCGGTAATCAGCGCGCCGCAGCCGTCCTGCTGCGCGATCCGCTGAGAAATCTCCATCATAAACCGGCGCATAATGAGCGTGAAGTACTCCTCCGGGCAATTATCCCGGATGGCTTCCTGAATCTTCGTAAAGCCCACCACATTGACGGTCATTCTGCCGCAGTAACGGGTCACCAGCCGCGCCAGCTCCATCACTTTATTCTTAGCAAGCTGAGAGGTATAGGGATAGGAGAAGAAATGGACACATTCCACCTCCACGCCCCGCTTTGCCATCATATAGGCCGCCACGGGCGAATCGATACCGCCGGAGAGCAGGCACATTGCTCTGCCGCCCACACCGGTGGGCAGACCGCCTGCGCCCGGCTCAGCCGGACCGTGGACATAAGCCGCAAGGTCACGAACCTCTACATAGACGATATACTCGGGTTTCCGCACGTCTACCATACAAGTGGGATGGGCATCGGCAAGCCGTCCGCCAATCTCCCGGGAGATTTCCATAGAGTTCATATGGAACGCCTTATCGGAGCGCTTGGACTCCACTTTAAAGGACTTTGCCATATCCAAATCGTCGCCCAAATAAGCTTCTGCCGTTTCATAGATACGGTCAATATTCTTCTCACAGGGACGGCAGCGGCACAGGCTCACCACACCGAAAATGGCGTGGCAGGCTTCCCACGCGCCCTCCACATCCGCCATATCGTCCATCGGCTCTACATAAACCGTGGACTGCATAATATATACGTCGAAATTGCCGTACATCTTCATTCTGCGGCGGATATTCTGGCGCAGTCTGTCCTCAAACTGCCGACGGTTCGCGCCTTTGAGCACTATTTCTCCTAATTTCAGCAAAAAAATCTCTTTCACAAATGCTTTCCTCTCTTAATTAAAGTTCTACGGTTCGGTAATGGATGGCTTCCGCAAGATGCTCTGTGGTAATATTACGGCTGCCGTCCAAATCTGCGATGGTTCTGGCGACCTTTAAGATGCGGTCATAGCTTCGGGCAGTTAAGCCGAAGGTATCAAATGCCATTTTCATAAGCGCCGCGCCATCATCGTCAATTTGGCAATGGAAACGCAGCTCATTGGGGCCAATACGGGCATTATTCATACCGCTGCTCTCACCGTAGCGGCGGTTCTGAATGTCACGGGCGGCATTGACCCGTTCCTTGATCTTCGCGGACGGCTCTGCCTCTTCCCTGCGACGCAGATTTTCAAAATCTACAGCCGGGACTTCTACGATAATATCAATTCTGTCCAGCAGCGGACCGGAAATACGGCTTCTGTAATTTTTCACAGCCTGCTCCGAACAGGTGCATTTCCCGGAGGGATCACCGTACCAGCCGCATTTACAAGGGTTCATCGCGCAAACCAGCATAAATTCTGCCGGGTAATTGAAAGAGCCGGATACCCGGGCGATGGTCACTTCTCCATCCTCCAAAGGCTGGCGCATTAAGTCCAGGGTATCCTTTCGGAATTCCGGCAGTTCATCCAAAAACAGTACGCCCTTATGGGCAAGGGAGATTTCACCGGGCTTGGGACTGGTGCCGCCACCGATGAGGCCTGCGTTGGAGATGGTATGGTGGGGGCTGCGGAAGGGCCGCTGGCAAATAAGGGGTGATTTTGGCGACAGCATACCCATTACGGAATAGATCTGGGTAACATCCAATGACTCTTTCCAAGTCATATCCGGCAAAATGGAAGGAAGCCGGCGGCTGAGCATACTTTTGCCTGAGCCGGGAGGGCCAATGAGCAGCACATTATGACCGCCTGCTGCCGCCACCTCCATTGCCCGCTTTATATTTTCCTGCCCCAGCACGTCCTTAAAGTCCAAAACTTCCGTTTCCTGATGGGCCGGGACCCAGATAGGTTCTTCCGTCAGTGTTCGCTCGCCGTTGAGGGCTTCAATCAGTTCCCGGACCGTGCTGACAGGCATAATGGCAGGGCCACGGGCTAAGGTAGCCTCCGGCGCGTTTTCCGCAGGGACAAACACGTGGGTAAAGCCCGCCTGCTTTGCGGCAATGGCCATAGGCAGAACACCGGTAATGGGCCTTATCTGTCCGTCCAGACTGACCTCTCCCAAAAACGCGGTCGTGGATTTTGGTCTGCGGACAGCACCGCTGGCGCAGAGAATACTCAGCAGGATGGGCAGGTCAAAATGGGTGCCTGCCTTTTTTACACTGGCGGGCGCCAGATTCACCGTAATACGTCCTGTGGGGAATTTCATTCCACTGTTTTTCGCGGCAGCGCGAACACGCTCCCGGGCTTCTTTCACAGCCGTATCCGGAAGACCTACCACCTCAAAGGCAGGAAGGCCATTGGAGATATAACACTCCACCCGGATTGCATCGCCCCGGATACCGGTAACGCTCATCGTATGTACACTGCAAATCATCGTGACATCTCCCCTGCATCATTTACCTATATCATACTCCATTTACCTTAAAAAGACAATTCTTTTTTTCTTTCTCAAAAAATTAACAATATATTCCCACATTTTTCCCCCATTGGAGAGGATTATTGCTTTACAAACAGGCAAAAAGGTGCTATTATATACGCGCAAAAAATGAATACTTTAGGAGGTATTTTACTTTGGCTAGAAAATTTAAGACAATGGACGGCAATACCGCTGCTGCCCACGTCAGCTATGCCTTTACAGAAGTAGCTGGCATCTACCCCATTACGCCCTCCAGCCCTATGGCCGACTATGTTGACCAGTGGTCCGCTGCAGGCCGTAAGAACATCTTTGGCAACACCGTTAAGGTCGTTGAGATGCAGTCCGAGGCAGGTGCCGCAGGTACTGTTCACGGCTCTCTGGCCGCAGGCGCTCTGACCACCACCTACACCGCTTCTCAGGGTCTGCTGCTGATGATCCCCAATATGTACAAGATCGCCGG
>JAZQUL010000032.1:0-12004 GCA_045631285.1 Faecousia sp. | reverse complement strand
CTCCCGCGGTTGCGGGAGCAGTTATTTTATTCACTTTTCACAACTCTTGCGCCTTCGAACTCCACGTGGAGCTTCAGGACCTCCCAATTTGCCCCTGTAAGGGCGGAAAGCTTAGACTCCAAGCGGGTTTTGAGGGTTTTGTCCCGGGTGATGCAAAGGAGCGTCGGGCCTGCGCCGCTGAGGCAGAAAGCCGCGCCCATAGTACGCACCAAGGCCTCAATTTTTTCATAATCGGCAATCATATTCTTGCGGTAAGGCTGGTGCAGCCGATCCTGCATTGCATTACGCAGAAGCTTCTCGTCGCCCAGTTCCAAGGCCTTCAGCACCATAGCGCCGTGAGCGATATTATAGACTGCATCCTCCCGGGGAAGCTGGGCGGGCAGAGCCGCGCGGGCTTTGCTGGTGGGGAGTGTAAAGTCCGGCACAAGTGCCAGGATCTCCCAGTCCGGGTGGAGGGGGAAATTGACGGTGACGGGCAGGCCGTTATCCACCATAGAGGCGGTCAGGCCGCCATAAAAGGCGGGCGCAAGGTTATCCGGGTGGCCCTCCATCGCGTTGGTGATGTTCAGCAGGCCTTGGGTAGACAGGCGGGTGCCCCGCAGCACGTTTGCGCCGATTGCGCCGGCGACCAGCAGCGCCGCCGAAGAGCCTAGGCCGCGGCAGATGGGGATTTGGGACTCGATATGGATCTTTACGCCCCGGACCTCCTCGCTCATAGAGGCAAGAACTGCGCAGAAGGAGGTGTAGGCCATATTATCCGGGCCGGTATAGGCTTCCTCGCAGCCGGTGATTTCCAAGCCACCGTCGGTTTCTTCAAAGGTGACATCCGTATATAAGCTGAGCGCACAGCCGAAGGCGTCGAAGCCCGGGCCTAAGTTTGCCGTAGTGGCAGGAACGCGTACCGTTACTCTTTTCATTTTTTCTCCTTTACGTAGGACAGCATTTGTGTTTTTTCGATTACATCGGTGTGTCTTTCCGGCTTTTCCTGCAAGCCGGACAGGTTTTCCGGCACAGGAACGCCGGTCAGCTTGGAAAGCTGGGTCATTTGCCGGAATTCGTCGGTGCTTTCCGGCTCTGTAAGAGCCTTTAGAACTGCGCCGGGGAATTTATAGGGTGAAGCCGTGGAGAGCACCACCATCGGTCGCATATCGCCGGTTGCAGTGCGATATTCCTCTGCCACAGCCCAGCCGGCGGCGGTATGGGGATCACAGAGGTAGCCGGTCTTTTCCCAAGCGGATTTGATGGTTGCCGATGCCTTTTCGTCGTCGCAGCAGCCTGCCCAAAATTCGCTTTGAATCTTAGAAAGCAGTTCCTCCGGCACCTGATAGCAGCCCTCAGTATTCAGCTTTTGCATCAGCGCAGATACAAGCGCGGTATCGCCGGACATAAAGTACAGCAGTCGCTCCAAATTGGAGGACACCAAGATGTCCATTGACGGAGAGATGGTCTTATGCAGCGGGCGGCGGCGGTCATAGGTGCCGGTGCGAATGAAATCCGTCAGCACATTATTGGCGTTGGAGGCACAAATCAGTGTTCCCACAGGGAGTCCCAGGCGTTTTGCCAAGTAACCCGCCAAAATATCACCGAAATTACCGGTAGGGACAGAGAAATTGACTTTGTCTCCCATTTGGATCTCGCCACGGTGAAGCAGGTCGCTGTATGCCTTAAAGTAATAAGTAATCTGGGGTGCCAAACGACCAATGTTAATGGAATTCGCAGTGGAAAGACTGCGGCTGTCTCCCGGCAGCTTTCCGTTTACTGCGGCGGCGAACAAATTCTTTACGCCGGTCTGGGCATCGTCAAAGTTGCCGCGAACAGCGCACACCGCTACATTATTGCCCTCCTGGGTCACCATCTGCGCCCGCTGAACAGCGCTGACACCGCCATCGGGATAGAATACGCAGATGCCCACGCCCGGTACGTCCGCAAACCCTGCCAAGGCCGCTTTACCGGTGTCACCGGAGGTAGCGGTAAGGATCAGTACCTCATCGGTCATTCCCTTTTGCTCTCTTGCTTTGGTAAGAAGCTGGGGCAGCATACAAAGGGCCACGTCCTTAAAGGCAGAGGTGGGACCACGGAAAAGTTCCAGCACCGTAAAGTCTCCGGCTTTTACAGTCGGTGTCAGTTCTTCCGTCTGGAATTTACCCCGATATGCCTTTTCCACAAGGGTTGGCATATCCGCAATTTCCGGCAGCATCGCGGAAATGATTCTGGTGGCCATTTCCATCGTGTTTTCGCACAGACACGCTTCTATATTTATATAAGGTATCTCCTCGGGCACAAACAGACCGCCGTCGGGCGCAAGACCCTCTAAAACCGCCTGCGCGCTGTCAACCCGAGGCTCTAAAGACCTGGTAGAATGATAAAACATAAAAACCTCCAAATTTCTTCACCAACTGCACAAAATTTTCACCATTTTCACGAAAATACTTGTTTATCGGTACTATTGCTTTTTTAATGCGTATATGATATACTGTTTTCGTCAAAAAAGCAAGTGTTTCCCGCGCGGAAGCATTTATTTTCATATAAGAGACATTTTGGAGGTTTTCCCAATGCGTTTAGGTCTGCTTGGTTTTGGTGTCGTGGGCAGAGGTGTGTATGACCTCGTTCAGGACCGTTCCGATATGGAAGTTGCAAAGGTTGTTTGCTTAGAAGATGTTATCCTTCCGGGTGTGGAAGTCACAAAGGATTTTAAGTCCGTTTTGAATGACAGCTCTATCGATACTGTGGTAGAAGCGATGGGTGGTCTGCACCCCGCTTTTGAATTCGTTCGGGACTGCATTTTAGCCGGCAAGAACGTGGTCACCTCCAACAAGGCGCTTATGGCCACTTTTTATGACGAACTGATTCCCCTGGCCAAGGAAAAGGGTGTTCTGCTTCGCTGTACCGCGGCCGTTGGCGGCGGTATCGGCTGGCTTAGTGAGCTGGAGCGCGCCCGCCGTGTCCAGACCCTTCGTCAGGTTGGCGGCATTATGAATGGTACCTGCAACTATATTCTCGACGCGATGACCCGGGGCGGTATGACCTATGCCGACGCGCTGGCGCAGGCCCAGAAGCTGGGCTATGCAGAAGCCAACCCTTCCACCGACGTAGATGGCATCGACACTTGGCACAAGACCATCCTCTCTGCAAACATTGCTTTTGGTATCAGCTTGGATATGGCGAGCGTACCCGCTGCCGGTATTTCCAATATCTTGGCTGAGGACATTGCTTCTTTCCGGGCCCGCGGTCTTGTATGCAAGCTCATTGGTATGGCCAAAACGGAAGACGGCAAGCTTAGCGCCTGCGTGCAGCCCACACTCTTCCCTGCCATTTCCACGGAAGCTTCCGTACCCACCAACTTCAATCTGATTACCCTTATCGGCAGCGCATCTGAGCGTATGAGCTTCTACGGACAAGGCGCAGGCCGTTACCCCACCGCGTATAATGTACTGCAGGACTGCGCGGATATTCTCAGCGGAAAGGGCTTTTACAGTCCCTACGGTGAAAAGGTCAAGGCTTGCAATGACGAGAAGCGCACCTATTACGTCCGTGGCGCATCCGATGCCTGGCTGGTAGAAAACACCCGGGAAAACTGGGGCGATGCTGTTATCACCCTGCCCGTAGAAACAGAAAAAATGCATACTTGGCGCAAAGAACACCCCGACGTGTTCATTGCCGCCTTTGAGAAATGAGGAAATAGACAATGCTGAAAGTAACCAAATTCGGTGGCTCATCCATGGCCGATGCCGGTCAGTACCGGAAAGTTCGGGACATCTTGCAGGCAGATCCGGAACGTCGTGTTGTGATCGTCTCCGCCGCAGGCAAACGGGATAAAGCCGATCACAAAATCACCGATTTACTCTATTTGTGCCACGCCCACGCCCAGTATGGTGTGGACTGCGATCCCGTCTTTGAAAAAATCACCTCCCGCTATTTGGAAATCCGGGATGAATTGGGTCTTACTTTAGACCTTGAGACTGAATTTGCCGCCATCAAAAAGCGTCTGGATAACAACGGTATTTCTCAGGATGAGTTGGTCAGCCGGGGTGAGTATTTCTCCGCCAAGCTGATGGCAAAGTTCCTGGACTTTAAGTTCATCGACGCCGTGGAATGGGTCAAGTTCAATATGGACGGTTCTGTAGATCAGGAGGCTTCCTATAAGGCGCTGCGCTCCCTCTTCACCGGCAAGGGCGTTGTTACCCCCGGCTTCTACGGCATTATGCCCGACGGTCATGTTCGTACATTCTCCCGCGGCGGCAGTGACATTACCGGCGCGCTGGCCGCTGCTGCGCTGGATGCCGATGTTTATGAAAACTGGACCGACGTTTCCGGTATTCTGATGGCTGACCCCCGGATCGTAGAAAATCCCCAGCCCATCCCCGAGGTTACCTATGACGAGCTTCGTGAGCTGAGCTATTCCGGCGCCCAGGTACTCCACGAAGGCACTATCTTCCCCGTCCGTGAGAAGAACATCCCGCTCAACATCCGCAACACCAACGCCCCTGAGGACCCCGGTACGATGATCCGGGAATCCTTCTCCACCGACGCCGATCCCAACCGCTTCATTACCGGTATCACCGGCAAGAAGGACTTCTCCATTATCTCTATGTCCAAGCGCGGTATGGGCAATGAGGTCGGTGTTCTGCGGAAGATGCTCTCTGTTCTGGAGCGGCATAACATCTCCATCGATTATGCCCCCAACGGCATTGATAACGTCTCTGTGGTTATGCCCACCGCATCCTTAGCCCCCAAGCTGTACACTATTTTGGGTGAGATACAGCAGGAAGTGAAGCCCGACTCTTTGGAGGTCCACGACAAGATCGCTGTGGTCGCCGCTGTTGGCCGCCGGATGGCATTCCGCCCCGGTATTTCCGGTAAGGTCTTTGCTGCGCTGGGTGATGCAGGTATCAACATCCGTATGATTAACCAAGGACCTGACGAACTAAACATTATCTTCGGTGTGGACAATCGGGATTTTGCCGAGGCCATCCGTGTTCTGTATAACAGCTTTGTAAAGTAAGGAGTTTTGAAGATGAAAACCTATACCGTTGCTGTTCTGGGCGCTACCGGCGCTGTGGGACAGGAAATGATTTCTATTTTGCAGGAACGCAATTTCCCCGTAGGAAAGCTGATTCCGCTGGCATCTGCCCGGAGCGCAGGTAAGACCATGAAGTTCCGTGGTGAAGATGTGGTCATTCAGGAGGCCTGCGATACCGCCTTTGAAGGCGTAGACATCGTGCTGGGCGCTGCTGAAAATGACATTGCCAAGAAATTTGCCCCCGCCATCGTGAAGGCCGGCGCAGTCTTTGTGGATAACTCCTCTGCTTTCCGGATGGACCCCAAGGTCCCCCTGATTGTCCCCGAAGTAAATCCCGAGGACATCGCCTGGCACAATGGCATTATCAGTAATCCCAACTGCTCCACCATCATTACCATCACCGCTGTCAACGCCCTCAATAAGCTCTCTCCCATCCGCACCATAACCGCCTCTACCTATCAGGCAGTTTCCGGCGCAGGCGCGGGCGGCCCCATTGAACTGATGGCTGAGGTGGAAGCCCTCTCCAAGGGCGAAAACTACACCCCCACCGTATTCCCCTATCAGATTGCCTTCAACCTGATTCCCCAGATTGGCGGTGAGCAGGTAGACGGCTACACCAGCGAGGAAATGAAGATGCAGAACGAGGGCAGAAAGATTATGCACCTGCCCGACCTGAAGGTCTCCTGCACCTGCGTTCGTGTTCCCGTAGTTCGCAGTCACTCCATCTCCGTCAGCCTCCACTTTGACCGGAAGGTTACTGTCGAGGAAGTGCGTGAAGTACTGGCAACCGCGCCCGGCTGCCGCCTGATGGATGATCTTGCAAATAAGCAGTATCCTATGCCGCTGGACACTTCCGGACAGGATATTGTCTATGTTGGCCGTATCCGTCCGGATCTTACCGACGAAAACGGCATTTGCCTGTGGTGCTGCGGCGATCAGGTCCGCAAGGGCGCTGCCACCAACACCATCCAAATTGCGGAATTGCTGCTGAAATAACTCTTTTCCCCGGCACAAGTCCTTGTGCCGGGGCCTTTTTGCGCCTTTTTCCACGGCAGAAGGATTTTTGCAATTTTACCACTAAATATAGTGTTTTCAGTTGACACAGCGCACTATATATGCTATTCTATGAGAGCACCGCGTCGCACAGGAAGGAGCTTTTTATGGAATTTGCCGGTATGCAAAGCCTGACACTATTGGACTTTCCGGGGAAGGTTGCTTGTATCCTTTTTGTCCACGGCTGCAATCTGCGCTGCCCCTTTTGCCACAATGCATCCCTTGTCCGTCCGGGGGCAGAAAACGCATTTTCCGAGACCGATGTCCTCTCATTTTTGAAGAAGCGGCAAGGACTGTTGGACGGTGTGGTTATTTCCGGCGGTGAGCCTCTTATGTATCCCGACCTTCTCCCTTTTTTACATAAGGTAAGGGAATTGGGCTATGCCATTAAAGTGGACACTAACGGCACAAACCCTGACTTGCTGAAAAAGCTGGTCACAGAGGGTCTTGCAGATTATGTGGCGATGGACATTAAAAACAGTCCTGCTTTTTATAGTGCCACCTGCGGTCTTTCCAAACCGCCCATCGGTGTCATCGACCAAAGTCGGGAATACTTAATGTCCGATCCGGTGGATTACGAATTTCGTACCACTGTCGTCAAAGGACTGCACACAAAGGAAAGTATAGCTGAGCTTTCCTGCTGGATTGCCGGTGCAAAGCGCTATTTTCTCCAGAGCTTTAAAGACAGCGGCGATCTTTTGTCTCCTGAAAACTTAAGCGCCTTTTCTGAAGAAGAAATGCACAAGCTTCTGGAGATCTCAAAAATTCACATACCCAACGCTAAGTTGCGGGGAATCTAATGGAGGTAGAAAGAAATGTATCAGGTAGTAAAGAGAGACGGCGCTACCGTATCCTTTGATATGGTCAAGATCGCCAGCGCAATTCAAAAGGCATTTGACGCAACCCAGACGCCCTACACCGAAAGCGTCATTGACTTTTTGGCCATTAAGGTCACCAGCGATTTCATCCCCAAAATCAAAGACGGCCTCATTTCCGTGGAAGACATTCAGGACAGCGTAGAGACCGTGCTGTCTCAGGGCGGCTATGAAGCCGTCGCCAAGGCCTACATTCTGTATCGTAAGCAGAGAGAAAAACTGCGTAACATCGGCTCTACCCTCCTTAACTACAAGGACACCGTAGACCAGTACTTAAAGGCCCTTGACTGGCGTGTGAAAGAGAATTCTACCGTTACCTATTCTGTGGGCGGCCTGATTCTCTCCAACTCCGGCGCTATCACCGCCAATTACTGGCTCTCCGAGATCTATGATGAAGAGATCGCCGCTGCCCACCGCAACTGCGATGTCCATATTCACGACCTGTCTATGCTCACCGGCTACTGCGCCGGCTGGAGTCTAAAGCAGCTCATTCAGCAGGGTCTTGGCGGCATTCCCGGTAAGATCACCTCCTCCCCTGCCGCTCACCTCTCCACCCTCTGCAACCAAATGGTCAACTTCCTGGGCATTATGCAGAACGAATGGGCAGGCGCGCAGGCTTTCTCCTCCTTCGACACCTTCCTTGCTCCCTTTGTTAAGGTGGATAACCTGACTCAGAAGGAAGTCAAGCAGTGCATTCAGTCCTTTATCTACGGTGTCAATACGCCGTCGCGCTGGGGTACGCAGGCACCCTTTACCAACATTACGCTGGACTGGACAGTTCCCAGAGATTTGGAGAATATGCCCGCCATCGTTGCCGGCAAGGAAATGGACTTCACCTACGGCGACTGTAAAAAAGAAATGGATATGGTAAACCGCGCCTTTATCGAAATTATGATTGAAGGCGATGCCAACGGCCGCGGCTTCCAGTATCCCATCCCCACCTACTCCATCACCCGTGACTTTGACTGGTCTCCCACGGAGAACAATAAGCTTCTCTTCGAGATGACCGCCAAGTATGGCACTCCCTATTTCTCCAACTACATCAACTCCGATATGGAGCCTTCCGACGTACGTTCTATGTGCTGCCGTCTCCGTCTTGATCTGCGTGAGCTGCGGAAAAAGTCCGGTGGCTTCTTCGGCTCCGGTGAGTCCACAGGCTCTATCGGTGTTGTTACCATCAATATGCCCCGGATTGCTTACCTCGCCGAAAACGAGGAAGACTTCTACAAGCGTCTGGACCATATTATGGACGTTGCCGCCCGCAGTCTGAATGTCAAGCGCCGTGTCATCACAAAGCTGCTGGATAGTGGTCTGTACCCCTACACCAAGCACTATCTCGGCACTTTCAATAACCACTTCTCCACTATCGGTCTTGTGGGTATGAACGAATGTGGTCTCAACGCCAAGTGGATTCGCGCCGATATGACCACCGAAAAGTGCCAGAAGTTCACCCAGAACGTACTGAACCATATGCGTGAGCGTCTTTCCGATTATCAGGAGCAGTACGGCGATCTCTATAATCTAGAAGCTACCCCCGCTGAGTCCACCTCCTACCGTCTTGCCAAGCACGACACCGAGCGCTACCCCGACATTATCACCGCCTCCGAGGACAGCGGCAGCCCCTACTACACCAATTCCAGCCACCTGCCAGTCAGCTTCACCGACGATATTTTCGCCGCACTGGACATTCAGGACAACCTGCAGACTCTTTACACCTCCGGTACTGTCTTCCACGCCTTTTTAGGCGAGAAGCTGCCCTCTTGGGAATCTGCCGCTGCGCTGGTTCGGAAGATTGCAGAAAACTACCGTCTGCCCTACTACACACTCTCCCCCACCTACTCCATCTGCAAAAACCACGGCTACTTAGAAGGTGAGCACTTCACCTGCCCCCATTGCGGCGGCTATGCGGAGGTTTACAGCCGCATAACCGGCTACTACCGCCCCGTGCAGAACTGGAATGTGGGCAAATCTCAGGAATATAAGGAGCGCAAAGAGTATAACCTGAATAACAGTACCGTTCCCAACCCCAAAAAGCCTGAAGAAACCGTAGAAGAAAAGGCAAATATCGACTGTGAAAAGACCCTGCTCTTTACCACCGCCACCTGCCCAAACTGCCGCATCGCTATCAAGATGCTGGACGATGCCGGCATTCCCTATGAAAAAGTTCTGGCAGAAGACACCCCTGAGCTTGCTGCAAAGCTGGGCATCCACCAGGCGCCCACCTTGGTCTCCGGTGGTCAGCTCTATACCGGCGCAGGCGCCATCAAAAAGTTCATCGCAGAGCAGAAATAAATTACATCTTAACGATGGATAAAACGGCAGAAGGCTAAGCCTTCTGCCGTTTTGTTCATACTCCTTTTTTCCTCGCTGCTGCTATCGAAAAAACGCATAATATGCTTACGCATTTTCAGGCACTTTTCGTGCATAATCATCATTTTCACCAAGGGTTAGACATTGGCAATTGACTTTTACCCAAAGAAATCCTATATTATTATAGGCGAAATTTTGGAAACTCATATTTTAGGAGGGTACTATTATGAGTAAAATTAGTGTAATTGGCGCTGGCGCTGTCGGTGCCACCATTGCAAATGACCTGATGATTCAGGGCGTAGCCTCTGAAATCGTTTTGGTCGATGTCAACAAGAACAAAGCCCTTGGCGAGGCTTTGGATATCTATCAGGGCGCGCCTTTCTGCTCCCCTGCTGTTGTCCGTGCCGGTGAATATTCCGATACCGAAGGTTCTGATATCGTCATTATCACTTGTGGTATGGCAAGAAAACCCGGTATGACCCGTCTGGATTTGGCGCAGGTCAATGTCAACATTTTGAAAGATGTTGCCGCAAATGTAACACAGTATGCGCCTAACGCCATCTATATCATTGTCTCGAATCCCGTTGATGTGCTGACCTATGTATTCCACAAGATCTCCGGCATCCCCGAAAACCAAATCATCGGCTCCGGCACTATTTTGGATACCAGCCGTCTGCAGTCTGCGCTGGCTAAGCGCTTCTGCATCAGCCCCAAGAATGTCCACGCCCACGTTTACGGTGAACACGGTGACAGCCAGTTTGTCCCCTGGTCTCTCGCGCACATCGCCAACAACCACGTGGATACTTACAAGGCCCATTCTCCCGATTGTGACCGTATCGAGTGGGATCAGGACTACACCGGGGTGGAGGAGTTTGTCAAGAAGTCCGGCGCGCAGATTATCGAAAACAAGGGCGCAACTTTCTATGCTGTCGCTATGTCCGTCTGCCATATCTGCAAATGCATCTATGCCGATGCCGGCACTGCGCTGACCGTATCCACGATGATGCACGGTGAGTACGGTGTGGAGGATGTATGCCTGTCCACCCTGGTTTTGGTAGACCGTACCGGTGTTCGCGGAAAAATTATGAATCCTCTAACAGAAGAAGAAACCGCCAAAATGCAGCTCAGCGCCCAAAAACTGCGCTCCGTCATTGAGCAGGTTCAGTTCTAACATATAAAAGAATAATAAGGAGAATTCCATTATGGATTACGCAAAAGAATCTCTGCGCCTGCATGGCGAGTGGAAGGGTAAGATTGAAGTTGTCGCTACCGTTCCCGTTGCTTCTAAGGAAGATCTATCCCTGGCATACACCCCCGGTGTTGCCCAGCCCTGTCTGGAAATTCAAAAAGATGTAAATAAGTCCTATGACCTGACCCGCCGCCACAACATTTGCGCCGTTGTTACTGACGGTACTGCAGTTTTGGGCCTGGGCGATATTGGTCCCGAGGCCGGTATGCCCGTTATGGAGGGTAAGTGCGTTCTGTTTAAGGCCTTTGGCGATGTCGACGCATTCCCCCTTTGTGTCAAGAGCAAGGACGTTGACGAGATCGTCAATACCATCTATATGATCTCTGGCTCTTTCGGCGGTGTTAACTTGGAGGATATCTCCGCACCCCGCTGCTTTGAGATTGAGCGCAAGCTGAAAGAAAAGTGCGACATTCCCATCTTCCACGATGACCAGCACGGTACCGCCATCGTTACCCTCGCCGGTCTTCTGAACGCACTGAAGGTGGTCGGCAAGAAGAAAGAGGACGTAAAGATCGTCACCTCCGGCGCAGGCGCTGCCGCCATTTCTATCGTAAAGCTGCTGCTGTCTGCCGGCTTTAAGAATGTCATTATGACTGACCGTACCGGTGCCATCTATGCAGGCCGTGAGAACTTAAACTGGATTAAGGAAGAAATGGCACAGGTCACCAACCTCGATAAGGTTCATGGCTCTCTGGCTGACGTAATCGTAGGTGCCGACGTGTTCATCGGTGTTTCTGCCCCCGGTACTCTGACCACCGAGATGGTCAAGACTATGAATAAGGACGCCATCGTCTTTGCCTGCGCCAACCCCACCCCCGAGATTTTCCCCGAGGATGCCAAGGCAGGCGGTGCCCGCGTGATCTCCACCGGCCGCTCCGATTACCCCAATCAGGTCAATAACGTTTTGGCCTTCCCCGGTATTTTCCGCGGCACCTTCGATGTCCGCGCATCCGACATTAACGAGGAAATGAAGATGGCTGCCGCTATGGCAATTGCTAATCTCATCTCCGACGAGGAGCTTAACGAGGACTACATCATCCCCGCTGCTTTCGATAAGCGCGTAGGTCCTGCCGTTGCCAAGGCCGTTGCCGAAGCCGCCAAGGCCTCCGGCGTTGCACGAATTTAATGAAATAGGTATAGCATTCAAACCCGGTAGATTTTCATCTACCGGGTTTGCTGTATATACTCATTTTCTTGCGATTGGTGAGAAATCCCCTTATTTCCCTTGCTTTTTCTTGACGAGTATGGTAATATAAATTTGCGACACAATCAAATATAATGACAAGCCTCAGGATGTGTTTTTTGCTTTGGCAAAAATGCACCCTCTATTTGGCATCCTCTGGATTTGTCGAATGATTGTGTCGCAGCAATTGGAGGTGCGTTTTTCAGTACGCAGCTCCGGCTGCGTACTTTTTATTTTAGGAGGAAAAATATGAGGAAACAAGGCGTTTTATTTATTCTTTTAGCTGCAGTTATCTGCCTTTTGGTTGCGTGTCT
>JAZQUL010000031.1:0-2906 GCA_045631285.1 Faecousia sp. | reverse complement strand
GGGTCTCTCCCACGAGCAAATCACCAAGGGTCTCCAAAACGCCGAGATTGTCAAGAGCCGTATGGAAATTTTAGATGCCGGTGATCTGCATATTACGATGCTGATGGCAAAGGGTCTCAATCCCGTAGCCTGCGCCAGCTGTTTTAACTATGTGGCATCTACCCCCGGCGAGAATAAGGCCGCTGTTATCTGCATCGATGACCGAAACAACTGCGCCACCAACAGTGCCAACATCTGCTGGTTCTACGACTGCGATTACTCCATTTTGGCAGATCCTTCCATCACCCAGATTGTCTTTGGCGGTCCGCGCTGCAAGGACCACTACCTCCGTGCGCTGATGGCAGGCATTCCCAAGGAGAAAATGGTCATTACCCACGACACCGCCCACGCGGCCGCGCTTGTGGATACCGAAAAGAGCAAACAGATTTTTGTCCTTTATGACATCTATCACCCGGCAGAGGCCGCGGTCAACAAGAAGATCCTGCAGGAAAAAGGAGGCAAGGTATGATTATCGAAGTGCTTTTTAACGAAGTCTGCGGCCTGAACGGCGATGCCCAAAATGCCGCCTATCTGCGCTACGCAATGCCTGATGCGGAAATAATCTATACCTCCCTTTTGGACACTCCCTTTTTTGCAGAGAACCGCCCGGATATGATTCTTCTTGGCTATATGACCGAAAACACCCAACGGCGGGTCATCGAAAAGCTGATGCCTCTGAAAGAAAGACTGGAAGCACTTATTGAGGACGGTGTGGTATTTCTTGCTACCGGCAACGCAGGTGAAATTTTCTGCAAAAAGATAAGCTATGTAACGGAAAAGATTGAAATTGACGGTCTTGGTATCTTTGATTTAGAGGTAAAAACCGACCTTTTTAAGCGCTATAACGGCAAAATCCTCAGCAATTTCGAGGGCATTGAGGTGGTGGGCTTCCGCACCCAGTTCAGCCACATCTACGGTGACAACACCGACTGTTACTTTGCGGAGGTCATCCGCGGCATCGGTATTAGTCCCGAGAGCAAGCTGGAGGGTTTGCGGAAAAACAATCTGCTATGTACCCACACCGTCGGCCCTATGCTGCCGCTCAATCCCCTGTTTTGCGAAAAGCTCATCGAGTTGGCAGGTGGAACTGCCCAAGCTGCATTCCGGGAAGAAGCCATTGCCGCTTATGAGGAACGGCTGAAGGAATGGAACGACCCCAACATTCGCTTTGATATGTAAAAATTTGCCCCGGCATCCGTAAGGATGCCGGGGTCGTTGATTTATAATTATTCTTGCGTTGCAGGTAAACGGCTATCAATCAGATATTGCAGCTCCGAATCTGAAATGTCTTGTCTGACTTTGCTAATTGTTTTCTTCACGCCATCACTTTCATTGTTATAGTAAAGGCCGTCAAATATCCAAAGTTCCCCATCCAGTGTCATTTCGCTCCAGTCTCCCGTATGGGTCATAGAAACCGTCTCCTTGACCTGCATAGTGGGGGTCTCCTTAAGGGCATAGTATGCGGTCGCAGTTGTAACGCCTTTCGCCGTATCAATTACGTAATAGAAATACTGGTAGGGATACTCTGCCACCACGCCGGTTTCGATGTTGGTGGAAGTACCAAGCTCGTAGATGCCGCGGACACCAAAACCCTGATAATCATACTCTTTCAGGTCTCCAACCTGCGCCTTGGCATAAGACAGGTCGGTGGCTCTATCTACCTTTTCCCAACGGACATAAAGGTCCTCTGAGCGCATAGATTTATTGGTAATCAACTGGGTATAATCAAAGGCCGGACGTGAGAAATTCAGGGTGTTCCCGCTGACGCCCAAACGGTTACCGTTATTGGTGCTGGAGGACACTGTCAAAGCATCGTTATAAATAACATATTCGACCTTAGAGGAATCCTCTGCATTATACTCGTAAGAGAGGGTTACCTCTTTTACATAGGCAGGGGCATTTGCTTCTTTATGTACATAGTAGCCCGTACTACCGCCGGTTACAATCAGGTAATCTTCATACAGGTAATTTTCGTTTTCAATATAATTCCGGGTCGTAGGTGTATACCCTTCTCTTTTTTCATAGGAGGGTGTATAAGTGTAGTTCGTCAGTTTATATGTGCCTTTTAGTTTATCCATCCTTTGACCGGAGATCATATAACAGCCGGCCATATTTACCGCAAAGGCGGTAACGAGCAGCATAACAAGTAAAATCCGTGTTCTTTTCATATTCATTTCCTCCTTAATTGCCGCGTTTAGGGAAAAATGCTTCTCTGCAAATACATAATAGTATATTTACGAAGAAATGTCAATACTTTCCAGTGGTTTTTTAGCAAATTTACTGAACATTCAAATTATGGATGACAATATTTTTTGGAAAAACAGAAAATTGGACTTGACAAATCCCCCCAGATAATATAGAATATTCAAGCGGTCGAAAACTGCTACTTGGAGAAGTCGCGTAGCTGGCCGAGCGCGCACTATTGGAAATCGTGTATACCCCAAAAGGGTATCGAGGGTTCAAATCCCTCCTTCTCCGCCAAGCCCATCCGAAAGGATGGGCTTTTTTCTTTTGTTTTGGTAGCATGGCTGAGATTCTGTCAAGCAGGTTAGAAATATAAAAGAAACCGCACTGCGAGTATTTCGCAGTGCGGCAAATGTTTTGATTGGATATGATTATTCCGGCTTTTGCATTAAACTAACAAGAATATCTGCACAGGTCTCTACACCCAGGACACTGCTGTCAAGAGAAATGTCGTAATTCTGGGACATACCCCAAGTTCTGCCGGTGTAGTGGTGATAATTCACGCGGCGGCGCTTATCCTTTTCGTTCAGACGGGCTTCGGGGCTCTTTTCAGATTCACCATACAGACGGACGATGCGATCTGCCCGGAATTCTTTATTGGCGTGGATAAAGGCGTGAAGGGT
>JAZQUL010000030.1:0-7561 GCA_045631285.1 Faecousia sp. | reverse complement strand
CCGACTAATTTGCTGTATTCCTTTTCCGTCATAAGATCCCTCCGGACATAGTTTGCCCGAGTGGATAGCTTTTATGTAAAAAGCTATCCAATGATGTTTCCTGATGGAAATGATGTATTCCCATAGGGAATATGATATATTGCTGTCGCAATATGATGTATGCCGGTGGCATATTACGGTATCGCTGCGCGATAAATATAAATAGCGGACGAAATCGAAAGATATCGTCCGCACATTTATTTTTTCGAAGAAAATACATCATAGCGACAGCTGCATCATACACCGTCAGGTGTACATCATTGCTTTGCTAAGCAAAGCTACATCATTTGCGCAAGCGCATTCCTTGCGGCATCCTGCTCAGCACGCTTTTTGCTGCTGCCGGTGCCTTCCCCGGAGGGAACACCGTTAATGCAGACCTGTACCACAAATTCCTTGTTGTGGTCTGGGCCGGATTCTCTTACTAATTCGTAGGTAATAATCTGTCCCTTTTTCTGCTGAATAAGTTCCTGCAATGCGGTCTTGTAGTCCACATTTTTTGCTTTTTCCGGGGTGGCGGACAGCACGAATTTATGAATAAAATCCTTTGCGGGCGCAAAGCCGCCATCTAAGTAAATGGCTGCAATCACCGACTCTACCGCATCTGCCAAAATAGATGCCCGCTTGTTTCCACCGCTGATGGCTTCCCCGTGGCCTAAGAGAAGATGTTCGCCTAAGCCCAGCTTTCTTGCAATGACCGCGAGACTGGTCTCACAGACCATATCTGCCCGCATACGGGATAGCTCACCCTCAGGCCGGTCGGGACACGTGCGGTACAAATGCTCTGCAACCACCATTCCCAGCACCGAGTCGCCTAAAAACTCCAATCGCTCGTTGCTTCTAAGACTATTGTGGAACTGTTCGTTGGCGTAAGAGGAGTGAGAAAGGGCGTTTTCCAGCAGCGAAATGTCCCGGAAGCGGTAGCCGATGGCTTCTTCCAAGCGTTTCATTCAGCCGCCTCCAATTTGGACAGACCCTCTGCAAGCTCTGCGGTGAAGTCCCGCTCTGCGGCATCTGCAGCCTGACGGATGGCATTCGTAAATGCCAATTCATCGGAAGAGCCGTGGGCCTTGATAACCGGCTTCTTAATGCCGAGGAACTGGGTGCCGCCAATCTCCCGGTAGTCCATGAGCTTCATCACGTCATCTACACCGGGCTTGCACAGAAGATAACCAATTTTGCTCCAGAAATTCCGCTTGAAAATCTTATGCTTCATCAGGCTGCCCATATACATGGCCGTGCCTTCAATAGATTTAAGCAGCACGTTACCGCTAAAGCCGTCGCAAACCACCACATCTACACCGCCCAGCAGCGCATCTCTGCCCTCAATGTTGCCGATAAAGTTCAGAAGTCCCTTATTGTGGGCATCGGTCAGCAGGGCGTGGGCTTCCTTTTGCAGGGGCGTACCCTTGGAGTCTTCCGTGCCGATATTTAGAAGACCGACCCGGGGATTTTCTACGCCAAGCTGATTTTTGGCAAACAGAGAGCCTACAAGACCGAATTGGAGCAGAAATTCAGGGGTACATTCCGCATTTGCGCCGCAGTCCAAAAGGATGGTCTTGCCGCCTGCCTTATTGGGCATAGCAGGACCCATGGCGGCTCTGCGGATACCCTTGACCCGTTTTACGATCAGGGTCGCGCCGGACAGCAGCGCACCGGTACTGCCGGCGGAAATGCAGGCATCACCGTCACCGTCGGCAAGCATCTTTAGGGCAACCATCATAGAAGCGCCCTTTTTCTGACGGACAACATTTGCCGGGTCATCGTGCATATCCACTACCTCGGTGGTATGGACAACGGAAATATTTTCGGGCAACTTGGTGTGTCCCTGCTCTTTGAGAATTTCCCAGATGGCATCGCTGTCACCCACCAAGACGATCTCGTACTTTTTATCTGCATTCAGCGCACCTAAGACCGGTGCTTTCGGGGCGTGGTCACCGCCCATTGCGTCAAGAATGATCTTCATAAGTAAGACCCCTTTCTTCAGATACCCTCAGAAACCATCTTATCGATGATCTCGAGGGAACGGTTGGCAAGCGCCAGGTTTTTCTCCGCCTTTTTGCGGATACGCTGTGTAAGCGGCGCAATCAGGCTGAAATTAATATTCATAGGCTGAAAATCCTCCACCCGGCTGTCGCTGATGTAAAGACCCAGCGCGCCGATGGCGGTCTCCTTGGGGAAATCGGGAGGTGTTTCGCCCTTTAGCCGGGCAGCCATTGCCACAGCCGCCAAATAGCCCGAGGCGGTGCTTTCCACATAGCCTTCCACGCCAGTCATCTGTCCGGCAAAGGCTACCATCGGATTACGACGGTCGGCATAGTACCGATCCAGCAGCCGGGGAGACTGCAAAAATGTATTTTGGTGCATCACACCGTAGCGGACAAACTCTGCGTTTTTGAGAGCGGGAATCATAGAAAAGACCCGCTTCTGCTCGCCAAATTTCAGGTGGGTCTGGAAACCGACCAAGTTAAAGACGCTCTTTGCCGCATTGTCCTGCCGAAGCTGAACGACAGCGTAAGGCTCTTTTCCTGTAGCGGGGTCGATAAGGCCTACCGGTTTCAGGGGGCCAAAACGCAGCGTATCATAGCCACGACGACCCATTACCTCTACAGGCATACAGCCCTCGAAAACGTTCTTATCTTCAAAGCCGTGAACAGGCGCTTCTTCTGCAGAAATCAGCGCTTCTAAAAAAGCGTCGTATTCTTCCTTGTTCATCGCGCAGTTGATATAGTCCGGTGTGCCGCGGTCATACCGGGATTGCCACCAAGCCTTTTCCATATCGATGGAATCGGCGGTCACCAGGGGCGCGGCGGCATCGAAGAAATGGAGATAGCTTTCCCCAAAGTACTTGCCAATGGCCTCCGACATAGCATCAGAGGTCAGCGGTCCTGTGGCAATAATCACCGGGCCTTCCGGCACTTCTGTAATTTCCTCGGAAAAAACGGTGATATTCGGGTGATTTCTCACCTTTTCCGTCACCAAATCGGAAAAGCCCTGCCGGTCTACTGCCAAGCATCCGCCGGCTTCTACCCGGGTTTCTTCCGCGCAGGAGAGGATCAAACTGCCGCAGCGGCGCAATTCTTCCTTCAAAAGACCTACCGCATTTTCCAGTCGGTCGCCCCGAAGGGAATTGGAGCAGACCAATTCTGCAAAGGTATCCGCGTGATGGGCAGGGGAGCGCTTAATAGGCTTCATCTCATAAAGAGAGACAGAAAAACCGCGGTTTGCCAGCTGCCACGCCGCTTCACAGCCGGCAAGACCGGCGCCGATTATTTTCACATCGGTCATTTTTTCTTTCCTCCGGCAGCTTTCTTTGTCTTCTTGGGGGCTTCATTATCCTTTTCCTCGCCCTTCTTATAGTAGCCCCGCTTATCCTCGGGCAGGAAGTTTTCGCATTTTTCGTTAATGCAGAAGGGCTTCATTCTGCCTTTGCCGGACTTTTTGAACATGGTCTGTCCGCAGACCGGGCAGTCGTTTGCTGTGGGCACGTCCCAAGTCATAAAGCCGCACTCTGCGCCCTTTTGGCAGGCGTAGTAGGCATAGCCCCGCTTACTCTTGCGCTTTAAGATGGTATCACCGCACTTGGGGCAGCGGCCGGGCATTTTTTCAACAATGGGCTTGGTGTTCTTGCACTCAGGGAAACCGGGGCAGGCAAGGAACTTGCCGAAACGTCCCACCTTCACCACCATATTCCGTCCGCAGACCTCGCAAATTTCCTCGGAGACCTCGTCCGGCACTTTGAGCCGGGTGCCTTGTAGAGCTTCCTCGGCATCTACCATTTCCTTATGGAAATCCTTATAGAACTCGCTTAGCAGCGCTTTCCAGTTCTGTTTACCGGCTTCTACCTCATCGAGTCTTGCTTCCATACCGGCGGTAAATTCTACGTCGATAATATCGTGGAAATGCTCTATCATAAGACCGGTAACCACCTCACCGAGGGCGGTGGGGGAGAGCTTTTTCTCGGTCTTTTGTACATATTCCCGCTCCTGGATAGTGGAGACAATACCTGCATAGGTGGAGGGACGGCCAACGCCCTGTTCTTCCATGGCTTTGACAAGGGTGGCTTCCGTGTACCGGGCGGGAGGCTGGGTAAAGTGCTGGGCAAGACGCAGGTCTGTGGCGGTAGCCTCGTCGCCGGGTTTCAGCTCTGGGAGCGGAGAGCCAACAGCCTCTTCGTCGTCATCCCGACCTTCCTCATAAAGGGCCATAAAGCCTGCAAATTTCAGGCTCTGGTGGGAGGAACGGAAAATGTGACAACCGCATTCAGTTTCAATAGAGAAGGTATCATAAAGGGCGTTTGCCATCTGAGAAGCCAAAAAACGGCTCCAAATCAGCTTATAAAGCCGGTATTGCTCCCGTGTCAGGGCATCCTTGATGGTTTCGGGGTCTAATTCTACGTGGGTGGGGCGAATGGCTTCGTGGGCATCCTGAATGCCGGATTTCCCCTTAAAGACGTGGTGCTTGCCGTAATAATAGGCTTTGCCGTACCGATTGCAAATGAACTGGGCGGCTTCGTCCATAGCCTCGTTGCTCAGGCGCAGAGAGTCGGTACGCATATAGGTGATAAGACCGGTAGTGCCTGCGCCGGGTACATCCACGCCTTCATAAAGCTGCTGGGCGATGGACATGGTGCGGCTGGGGGTCATATTCAGCTTCCGGGAAGCCTCCTGTTGGAGCGTGGAGGTGGTGAAGGGAGGGGCGGCAGAGCGCTTCTTCTCGCTGTGCTTCACATCCTTAACGGTAAAGACTTTGCCGTCCACATCGTTTTTGACCGCCAAAGCTTCCGCCTCGTTTTTCAGCTCCCGCTTTTTGGGACTGCCGTAATAAGTGGCGGTAAATGCGCCATCCTTTCCTATACATTGCAGGTCTGCGTCAAAGGTCCAGTATTCCTGGGGTACGAAGGCACGAATTTCATTTTCCCGGTCTACCACAAGACGGGTTGCAACAGATTGTACACGGCCTGCGCTTAAGCCCCGGCGGACTTTTTTCCACAGCAGGGGAGAAAGCTGATAGCCAACGATCCGGTCCAGTACCCGGCGGGCCTGCTGGGCATCTACGAGATCATAGTCAATATCCCGGGGGGCGGCAATGGAGGATTGCACGACCTTTTGGGTAATTTCGTTAAAGGTGACACGGCGAATTTTTTCGTCGGGCAGACCAAGGAGTTCTTTGAGGTGCCAAGAAATGGCCTCACCTTCGCGGTCAGGGTCCGTTGCAAGATAGACAGCATCTGCGCCTGCAGAGAGTTTTTTTAGCTCGGAAATGGTCTCTCCTTTTCCGGAAAGGGGTAAATATTGGGGGATAAAACCACCTTCAATGTCCACGCCCATAGTGCTCTTGGGCAGGTCGCGCAGGTGACCCATGCTGGCGCGGACGGTATAGTCCGGCCCTAAATATTTGCCGATGGTTTTTGCTTTGGAGGGAGACTCCACAATAACGAGATAGGATGCTTTTGCCATTTTTTCCTCCGATGATGTTATTTAAGGGAAACTAAGCCGCCGGGGTGGTTTTGGGTAAAGCCCCGGATGGCCAGCATTGTGAGAATGGATAGTACTTTTTGCGAGGGAATCCCGGTTTCCGCGATGATTTCATCCACAGGCCGGGGTGCTTTGGTTAAACACTGGAGTACAGCCTTTTCCTGCTCACCGAGCGCGGAAAGGTCAGGTTCTATGACACTATAAGAGGATTTTTCTTCCTTGTCAACGGGAATTTTCTTGGGCTGCGCTTTCTTTTTCTCAGGAACGGTAACGGGAGATGCTACTGCCAGAGTTTCCGGTTCCCGGCAGAAAGGCTTCGTGGGATCTGCTTTTCGTACTTTATCCGGATAGAGGGAACTATATTCTTTGATTACGTCCCAACCGCTGAGGGCTGCCATTGCGCGATCCTGCAGCAGGGCATTACTGCCGGCGCAGACAGGCAAACCGATATTGCCGGGGACAACAAATACATCCCGTCCTTGCTCCAAGGCGGAATCAGCGGTGATCAGCGCACCGCTTCTTGCAGGGGCTTCTATCACAAGCACACCGTCGCTCAGGCCGCTGAGCACCCGGTTGCGTGCTGGGAAATTCCAGCGGTAGTGGGGTGTTCCTGGGGGATATTGGGAGATGAGACAGCCCTGAAATGCAATTTGGGTAAACAGATCGGTGTTGGATTTTGGGTAGATGACATCCAGACCGCCTGCAAGTACCGCAACAATGGGCTTCGTGTCAGTCAGCGCGCCGGTAAAGGCCATCGTGTCGATGCCGGCCGCGCCGCCGGAGAGAACGATACCGCCGCAGGCGGTAATCTCAGCGCCCATACGGTAGGCGACTGACATACCATAGGGACTTGCTTTCCGAGTACCTACAATGGCGATGGCGGGATTGTTGTCCAAATCCGGAAGCGTGCCCTTTATATAGAGAACAACGGGCGCGTCTTTGGTGTTTCGCAATCCTGTGGGATAGTCCTTGTCTTGCAGAGTCAGAAGGTGGATGTTCTTTTCAAAGCACATACGCAGGATATGCTCTGCTTTGGAAAGCTCTTTATTCTGCAAGGCCTTTACAATGCTCTCCGTGATGTCCGGGATTTCTGCAAATGCCTCCGGCCGGGCGTGATACAGCTCCTCCGGGTCATTAAAGTACTGCAAAAGGATATGCTTTTGCCAAAGGGGGATTTCTTCAATTTCTGCAAACCATACCCAGTAAAGCAGCATTTTTACACCTTCTCTTTATCGTTTTTCATCTGCCACATAACAATGGAGGCGGCAATGGCGGCATTCAGGGACTCGCAGCGGGGATTCATAGGGATAATTAAATATTTGGTGCAGGCATCCATCACGGGCTTACTGACACCTTGCCCCTCACTGCCGATGACCACCGCCATTTGGGAAACGGGGGCGGTGCGGATATCGGCGGCATCGTCGCGAAGCGCGGTGACCGCCAAGGGGATGTTTGCTTTTTCGCAGGCGGTTTTTACGGTTTCAAAGTCTGCCTCTATTACCGGGGTGCGGAAAATGGCGCCCATTGAGGAACGGACTACCTTGTGACTATAGGGGTCAGCGCAGCCGGGCAGCAGCACCACGGGCACATCGAGGGCATCGGCGGTGCGGAGAATGGTGCCGAGGTTGCCGGGATCTTGAATGCCGTCTAAAATCAGCATCCCCGGTTGGGGAACAAATTCCGTTTTTTCCGGCAGGCGGCATAGAAACAGCGCCCCTTGTGGGGTTGCCATCGGGGAGATGTATTCCATAATTTCTTCTGGTACGATGACCTCCCGGACATTCTCCGGCAAGTTTACAGAAATATTTTCGGTGTGGATGACGGTGGTAAGACCGCCCTCCCAGCGGATGGCTTCCTGAAGTAGCTTTGTGCCGTCTGAGATAAAAAGACCGCTGTTTTCTCGCTCCTTGCGGGAACTGAGCAGCCGCCGCACCTGCTGAATCAGCGGATTTTTCCGGGAAGAGATATATTCTTTTTGTGTTTTCATAGAAAACCTCAATTGTTATATTAATGATATACAATATAATATAACAATTCTTTCCCAATTT
>JAZQUL010000029.1:0-2411 GCA_045631285.1 Faecousia sp. | reverse complement strand
CCTGCTCCTGAATGGAGTAGGCTGCATCGGCCTCTGCCTTTTTCACGTCAGACTGCTGCTTCAGCTCCGCCTGACGGATGGCAAGGGAGGTCTGCTTTTCGGCAATCTCCATCTCAGACTGGACCTTCGCATCATTGGCTTCTTTTGCCGCCTGTGCCTGGGCAATGGCGATGTCACGGTCAGCCTGGGCTTTGGCAACCGCCGCGCCCTTCTTAATCTGGGAGATGTTATCAATACCCAAGTCCTCGATTACATTGTTCTGATCGGAGAAGGACTGGACATTGAAAGAAATCATCTCAAGGCCCATCTTCTGCAGGTCGGGGATGGCATTTTCCTGCACCCGCTCACCGAAAGCCTTACGGTCGGTGACCATTTCTTCGAGGCGCATCTGGCCGACAATCTCACGCATATTGCCTTCCAAGGTATCCTGCACCCGGCGAATAATCATTTCCTCGCCTTCGTTGAGGAAGAACTTGGAGGCCAGCGACATCATTTCCTCGCTTTGCCCGATGCGAATTTTAACGGTAGCATCCACCTTCACATTTATGTACTCTGCGTTAGGGACATAATCTGTAGTCTTTACGTCCACAGAGAACATTTTTAAGGAAAGCTTATCCAGCCGCTCCAAAAACGGGATACGGATACCGGCTTTTCCGATGAGAATTCGGGGCTTGCGGAAGCCGGAGATCATGTATGCTGTATCCGGGGGCGCTTTTACATAGCCCACCGAGAGGATCACAATCAAAAGGGCCACCGCTGCAAGAACACCAATAAAAATTTCCATATGTTTTTACTCCTTTCTGTTTGCCTGTGTTTCAGGTTACATCCCTATTATATGTACGGATACCCCTAAAATAAAGGACTGCATCCGCAAAATAAACCGGTCTAATTTGCTGTCTTTAGCAAAATATCAGTCTTTTAACTTTTTGCGCTTATAGGCCTCGTATTGCTGTCTGTCAATCATCCCGTTAGCCAGCATTTGTTCCGCCCAAAGCTGCAGCGTCTCCACCGCAAGGGAAATGCCCTCCAGCTCCTCCTGAATGTGGATAAAATCCTCCAGCTCATCGCCGGTAATCTTTCCGTCCACCGTAATCTCGATGAGACGCTCCTTCTGCCGGCTCATAGAATTTAGCGATGCCAGCATTTCCAGCACAATTTGGGAAAGGTCTTTGATTTTTACCTCCGGCACATACTGCTGACCGATGGGGCATTGATTGGCGCAGTAGTAATTGCAAAGTCCCGGCTGCTTATATTTTTCCGCCATCACCCGCACCTCGTCGGGATGAGGAAGGGAACGCTCATTTTCAATTTTCTCTATTCGCTCCGGGGTAATGCTTTCCAGCAGCTCCGAAGCCGTCTCTCGGGTCAACTGCAAGCTTTCCCGGGTTTTATGATAGATGTTTTTGTTTTCTTTCGTGGATGCTCTTGCCATAAATACGCACTTCCTATCGGTGAGAGGTTTGTTGCTTCGCTGTCAGTATACCATATTTTTTGTAATTTTTCTACTATTTTTTGTTTTCTGTGGAAATGGAGGGATATGTATGCTATACTGGTAGCAAACAGGAGAAAACCCCTACCGTTTGTGCGAAAATAAGGGCATTTTATGTGTTTTCTCCCCAAAAAGGATTTCTCTGCTATAATAGATTTGGAAACGAATATTTCACGGGAGGTTATCCTATGAACGTACAAGAACGAATTGCAAAGCTTTCCTTAGAAGAAAAGGCCGCGCTGCTCCAAGGCTGGACCACATGGACAACCCGGTCTATCCAGCACGCAGATATTCCGGAGGTCTTTTTGGCCGACGGCCCCCACGGACTACGCAAGCAAGAGGGCGCCAGCGACCATTTGGGTCTGAACGCCTCTGTTCCTGCTACCTGCTTCCCCCCTGCCGCCTCTATGGCAAACACCTGGAATCCCGAATTGGGCGAAAAGCTGGGCGAAGCCTTAGGCAAGGAAGCTGCTGCCCACGATGTCCACGTGGTTTTAGGACCGGGACTTAATATCAAACGCAGCCCTCTCTGCGGCAGAAACTTTGAGTATTTTTCCGAAGACCCCATTCTTGCAGGCAAAATGGCCCCCGCCTATATCCGCGGTATCCAAAAGGCGGGCGTTGCCGCCTGCCCCAAGCATTTTGCCGTCAACTCGCAGGAGCAGAAACGGATGACAACCGACTCTGTTTTGGACGAGCGTACCCTCCGGGAAATTTACCTCACCGGTTTTGAAATTGCAGTCAAAGAGGGCGGCGCCAAGTCCATTATGTCCTCCTACAATATGGTAAACGGTACATACGCTAATGAAAACACCCATCTCATCACAGACATTCTCAGAGGCACGTGGGGCTTCGAAGGCTTTGTCGTCACCGACTGGGGCGCAGACAACGACCACACCGAGGGCGTTCGGGCAGGCTCTAA
>JAZQUL010000028.1:0-4464 GCA_045631285.1 Faecousia sp. | reverse complement strand
TGACACGATTGTATCAATAAGGGTCGGTTAAGTGGTACGGGCGACAGGACTTGAACCTGCACGGTTGCCCATTGGAACCTAAATCCAACGTGTCTGCCAATTCCACCACGCCCGCGGATTCAATTATAAATTATGAATTACAAATTCATAATTCCCCTCTATTTTTACACGGAGAGGTGTCCGAGGTGAAGCGTTACGCTTAATCCACATTTATAAAAACAGGTAATCCTGCTTTTACCATTCGTAGGGGCGATCATTGATCGTCCGGCGGCGCACCCTGCGATTTTGCATCAGGATGCGGCGAATACGAGGTGTCCAGTTGCACGGGCGGTTAACCGCCCCTACATTCATTTACTGACCGCGTATTCCTTTACAGATTATAAATTAAAAACTACAAAATGGCAAGCATTTTTTCATAGCTTTCAAAACGGAAATCGCAAGAAAGATTTTCCGGCGCAATGGCGCACACAAAATGGGCGGTGCCGATGCCGGCATTCCGGGCGCTGCCTAAATCGCAGTCCCGATCACCAACCATAACCGCCTCCTCGGCAGTCATACCGTATTTGTCCATCAAGTACAGCAGAGAATCCGGGGCGGGCTTATAGGCGAAATTTTGCGCTTCCGGGCCAACAATCTCGGTAAAGTAATGGGCAAGATTGTATTTCTCCAAGTACTGGGCGGTGGTACTGCATTTGCGGTGGGTGAATATGTAATTTTTTCTGCCGGTGGCGCAGATTTTTGAAAGAACTTTCTCCACATCCCCGATGGGCTTTGCCAAAAGCTGGGGATTGGTTTCCTGATGGTGGCGGGTATAGGTTTCTACCAATTCTTCGCAGGGGATACCGAACTTATCCGCATAGTAATGATGGGCCACAGCAATGTTTTGCAGCATAAGCTGCATTGCTTCAACCGGGTCACAGTCGTGGCCATAGTCCTGCAGAGCGGCCCGGAGATTGCCGATGATAATAGGATAGGAGTCGAAAAGAGTGCCGTCAAAGTCCCAAATAAAATGCTTTATATGGCGCATACTGTCTGTTTTCTGCATAACGGTCTCCGGGTCATTAAGATTTTTGCGTACGGGGGTCGTTCTTCGGTGTCCTTTGTTGATTGATCCAAACCTTCATTACAAAGCTATGGGGCGCTAATTTCACTAAGAGCCGCTGGCATTTTGCAATAAAACCGTGGACAGAGACCTGCTTTTTGGTCTTATATAGGTCGTGCAGTCCCGTAGCTACCACGTCCTTGGCTTCGTAGAAACAGACATAGTTTTGTACTTCATTGCCATTGGTGGCAAAGGCGTGGTCAAAAAACTCCGTTTTTACCCAGAAGGGATTCATCGCCATAATGCGGATACCTGCTTTTTGCAGCTCCGGAAGGATGGCCCGGGTGTAGCTGAGGACGAAGGCTTTGGTAGCGCCGTAAACGGCAATATAAGGCACGGGCTGGAAGGCGGACATACTGTCGAGCTGCAAAATGTGACTGCCTTCCGACATATAAGGCACGCACAGCCGGGTCATATAGAGCAGCGCCTTGCAGTTCAGGTCAATCATCCGCAGGTCGTCGCCCAAGGGAACGTTCTGGAATTTGCCGAACTTGCCAAAGCCGGCAGCGTTGACAAGCAGCCGGATATCAGGCTTTATTTCCTCTAAAAGAGCAGATAAACGGTAAAAACTCTCCGGGTCGCAGAGGTCCAGCGCCACCGGCCGAATGGGGTAGGGACATTCCTTTTTCAGTTCGTTCAGGGCGTTTTCCCGGCGGGCGATGACCCAAACCTCGTCAACCTTTACATAGCCGGCAAGCTGGCGCACAAACTCCCGCCCCATACCGGAGCTTGCGCCGGTTACTATCGCAATTTTCATTATTTATTTGTCCTTTCCTGTAAATATAGCACAGCGGCATCTAATAAGGCTTCCCGCTCGTTGGGGAGCTTTTCATCCAATACGCAGTCAAGAAGATGGCTTAGCCCTTCGCCCAAAAGCTTTCCTTCCGGGAAGCCTACAGCCATCAGATCTTTTCCGTTTACCTGCAAATCACGCAGGCTGAGGCAATGTTCCTCGGCAAGAATGTTTTCAATCAATCCTTCCACCAAGGCGAAAGGAGGCATATTGTCGGTGACGCCTTTGCCGGAATAGTCGGCTCTTTGCATCTTCAGCAGGTCACGAATGTTCTCTTCACCGTAATGGCTCAGCCGGCGGCGCAGCACCGCGGGATCGGCGGGAAGGGAGAGCATATGATTTTTAATAAGGAACACGACCTTTTCCCGCAGGGCGGTGGGGGCTTTCAGCCGCAGGAGGATCGCATCTGCCTTTTCTGCGCTGATGTCTGCGTGGCCGTAAAAATGGCCTCTGCCATCTTCGTCCTGGGTAAAGGCATCGGGCTTGCCCACATCGTGCAGCAGCGCTGCCCAACGGAGGGGTAAGTCCTGTGGCGCGTTTTCTACCACATAGGCGGTGTGGGTAAACACGTCATAAGCGTGGTGGGGGCTTCTCTGATGGAAATCCACCGCGGGCTTCAATTCCGGGATGACCTGCAAAAACACAGGGGCAAACCGCAGAAGATCCCGGGCTTTACATAGGGGCAGAATTTTGCACATTTCCTCAAAAACCCGTTCGTTTGCAAGATTATGCATCAGGGGAGACAGCGACATCATCGCTTTCCCGGTCTTTGCATCAGGGGTCAGACCGTAGCGGATAGAGAAGCGTACGCCACGCAGGATTCGCAGGGCATCTTCCCGGAAGCGCGCTTCCGGCTCGCCCACGGCCCGGAGAATTTGCTTCTTCAGGTCGTCGGCGCCGTGCCAAGGGTCTTGCAGGCCGGTGACCGGGGAATAGGCCATAGCGTTGATGGTAAAATCCCGCCGGGCCAAATCCAGTTCCAAATCGTCCACAAAAGAGACCCAGTCCGGGTGACGGTTGTCCTTATATTCGCCCTCTGTGCGGAAGGTGGTGATTTCATAGACAGCGCCGTCAATGACCACGCCTACTGTGCCGTGTTTTTCACCGGCTCGAATCAGGTGATATTGAGAGAAAATCTCTGCGATTTGGTCGGGGGTGGCAGAGGTGCATAGATCGTAGTCGTGCACCGGTTCGCCCAACTGGGTGTCCCGGACACAGCCACCTACGGCATAAGCGGGATATCCGGCATCGGTAAGCGCCCGGATGCACTTGGCGACTGTCTCCGGGAGCGCCATACGGATATGGACTACCGGCTGCAGGCGCAGTAGGTCAAAGGCACACCAAAGCGCCAATCCGGCAGTTAAATAGCCCAGCTCTGTGGCAGCGCAGGCAATGCCAAAATAAATGGCGGCGCAATGGAAGAAGACCATTCGCTTGCAATGGGAAACGCCCAATTCGCCCTCTGCCCGGTGGTAGGCAGCCAGTAACAGACTCAGCACTGCCAGCAAAAGGTAGGCATAGTTTTGCGTTTGGGTCTCTACGCACCAGACAGGGTATTGGGTGAGTGCCAAAATTACCAAAGAGAAAACCGTGCCACAGCCGGCCCAAAAGCGGATAGATTTGTTCTTCTGCCCGTAAACCTGCAGCAGCAGAGTGACTGCGGCTGCAATACACAAAGCGGCAATTGTACCGGAAACCGCAGAAAGCAGTAAAGTGGCGGCGATACCGGCAACGCCGAAAATGCAGCCGGCCGTGGTATACTTTTGACCTTTGGCAAGTTCGCTGTAACGCATATCCCGGGGAACGCCCGTGGCGATATAAAAAAGAATCAGCAGCACGCAAACGGAAAGACCCAGCAGAAGATAAGAGGACGGGTGACCGGGAATCAGCAGACCTTCAGGGTCTACGGCCGCCTGTTTTTGCCAAAGCTGCAGTCCTAAGCCAACAAGGCCGGACAGCAAAGAAAAAAGAACAAGAGGCATAGGATTAAAACGCTGTTTCATACAAAACTCCTAAATAAAGAGGGATATGAGGAAAATACAGCCGGCAATGATAGGCTGGTGGATAAGATAAATAAAGAGGGAGTGGCGGCCCATAAAGCACAGCGCGTTAAAGGGGAAAAACTTTGGTTGGGGCAGCAGGCTCTTCTTGTTTTTATAAAGCAACTGACCCAAACCGCCGCCAATCAGAAAATAGCCGAGGCAGGGAAGCAGCGGGAAGTAGTCGGAGGTGGCAAAAAAGCGGGGATAAATACCAAAAGGCAGAAGAAAGTAGGTGTCCGGGTGGATATCGCTTACCAATTCCTTTGCACAAATGACGGCAAGTCCCACGGGAATGAGTACCCACCAAGGGAGTCTTCGGAAAAGCGCCCAGAGAAGCATACAGACACCTATGCAGTGCAGAACGCCAAAGTAAATCAGCAGTCCCCTGTCTGCAAAACCCACACGCCAAAGAAGCCAAGTGGCAACGGTGACCAGCATACCACCGCCGAAAACCGTAAGACCCCGTTTGACAGGATGTTTGCCCAAGGTGGCGCAGATGCCGGACAGGGTAATAAATAAAATACCTG
>JAZQUL010000027.1:0-3139 GCA_045631285.1 Faecousia sp. | reverse complement strand
CATTTTTTCCAGTATGGCAATGGGGTCACAGGAGGTTTCCGCAAAACACAGGCCAAAGATGCTGTCCATCCCCTGGGTATGGCAGTGGTTGCACACATAATGCCCCGCTGCACACCGGGTTTTGCTCAGCTCCCGCTTGTGGCAGATGGCGCATTCCATGGTTTCATCCTGGGTAAGATATTCCAGCGGCGCCTTACAAATCAAACATTCCTCTTTCATAGTTTCTCCTTACAGTCTGTCGCACACAATTTCTAAACCTGATCGTTGATGCAGCATAACGGCGGCACGAGAAAGCTGCACAGTATTTGCTGGAATTATACAGGAAAGTGCCGCAAAAATCAATCATACCGCCGATTCTGCCATAGAGCAGGTGTTTATATTCTGTGTACAAAGCTTTGCTGGTATTTTTTATGTTAATATGATACTATTAGGTTACTAACACTAGAATATCACGGCACGTATGGACCATCTATGAAAGAGCGATATTTATGGAGTTTCATGAAAAATTACAGGAACTAAGAAAGCAGAAAGGGCTTACCCAGGAAGAACTGGCAGAATCCCTTTACGTATCCCGAACTGCGATTTCCAAGTGGGAGTCGGGCAGAGGATATCCCAATATCGATTCGCTGAAGGCAATCTCTAAATTCTTTTCCGTGACCATTGATGAACTGCTGTCCGGCGAAGAGGTGTTAACCATAGCGGAGGAAGATCAAAAGCAAAAGGAATCAATTCTCCGGGATATGGTATTTGGATTGCTGGATTTGGGCGTCGCCATGTTCTTTTTTGTCCCGTTCTTCGGGCAAAAAACAGACGGCTATGTGCAGGCCGTTTCTCTGCTGTTCCTGACAGAAATCGCCCCTTATTTGAAAGCGGCATATTTTGTAATGGTAATCGGTATGGTGGCATTTGGTATTTCCACCCTTGTGCTTCAAAATTGCCGGGGAGCGTTTTGGGTGCGTAATAAGAGCATACTATCCTTGCTAATCAATACGGCCACCGCACTTCTTTTCATAATAAGCGCACAGCCTTATGCAGCCGCATTTGTTTTCGTGTTTTTGATGATTAAGGTGGCAATGCTTATAAAAAAGCAGTGATACGAAGCGTGTCATGCATGTGACGGTCTGTTTCTTGTATTTCTGACCGCTTGCTTTAGTCTGTAGGTAGGCGAAAGCCAAATACAAACAAAGGAAGACGGTCAAAATGAAGAAAAGAAAGATTTGTATCGCACTTGGATTGCTTGCAGCATTTGCACTGTGGACCATCGCAATCAGCCTGATTGATGTGCAGGCCATCGGCCCACAGGGATCAACTGTCGGCTTTGCCACGCTTAACAGCATGGTACATATGCGCACCGGTGTGCATATGCAGTTATACACCATCACCGATTGGCTAGGCTTGGTGCCCGTTGCATTTGGGTTTGGTTTTGCATTGCTGGGGCTGGCGCAGTGGATCAAAAGAAAAAGTATTCTGAAAGTGGATCGCAGCATTCTTATCCTGGGTGCGTTTTATATTGTTACTTTGACGGCATACTTGTTCTTTGAAAGTTATGTGATTAATTATAGGCCGGTGTTGATTGAGGGCTACTTGGAAGCATCCTACCCCTCCTCGACAACATTACTTGTGCTATGCGTAATGCCCACCGCTATGATGCAGTTGCGTGGTCGCATCAAACAACCTATGTTCCGCAAATGTGTTTCCATAGCGATCACCGCATTTGTTGTGTTTATGGTAATTGGCAGACTGATTTCCGGCGTGCATTGGCTGACGGATATTATCGGCGGCATTTTGCTCAGCGCAGGCCTTGTTATGATTTATGATTCCTTGATTGGAGGAAAGATTCATGAATAATTTGACGATTCGACTGGAAACGCCTAAGGACTACCGGGCAGTGGAGGAACTGACCCGGGAAGCATTCTGGAATGTTTATAAACCCGGCGCGGATGAGCATTACTATGTCCATATGATGCGCTCCCATCCGGACTTCATCCCAGAGCTTGCCTTTGTTCTGGAAAAGGACGGCGAAATCGTTGGCAACATCATGTATACCAAAGCATGGCTGGAAAATGAAAGCGGTGAAAGGAAAGAAATCCTTTCCTTTGGCCCGCTGTGCGTTGCACCGAAATATCAGCGGCAAAAGCTCGGCAAGATCCTGATCGAGCATTCCTTTGCGGTAGCGCGCGAGATGGGCTATGATGTGAATATTAATTTTGGAAACCCTGGCAACTATGTCAGCCGTGGATTTGTCAGCTGCAAAAAGAAGCATGTCAGCTTTGTGGTTCCCGGCAATTTCCCCACAGCCTTGCTGGTGGCAGAGTTAATTCCCGGCGCACTGGAAGGCAAGAACTGGATGTACATTCCCAGCACTGCTGCGGATTGTTGCGAGGATATAGCTGCCGTGGAAGCCTTTGATGCCAACTTCCCGCCCAAGGAAAAGAAATGGATGCCCAGCCAGGAGGAATTCTACATCTATAGTCATTCTTCCGTAGTTCGATAAAGTAACAGCCGATGAGGAATCACAAGATTTCTCATCGTCTATTTTTGTTTAGCTGTTATGTTTCAACTTCTGCTGCCATGCCGATAAAAGGATTTATCCAGAAACATCACTGCAGCCATTAAGATCAGCAAACCACCGGAGACCGCCATCAGCAGTCGCATGGAGGTTCTGTCTGCCAGCAACCCGAATACCATCATGCCGATGGGCAGGAAGCTGGAATAAGCCGCACCGTACAAGCCAAATATCCGTCCCGACATTTCCGGTGTGCTGTTCTCCTGTAAAAGTGTGGTGGAGGCTGTTTGCACCATGGTCAGTGCAACTCCGTAAACGGCCATCAGTGCCAGATACACATAAAAGTTTTCGACTAACCCCATTGCAATTGCCAGCGCACCAAAGACCATCATGCCCACCAGCAGTGTCTTGATGTGGCGCTTGAATCCTCCCCAAGTACTGATCAGCAAGCCGCCCGCCATCATACCTAAAAAGCCGATGACTTCTACCAGCGTCATATGGAAATAGGTATCCCCATAATAACGGCTGACAAACAGCGTTGCGAGAAATCCTGCGGGAACACACAGGAGAATGAACAGGCCAAAGAGCATAATCAGCTTTCCGAGAAACCGCTCCTTAGCAGCATAACGAATA
>JAZQUL010000026.1:0-7592 GCA_045631285.1 Faecousia sp. | reverse complement strand
GCCTGCCACTGCGGTGAGGTATAAAATCAGCAGACTGCCGCCGCCCAAGCCCATTCCTGCCAGCAGACCGCAAAAGGCGGCGGCAAAGAAAGCGACTAAGGCCATAAATACCGAATCCCTCCCCATAAAATAAGGATACCCAGCGCCCGGTGAAGCCACAGCGTGGGAATGCGCCGGGAAACCCGGGGCGCCAGCAGACCGCCGGCGCAGCTGCCAAGCAAGTAAGGCAGCACTACACCGAGGGGAGGGTAGTAACGGGTCATTACAATGCTGACTACGCAGATAGGCAGGATGATGGATACCGAGGCCCGAAAGACCTCGTCTTCTTCTAAATCCGTAAGTGTGGAAAGCAGCGGCACCAGCACCATTCCACCGCCTGCACCGAATAGTCCTGCCACCGCCCCGGCAGCCGCCCCCGCAATCCAAAGACCGTATTTTTTATATTGACGCAAAAAGAACACCTCCTGTGGAAATCTTCTCCACAGGAGGTGAATTTATGCATAATTACCGGGCAGAGATGATTGTGTCGGTAGCAATCCACTGCAGGTCCTTGATAGAACCGGTAATGGTCTTGAAGTGCTCATCGTACCACTTCTGGGTATCGTCGCTACGCATATCGTTGGTGATGAGGAGGTCGCGGTAGCTCATCTCGTTGCGCTCTGCGAAATACATAATGTGGTAGCCGTACTCGGTTTCGATAATCTCAGCGTCACCCACCTTACGGTTCTCGTCGATACACCAGTTCAGGAAGGTGTCCACATAGTTCTGGTCGTAGGAGATGTTCTCGTACAGACCGCCGGTTGCCTTGGAGGCGGTGTCGTCGGAGTGCTTCTCTACCAGCTTCTTGAAGTTGTCCAGGGTCTTGCCGCCTTCCATCTCTTCCCACTCTTTGAGCAGCTTCTCAGCAGCGTCCTTAGCGACCTTCTTCTCGGCATCGGTGTAGATGACGTAGCCGTCGTCGTCCTTCTTGTTGTCGTTCTTGTCGTCAACAAAGGCCTTGAGCAGGTGGTGTACGTCCACGGTGGGAACCTTGTTGTCGTTTACACCGTTGAAGAGCACAACGTAGTAGCCGTTGACAATTCTCTCGGCATCCTTATCCTCTGTGCCGTCTTCCTTGGTGGGCGCGTAGTCATTGACAATTACACCGGTGTCGCCCACGACGCGCTCAGCGTTAATCAGCCAATCCTTCATAGCGCCGGGCAGGGCAGAGCCAAGCACGTTCTTGTTGTCGGTAGCGGCGGCATTGGTCTTGTCCTTGTTGATTGCCAAGGCCTTAACTGCCTTTTCAAGAGCTTCAAAGGTCTTGTTGGTCAGCAGGGATTCTGCAACCTCCTTAGCCTTTGCCCGGGCAGCATTCCGCTCTGCGTCTGTGTAGTCAATCTCCTTGCCGTTTTCATCCTTCTGCTTCTCACCCAGGAAGTAGGTGTAGCTTAAGTAGACGGAGCTGTAGCTGTAGCTGTTGTACTCGGTGAGCTTGTCCTTGACGTACTCAGCGATCTGGGTATCGTTGTAGCTAAGGCTCTCGGCATAGTGGGCGATATAAGCGTTTGCCAGCTTATTCTGCTCAACAAAGCTGCGGTAATTCTCTTCGTTTGCGCCGAAGCAGTAGACAGTGCCCAGGTACTTATTGAAATCGGAGTAGCCGTAGTAATAAGCGGCGTAGAGCTTCTGGGTGGAAATCTGGCTGTCGATGGCTTTGGTATCATCCTCAGTCAGCTTGAAACCTGCCTTCTCGGCAAGATCGCACAGCAGGTAGGTGCGCTTGGCATTTTCCAGAGCGGTTTCCACAAAGTGGTCTGCCCAGGTCTTGTTGTTCTTAGCGTCGTACATCTGGTCTTCCAGAGGCTTATTAATGTTTAGACCTTCCATAATCTGCAAATACATTTCGGTGTTGGTGCCGTAGTCGGAATACCACTGGGCGTAGGCAGTATCAATGGCATCAAAGTAGTAGTAGTTCATTTCCACAGCGCTCAGTTCGTTGCCGCCTACAACAGCGGCAACAGAATCTAACTGCAGCTTACCGGACTGGACAATGCCCCGGACGGCCACAATGGCAATAGCCACTACCAAAATAATGGCGATAATGGAAACAAATGCGGCGGTGTACCGCTTCAGCTGCTTTGCTTCCTTCTGCGCCTGAGTCTGACGCTCAGTCAGCTTAGCGGTGTTTTGCTCCTTGCGAAGCTTTTTCTTGTTGGATGCGCTCATAATTCAGTTCCTCTCGTATAAGTAATATGCGTTGGGTCTCGTGTTTCTATGGGATTATAACCTATTTTTTTCAATGTTGCAAGTATTATTATTGCAACTTGCAAAATTTTACAAAATTCTCACATATTTTTATCAACAAAGGACGGGAAAAATATGTAGGGGTCGATGCCTACAGCGACCCAAAACAAAATCGGTGCTCGATGCACCGATTTTGTTCGATTGCAGCATTGTATGGCGGGGCGTCGAGGGCGCCGCCCCCTACAGCGACTAAAAAAGAGGTGCCGTTTTCACGACACCCCTAAACCCGCTTTGGCCGTACGCATCCATTTATGACCTGCACGAATGGCAGGTGGGTAGTCGCTCTGCATGTTCGCTGCTCCCAACGTCCGCCCCTCGTCAAAGCGTGGGCGGGAGGTCTGCAATCCGATACAGAAGTCAAGCTTCCCTTTAATAAAATGTGGGTCCAAAAGGACACGCCACGTACCAAGCAGGCTGCAAGCTTATTCTTCTTCCTCGAGATAAAGTTCTGCCATAATCAGATCGTTGACAGCATTCAGCTCCTCGTCGTCTTCAATGGCGCAAAGCAGCGGCTCGCCGTCTTCGTCCTCCTCGGACTTGAGAATACTGACCTCGGGGAGCGTCTCGTCTTCGTTTCCTGCGGGAATTACCGCAAGATAGGTGCAGCCACCGTACTCCACAGAGGTGAGCACCTCTAATTCATACTCCGTACCGTCTTCATCCACGATGGTCATAAAATCAGAACCGAACATACTGTTTCCTCCCGTCTCTTTCTTTACGCATATTTTACAGCATCCGGGGAAGAAAATCAAGCACAATCTGTCAGGAGAGAAAGGTCTCCAGCAGTGTGTTCAGATGATGCTGGCTGCGAATGGGGATTCCGTCCTGTAAGGCTTTTCGTGCTTCCGGGGGATAGAGGGAAGCGTCCCGGTCGTAAATTTGCACAGGTACGCTGTGGCCACCCCGCAGCAGCGCCACCTTACCGTCATAGACTCCTAAATACAGTATAAGGAGCAGTAAAGGGAAGATATTCCGAAACCGTTTCATTTTATCCACTCTCTTTCTATCCGTACAGCGCATAAGCTAAGGTTGTCATCCTGAGCAAGCGCAGCGCGTCGAAGGATCTTCGCACCAAAGGTGTGCTATGCAAAAACGATAATGCGTAGATTCTTCGACTCCGGCTACGCCATAAATCAAGGTATGATTGCCACTGGCAATCATTAAGATTTTGATTCGCTGCGCGGAGCACCACGCTCAGAATGACAGGATTTCTCCTTTGTCATTGCGAGGAGGCCAAAGGCCGACGTGGCAATCTCCCGGTACGATCTTTCAAGCATTTTCCCGCTGCATAAAATCGGCGCATCGGGCATCGACTTTATTTCAGCCCCAGCGGCAAGCCACCACACAAAGTTTTCCCGGAAATTCATTAAATATTTATAAATTGGGTCTTTCGTTTTTTTCTGGGGTATGCTATAATGATATGTATGATGGTATGCCTATATGCCATTTTCAAAAAATGCACCTAGCTGACCGATTACGGGTCGTAGAATACGGAGGTAAAAAATATGCCTGAAAATCAAAGAGGAAACGAGCCACAGAGCTGGGAGGCTCCGAAGCCCCTTCATATTCTGTACAAAATATGGATGGCAGTCTTCTCGGTTCTCAAAATCGTAGCGGGCGCGGCTGTTACCGTTGCGCTTATCTGCGGTGTCTGCGCCTTTGTGCTGCTGGGCATCGTGGGCGATTATCTGGAAGAGGACATTCTGCCCAATGCAGACCTTAACTTGGACGACTTTACGCTCGATATGTCCTCCTTCCTTTATTATGTGGACGGCGCCGGGCAAATTCAGCCCCTGCAGCGTATCTATTCCGATACCAAGCGCCAGTGGGCGGATTTGGAGGATATGCCCGAGGATTTGATTCACGCCACCGTGGCCATCGAGGATAAGCGGTTTTATGAGCATCAGGGCGTAGACTGGTTTACCACCATCAAAGCCTGCGCCGGTATGTTCTTCGGCGGCGGCACCGCCGGCGGTTCATCCCTTACCCAGCAGCTTATCAAAAACCTCACCGGTGAGAACAGCTTTACCGTCCAGCGTAAGGTGATGGAGATTTTCCGCGCTGTCTGCGTGGAACGCAGCAGCACAAAGGACCAGATCATTGAGCTGTACCTCAATACCGTCTATTTCGGCAACGGCTACAACGGTGTCCGCAGCGCCGCCGAGTACTATTTCGGCAAGGAGCTGGAGCTGCTGACCACCGCAGAGTGCGCCAGCTTAATCAGTATTACCAACAACCCTTCGATTTTTGACCCCTACCGCAAGGCCTTCGAGGAGGGCGGCAAGACAGGCCGGGAACGCAACCGGGAGCGCCAGACCATCGTTCTGAAGGAAATGTGCAACCAGGGCTGGATTACCAAGGAAGAATACGATGCTGCCATCGCCCAGGAGATGGTCTTTGAGTCCGGCGTTACTGTGGAAGAACGGCTCAACACCTGTCCCAACGAAAGCTGTGGCTACCGGGATGTGGCGGCAAACTTTAAGCAGGTAGAAGGGGAGTATTACTGCCCCAAGTGCAATACCAAGGTGGTTTTGGAGCAGGTCTCCAATCAGGGCGTTTACTCCTGGTTTACCGAGACGGTGCTGGAAGACCTTGCCAAGGAAATGGCAGAGCTTTCCAACGTGGAATGGAACAGCGCCTCGGAAAAGCTGTATATGGAGCTGATTCGTCGCGGCGGCTACCATATCTATACCACGATGGACCCTGTGGTGCAGGCTCAGGTCGATGAAATTTACGGCAATCTGGACTATATCCCCGATACCAAGAGCGGTCAGCAGCTTCAGTCCTCCATTGTGGTTGTGGATAACCGTACCGGCGATATTGTGGCCCTTGCCGGCGGCGTAGGCGAAAAGGAATACGACGGCTGGAACAGAGCGCTGGTGCGTCTGCAGTCCGGTTCTTCCATTAAGCCTATTTCCGTATACGCCCCCGCTTTCGAGCTGGGCGCAATCAACCCGGCTACCGTGGTTTACGACAAGCCCCTGCAGTATAACGGTAACAGTGTATGGCCCAATAACGATACCCGGCAGTTCTCCTATAAGCGCACCATTTTCGAAGCGGTGGAGGACTCTGTTAACGCCGCTGCCGCCAATACTCTGGACGGCATCGGTATCAGCTACGCTTACGAATTTGCCAAATATAAGTTCGGTATGTCTACCCTGATTGACGCCAATACCACCTCTTCCGGCTGGGTGCAGACCGATAAGGACTATGGCCCCTTGGCGCTGGGCGCCCAGACCAAGGGCATCACCGTCCGGGATATGACCAGCGCATACGCCACCTTTGCAAACGGCGGTGTGTGGCGGGAAGGCCGTACCTTCCTGCGGGTCTACGACAGCGATGGCAACCTGCTCATCGATAAAGACCAGGAAAGCCGGGAAATTCTCAGTGATAAGACCGTCACCTATATGAACTATTGCCTGGTAAACGCTGTCAATAACGGTACGGGCGCAGGCGCGGCTCTCTCCGGTATGGACGTGGGCGGTAAGACCGGTTCTACCTCCAGCTGGCGTGACCGCTGGTTCTGCGGCTTTACAGGCTACTACACCGCAGCGGTTTGGTGCGGCTACGACATCCCCGAGACCATCACCCTCTCCAGCGGCTCTTATAACCCCGCCGCCCGTATGTGGCGCAACGTTATGCGACCCCTTCACGCCGGTAAGGCAAATATCCCTCTCTACGACGAAAATAAGATGGTGGATGTAACTGTGTGTCTCGACAGCGGCAAGCTGGCAACCTCTGCCTGCTACCACGATGTACGGCAGTCCAGCGACTTTACCCGGGTCAAGACCGCCAAGGTTTACCCCGAGGATGCGCCCACAAGCTACTGCGACAAGCATATGACCGTCAATTACTGCACCACCGGAAACGGTGTGGCAAATGAATACTGCACCCTCTTCTCTATGGTGGAGAATCTGGACCCCGCTACCGGTTTTACCCCTGCGGTGGTACAGCAGTTGTCCCTGCTGAAGATGACCCAAAAGGACATCGACGAAATCAATGCCGTCATTCCCCACAGACTGTGGTCGCAGTTCTACGACACCCCCTACGTTTATCAGATAGACGACGGCGGCGCGCCGGCGGTCTTCAAGGGCTTTACGGTAAATGGCGCGGTTCAGTATCCGGCCAATACCGCCCCCTGTAAGCATTGTACTGTCCACACCAAGCAGGCGTGGGAAACCTATATGAATCAGTATCTGCCCGGTGGCGTAGACCCCTCTGCGCCTGCGGCAGAATAAGGAGAAAGTATGATTTGGACCTCCGATTTATGGAAGGATTATGAGGTGCTGGACACCTCCGACGGGGAGCGGCTGGAGCGCTGGGGAAAGTATATCCTTGTGCGCCCCGACCCCCAAGTTATTTGGAATACCCCCCGCACGCACCCGGGCTGGAAAAAGTTCGACGCCCGGTATCTCCGGTCCTCAACCGGTGGCGGCCACTGGTCTGACCACCACCTCCCGGAGCGGTGGCAAATTCGCTACCGGGACTATCTGACTTTTAATGTCAAGCCTATGAACTTTAAGCACACGGGCGTCTTTCCCGAGCAGGCCGCCAACTGGGACTATATCCGCCAGAAGGTGGCAAATGCGGGAAGACCTGTGCGGGTGTTGAACCTTTTTGCCTATTCCGGCGGCGCAACCCTTGCGGCAGCAGCCGGCGGCGCAGAGGTTTACCACGTGGATGCTTCCAAAGGTATGGTCCAGTGGGCAAAGGAAAACGCCATTGCCTCCGGTCTTGCGGAGAAACCCATCCATTGGATTGTGGACGATTGCGGCAAGTTCATCCAGCGGGAAATCCGCCGGGGGAGACGGTACGACGGCATTATTATGGACCCGCCCAGCTACGGACGTGGCCCCAGCGGTGAAATTTGGAAGATGGAGACCAGCTTCTACCCCTTCTTACTGGAAACCGCCAAATTGCTGACGGACAATCCGCTTTTTGTTATCATCAATTCTTATACCACCGGCCTTGCCCCCAGCGCGGTAGGCTATGCATCGGACGTGGTATTCGGCGCGACCCACGGCGGCAGGACCGAGGTGGGCGAGCTTGGATTGCCGGTGACCAGTGGCGGTCGGATACTGCCCTGCGGCGCCACCGGCAGATGGACACCCGATTAGGAGGAATACTGTGGGAACAGCCATTACAGTGGAAAACTTATCCTATACTTATCCGGGCGTGGAGGACACGCCCGGCGTTACCGTATTTACGGATTTGAACCTTTCCGTGGAGGAAGGCAGCTTTGTGGCGGTTTTGGGCGGCAACGGCTGCGGAAAATCCACGCTGGCGAAGCACTTCAATACCATTTT
>JAZQUL010000025.1:0-9699 GCA_045631285.1 Faecousia sp. | reverse complement strand
GTTATTACATCATTGGCGATGGACCGCAAAAAGAAGAAATTACACGCTTGATCAGTAAATATCAATTGGACAGCCGTGTTATGTTGCTTGGGGAACAAAGTGATCCATATCAATACTTAGTGCAAGCCGATTGGCTGCTTGTCCCATCATTTCACGAAGCGGCGCCGATGGTGTTTGACGAAGCGAAGCTTATGGGCATAAAGGTGATTGCAACAAACACGACTTCCGCGGAAGAGATGATCGGCCGTGAACATGGTATTGTATGCGAAAACAGCACCGATGGAATTGTACATGCGTTGATGAGCATTGGTAAATCGACGAAATCCATAAACTGTGAGTTTGATAACGAAAAACAGCGAAAGCAGTTAGATGAACTTCTTAGGAAATAAGGAGAAAAAATGTGAAAACAGTCATGCTTGTCTTTGGCACAAGACCCGAAGCAATTAAAATGTGTCCGCTGGTAAATGAGCTGAAGTCCAGAAAAAATATTCATACAGTGGTCTGCGTTACCGGTCAGCATCGCCAGATGCTTGATATGGTTCTCGACACATTCAAGGTCGTCCCGGATTATGATCTTTCCATCATGAAAGCAGGACAAACTTTATTTGATATCACAACGAATATCCTGAATAAAATCGGTGCTGTTCTTGATGAAGTGAAGCCTGATGTGGTTCTTGTTCATGGAGATACTTCAACCACGTTTGTGACGGCCCTCGCTTGCTTCTACAAGCAGATCGCAGTCGGTCATGTTGAGGCCGGACTTCGTACATATGACATATATAGCCCCTTTCCGGAGGAATTCAACCGGCAGGCGGTTTCTATTATTTCAAGGTACAATTTTGCGCCTACAGAGCTCTCCAGGGAGAATCTGGTAAAGGAAGGCAAAGATGAACGTACCGTTTATATCACGGGAAATACTGCGATTGATGCGCTGAAGACGACAGTCCGCAAAGATTATACGCACCCTGAATTGGAGTGGGCAGCAGACAGCCGTTTGATTTTGATTACGGCCCACCGTCGTGAAAATCTTGGTGAGCCAATGCACAATATGTTCCGTGCGATCCGCCGCGTTATGGACGAGCATCCTGATGTGAAGGCGATTTACCCGATTCATATGAATCCAGCTGTACGCCAGGCGGCAGAAGCGGAATTGCATGGATGTGATAGGATACATATTATCGAGCCGCTGGATGTTCTTGATTTTCATAATTTTCTTTCTCGCAGCTATATGATCTTAACGGATAGCGGCGGAATTCAGGAAGAAGCACCTTCCTTGGGCAAACCTGTTTTGGTTATGCGAGATACGACAGAACGCCCCGAAGGTATTACAGCGGGAACTTTGAAACTGGTTGGCACGGATGAGCAGACTATTTATGAAAACTTCAAATTGCTGCTTGAAAATCCAACCGAATATGAAGTGATGGCGAAGGCAAGCAATCCTTATGGAGATGGTTTGGCTTGCAAGAGGATTGCGGATATTCTTGAAATGGGTTATACAAACATTTAGTAGAGATGGTGATAGCTCCAATGCCGAAATTAAGCGTTATCGTGCCGGTTTACAACACAGAAAAATATCTCCGGGAATGCCTTGACAGTATCCTTGCCCAAACTTTTACCGATTTTGAACTCATTCTTGTGGACGATGGATCTACAGACCAAAGCGGTGCTATTTGCGATGAATATGCGAAGGCAGATCAAAAAGTACGCGTTATACACCTAAAAAAAGTAGGTGTTACCGCTGCAAGAAAATATGGTGTGGAGATATCGTCTGGAGAGTATATAACTTTTGTTGATAGCGACGACCGAATTGACCATGATATGTACCGTGTTATGTTTGAACAGGAGACAGCAGATATACTGATTTGTGATATGGTTTACTTTTCAGATGACCATAAATACGAAATCCCAAGCTGTGTAGACCCCGGGCATTATGACAAACAGAAGATGAACGAAAGATTCTATGCAAATATGCTGTTTGATTACACTTGTGGCGGTCCTGCAATTAGTCCCAGTTTTTGCAACAAGCTGATTCGCAGTGAAATTCTTCGAAATGTGATCAACAATGTGGACGACTGCATTACCTATGGGGAGGATGCGCTGTGCACCTACGCATGTATGTTGGATGCGGAGAGCATACAGATTATTAACAGCACATTGTATTATTACCGTGAAAATCCGTCTTCTATATGTAATACATATAACGATAAAACGTTTTCCAAGATGATTCTGCTGGGAACAGAATTGGATCGTTTTTTGACAAAGCGCAACTTCAATGCAGCACATCAATTGTATGGATATCTGGCACAGCATTCACTGGAATGTATCCGTTATGAGCTGCTGTTTCATGTTGGGGCTACTTATTGGGAAAAGCGAAAGAGAATATTGGATTACTTGAAGAATCCACTCATCGCCCAATCCTTTCGCTATGCCATACCGCGTATCCGAAAGCAAAAAAGCAAATTAAAAATGCGGCTTTGTATAAACAACATGATTGGTTTGCTGAATGTGTTATATACAGGAAGACGCGTCATGATGAGGAGACAAAAAACATGACAATTGATTTCGTGATCCCGTGGGTTGACGGAAATGACCCTGCGTGGCAGGAAGAACGGAGAAAATACAAACCAGATACCGGAGCCGACGCAAGTGTCGCGCGGTACCGTGATATGGGTCTCTTAAAATATTGGTTTCGTGCAGTAGAAGCCTATGCGCCCTGGGTCAATCAGATTCATTTTATTACATGGGGGCACCTGCCGGACTGGCTGAATACAGATCATCCCAAGCTCCATATTGTTAATCACAAGGACTATATTCCTGCGGAATATTTGCCCACATTCAGCTCACATCCCATAGAATTAAATATACACAGAATTCAAGGACTAAGTGAGCATTTTGTATACTTCAATGACGATATGCTGCTGAACGGACCGGTCGAACCAGATTTTTTCTTTCACAAGGGAATGCCTTGTGATTTTGCATATATCAATAATATTTACAATTCTGATTCAACAGAAATTTTTGAGCATATTAGAATAAATTGCACATGGGCGATCAACAACCACTATTCTTACATCAAGTCGTTTCTGAATCATCCCATGAAATATGTATCATGGCGCTATCCAATAAAATTTCTTTTGAAAAATATTTTAAAGCTAGAAAATCTAAGCAATTTTCAAGGATTTGTGGAACATCACTTGCCAAGCGCCTACTTGAAATCAACGCTTGAAGAAACATGGCAAGAAAGCAGTGAAATTTTGCGTTATACAAGCTGCAACAGATTCCGCACTCCGCTGGATGTGAGTCAGTGCATTTTCCGGTATAAACAACTTGCGCAGGGGAAATTTCATCCGGTTTCCGCAAGTTCCCGTGGAAAACTTACGTTTATGAATTGTGAAGTATCATCTATTCAAAGGGATATCATGGATCCAAAGCTGAAAATGATATGCATTAACGATGTGTCTTCTGTGGAGAATTACGAAACGGTTGCCGCTGCAATACATTCGATATATGAAAAGAAACTTCCTGTAAAAAGTAGATTTGAAAAATAACCATAGAGAATTATGAAACCAATTAGCTATACAAAACTGAATATCTTTTCATCCCTGCTACTTCAAGCGGTATCCGGTGTATGTGGCCTGATTTTGCCCAGATTCATACTTGCTGCATTTGGATCAGAAGCAAACGGTTTGGTTACGTCGGTCTCACAGCTTTTGGGATATACTGTCCTTTTGGAAGGCGGGATAGGCGGTGTGATGAAAGCGGCACTGTACAAACCTTTGGCGAATAACGATATGGTCGGTGTTTCCGGTATATATCATCAAATTCGCCGCAGCTTCCGCAGAATTTCTTATATCTTCATTGGATTTGCGGTCATATTGGCAATTGTGATGAAATTTCTGATAGATACGCAGTTTGATTGGCTGTATGTGTCTACTATGGTTTTGATCCTCGGCTTCAGTACGTATTTCGGTTATTATTGTTCTGTTCCTCAGAACATTTTGCTGGCAGCTGACCAAAAGCTGTACATCATTCAGTTTGCGCAGACGATATCCATTATTGCCAATCTTCTGACTTGCTTGTTGGTCATCCATTTGGGTGGCGGAATCCATGCCGTAAAACTCGCGTCAGCGTTTGTGCTATTGTTGAAACCGATTGTGTTGTGTATATGTGTGAGTCGAAATTATCAACTTTGCAAAGCGACCGATGCGGATGATGTTCCAATTCCTCAAAAACAGGATGGACTGACACATCATTTATCCTATTTTATTCATCGCAATACCGATATTGTGATTCTTTCAATCTTCAGTCCTTTGGCAAATATATCTGTATATGCAATTTATCATACTGTAATCAATATTTTAGAGCAATTGCTGCTTTCTACTTCTTCCGGGTTAAGTGGTGCGTTCGGGAATCTCCTTGCGCGAGAGGAGATCAAACGGTTAAATCAGTTGGTGGACCGCTATGAAGCTTGGAACAATGCTCTTGCGACTGCCATGGCAACGGTATGCGCCATTCTAATTTTGCCGTTTGTTTCAGTCTATACCAACGGCGTAACAGATGCGCAGTATAGCCAACCGGTGTTTGCGTATCTGATGATTGCGGGAAGCTATGCATACAGCATTCGTCATCCGTTTGGGTCTATCGTTTCCGCAGCCGGTCATTATCGGGAAACCAAGGTAGGGGCCATTGGTGAAATGGCGATCAATCTTGGACTGTCGCTGTTGTTTGTGAAGCCTTTGGGGCTTGCCGGTGTCGCGCTTGGAACGGTTGTGGCGATGTCTTTTCGTACGTTCCATACTGTTTGGTATTTATCGAAGAATATCCTGAACAGACCCGTATACAAATTCTTGCTGAAGCTGTGCTGCAATCTGATTGTAAGCGTTCTTTTGTTTTATGGGATTTCACATTATTTTTATGTGACAGCATCCACGATTCCAGAATTCTTTATCTGTGCGATCAAGGTATCCGTAGTGGTCTTTCCTGTGTTTTTTATCCTGAATGCTTTAATCAGTTGGAAAAGTTTTTTGGAGGGAAAGAAACTGTTTTCTGAGTGATAAACATGATATAGGATAGGCAATGATAAGAATAAGTAAGGAGATCAACGATGTCTAAATTAAGCATTGTGGTTCCGGTATACAATGTTGAGAAGTATCTAAATCAGTGCATAGACAGCATACTGGAGCAAACCTTTGAGAACTTTGAGCTGATTATAGTAGATGACGGATCTACAGATCAAAGTGGGAGCATTTGTGATAAGTATGCGCAAGTGGATCAACGGGTTTTTGTTATACATACAGAAAACCGTGGCGTTGTTAGCGCACGACGAACTGGCGTAAACTGCGCCCGAGGCGAGTATACTGCGTTTGTAGACAGCGATGATTGGCTTGACCCGGATTTTTACAGTTGTATATTTGAAAATGTAGGCAATACAGACGCAGATGTGTTGATTTGCAGACGTGTGATTCGCGCTGCAGGTTGTGTGGAGATTACCTCGTTGCATTCCGGACAATATAATAGAAAAGAACTGGAGAGTTCTGTTTTTCCGCAAATGATGTACGATATGCGCGCGGAGGAATATCACATTTCGCCCTCCCTTTGGAATAAAATTTTTCGCACGGGATTATTGAAAGTGGTATATGAGGGAGTTGATCCGTTTGTAACCTTAGGCGAGGATGCCGTTTGCACCTATCCTTGTATCGCGAAAGCAAATAGCTTGCTTGTGATTGAAAATAGCGCCTGCTACCATTACCGTGAGGGCCATGCTTCTATGGTGAATGGCTGCGACATTCGCTTACTGCAAAGAGTTTGCGCGATGGCGGTCAATATGAATCAGCAATTTTCTGAGGCGTCGAAAATTCTGGATGATCAGGTGCAGTGCTTTATAGCTTATAACGGGTTATACGCCGCGCGCCAGGTGCTGCTGCTTAATCGGGAAATGCGACTTTGTAGACGCATTCGAGTTGTTAAAGACTTTTTCGGGCACCCGGTATTGGCGCATTCATTTCAACGGGCGCAAAGGTCTGCGTGTTCAGGCAAGCTTAAATGGAAGCTGCGCATGGCAACGAAAAATCAGCCCCTCCTTTTGATGCTTTTACTTAAATGCAATTCCATTGTCAAAACTATGAAATAGCATTTTGCCCAATCTGGTTTTGGCGGTACTATTGATAGGCGTTTTCTCTGTAAAAGGAGAGGCGGCGGCAGACGGCATTGGTATGCTGATTGTCAGTGCGGTTAATGTTTCTTTGGTGGTTTTTCCGTTATTTGGTATGTTGAATTTTGTTTTGCAGCGCAAACAAATCAAGACGTTTCTGAAAAATATTTGATGGAGCAATTTGCTTGCGTCAAAAACAAGGACTGTCATTTCGGTGCGTATCGCATCAAAATGACAGTCCTTGTTTACCATAGGTGACAAACCTTACTCCACTGCGTCATATAAATGCACGCAGCCCTTCTTGCTTTCTAAAAAGCGGAGTGCTACAATAAAAGAAAACCGATCATCACCGTGAGGGGGAGCGGACATGAAAAAACAACTTTCGCTATTAGGAATAATCGCAATACTGATCTGCCTGGCGGTGGGGACAGTACCCAAGGCATCTGCAACTGCGTGGGAGCCTTCTTCGGCGGCGCAGTCTGCGTCAAGCGGCTTTGCTACCTTAGAAGACGCAGCTGCCTATTTGCGGGCGCAGCTGGTGGCGCGAAATACCTTCATCACCGTATCTCTGCGTGGCGACGGCGTCGAAGCTGATAACACCCAACTGCTTGAGATGGCCCTGCAGCATACCGGTCGACCCAAGGAGGGCGACTATCTGCGGGCAAATATGCTAAACTGCTCCTACTCCGTTACCCATAGCACGGACCAGTACGGCCAATATGTTACCTTTGTCTATGCCATAGAATGGCTGGCAGATTCCCAGCAGGAGGCAGAGGTAGATGAGGCGGTGGCATCCTTGTTGGATGCGCTAAACCTATGGAATGCCTCGGATTATGATAAGATCAAAGGTGTCTACGATTGGATCACGGCAAATATTACCTATGACTACGACTGGGACGACGAGAATCCGAACGATCTCCATAAGCACAGCACCCACGCGGCGATTATAAATAGATTGGCAGTGTGCCAGGGTATCGCTTCGCTGTATTATCGGCTCTGTCTGGAGTTGGGTGTGGATTGCCGATACATCTCCGGAACTGGCGGTCAGGTAGAACTGGAACCCCACGGCTGGAACATCGTTCGGCTGGAGGGAAAATACTATCATATGGATCCGACTTGGGACTTAGGTATGACCAATGTCTATCGGTATTTCTTAGTATCCGGCAAGGATTTTCCTCATCATTACCGATCTGCTCGGTATGATACAGCGCAATTTCATACGCAGTATCCTATGGCAGAAACACCCTATGTGCAGAATGTGACAGCATCCGGAACGATCTCCGGTCGGATTCGATGGGTTCTGGACGGAGACACCGGTACATTGACGGTGACCGGCACCGGCGCGATCCCCAGCTACCGTTTCTCCGATGCCCCTTGGAAGGCATACCGGGACAGTGTTCTGAGCATTGTTGTTGGCGAGGGTATTACAGAGGTGGGCGAGCGAGCCTTCTATTGGTGCAAGAACTGTACCAGCGTATCCCTGCCGGACAGCCTGAACGCCATCCGGGAATATGGTTTTAATAATCTGCGATCTTTGCAAGAGATTACACTGCCCCCAAATCTGCGGATTATCGAATTCTGCGGATTCTCGGAATGTGTTGCCTTGCGGAGCATTACTTTACCGAACAGTGTTACTACCGTTGGGTCTAATGCCTTTTCCAATTGCTCGGCACTGACCACTGCCACCCTTTCTTCGGGGATGACTACGGTTCCTGACAGTATGTTCTTCGCCGACAAAAATCTGCGGACGGTGATACTACCGGAGGGTATCACCACCATCTGCGATACGGCTTTTATGAACTGCGGATTCCGGGAATTCACGATTCCTGCCTCGGTAAGAAGAATTGAAATCGGCAGCTTCGCTGGCTGTACCTCTATGAAAAAGTTTATTGTAGAGGAGGGAAATACCGCCTATAAAGCCACAGATGGGGTTCTTTTTACTGCCGACGGTACCCATCTTGTCTGCTATCCTGCCTATAAGACCGGCAGCTATGTGGTCCCGGAGGGAACGCTGTATATTGACTATGATGCCTTTCGGGAGAATGGATACTTAAGCGGAATCACTTTCCCCAGTACTCTGCGTAAGATCGATGACTATGCCTTTAGTTGGTGCTATCGGCTGACCAGTGTCACTTTCCCGGAAAATATCACATTTATTGGTGACAGTGCCTTCCGCGGCTGCACCGGACTCAAGAACGTTACCTTCCAAAGCGATACGGTGACATTGGATGGTTATGTTTTTGCCGGTTGCAAGGGGCTGAAGAAGATCACTTTGCCCGCCAAGCTGACCGCCATCCCTAACGGCCTGCTCAGCGACTGCACCAGTTTGATGAGCATTACCATTCCTTCTACGGTGACAGGGATCGGCTCAACCGCCTTTTATAACTGCGACGGTCTTACAAGCGTCACAATTCCCGGACATGTAAAGTCCATCGGACAACAGGCCTTTGACTATTGCGGCAGCCTTACCAGCATCACCTTGGAGGAGGGTGTCCAAACCTTGGATTGGATCGCTATCCGCAATGCGCCTTATCTGACTAGGGTTGTGATTCCGTCTTCGGTGACTACGATTGGTAAGGAGAATTTTAAGGGCTGTCCCGGGGCGGTGCTGTATGTGAAATGCGGCACGAGGGGGTATTCCTATGCCGTCAGCAACAAGCTTTCTTATTCTACTACCCATTCATACCATATTTTGTCAGTAACGGAAGCTACTTGCACCACTTACGGTTATACTACCTATACCTGCGCCTGCGGCAGTAGCTACACGGATGACTATGTGGAGCCGTTAGGTCATAATTACGGCGCGTGGTATACCGCGACGGAAGCTACCTGCACCGTTGCCGGCCAACAGAGAAGAGATTGCGGTCGTTGCGGTCAATATGAAACAAAAACGACCGCTGCAACAGGGCACAGCTATACGTCCGCGGTCACAAAACCAACCTGCACGGAAGAGGGCTATACTACCCACAGCTGTCATTGCGGCTATTCCTATACCGACAGCCGGTTGAATCCCTTGGGACATCAATGGGGCGCAGGCGTCATTACGGTAGCGCCTACGGAGGAAACTGAGGGTCAGCGGCGCTTTACCTGTCAGCGCTGTGGCGAGATCAAAACGGAAACCATTCCAAGGCTTGACCATATCCACAGCTATACCTCCATAATCACAAAACCCACTTGCACCGCCCAAGGTTATACTATGCATATCTGTGCCTGCGGCGATAGCTATAAGGATACATATACAAATGCTTTGGGTCATCAATGGGACAGCGGTGGAGTAACCAAGCAGCCTACTTGTAAGGACACAGGCATCAAGACCTACACTTGCACCATTTGCGGTGTAACGAAAACAGAAACGGTTGCTAAGTTAGCAACGCATACCTATGGCAACTGGACAAAGGTCAATGATACGACTCACAAGCATACTTGTACTGTCTGTGGAAAGGAAGAAACAGCCGATCACAGCTATAACGCCGGTGTGGTGACCAAGCAACCTACTTGTAAAGAAACGGGTATTAAGACCTATACCTGCACCATCTGTGGTGGTACAA
>JAZQUL010000024.1:0-5003 GCA_045631285.1 Faecousia sp. | reverse complement strand
GATGTCCTTTGCGGCCGCCTCGTTGGAAATATCGCTTTCCAAAATCATATAGTCTGCGCCCAGCTCCTGTAGCCTGTTTTCTACAGCGGTGGCATCGCCTGCATTGGCTGCGTAATATCTGTCCACACCGTTGGCGCCGGTCTTGGCGGGATCAAAGGGGCGATCTACCTTCTTGTATACCAAAACCACCTTTGCACCCTCCCGGGCAAAAGCCAAGGCCGTCGTTGCACCGATACCCCAAGGATTGTTCGCACCGGTAATGATTGCCACTCTGTTTTCTAATCCATAGTTGATCATCTGCGTTACCTCGCATTTATTTGACATATAGGTTATCTACTGAAATTATACTCCGTCAGCATAGAGAAATCAAACAATTCCTTTTTGCATCGGGTTTGGGATGCCCAAATGTGCCTGGTGTATATACAAAGGCGATGCTTGTTAAGAAAATTCTTTAAACGACAAGAAGAGCCACAGCCTTAATGGAGGCTGTGGCTCGTTTTTGTTTACTCAGCTTGTTTTTCTTGCGCATTCAGAGCAAATTCCAACAGAAGGGCGATTGCGTCTGCCGATTAGTGAGAAATCATCCTTGCATTTGATTTCACCGCAGTGTTCGCACTGTAACCAGCGAATTCCGAATGAATCCTCTACAATCGATTCGCTTTGGAAGGACTGATTTTTTACCTGCGCATATCCTTGCTTATAACGATCGGCATAGGCTTTTTCGAGTGCAGCTTGGACGACTACGGCAGCTTCCTTTTTTGCTGCTTCGGCGGCTTTTTGCCGTTCCTCCTCGCGCTTCCGTAGATTCTCTGCCATTTTGCGGTTAATCTCCGCTCGCTCACGCTCTCGTTTTTCCTGTTCTAGCCGGAAATGGTCGATGCTATAGCGAGGCTTAGATGGCGTTGTGGTTTTTGGCGGCTCGGGAGGCGGCAAGATTTCATCTATAAAGGATGTGGTTCGCCCCTTAATTGCAAAGACATTAAGCTGGTTTTTAGCTCGAGTCATTGCTACATAGAATAGTCGCCGCTCTTCCTGGATCAGATCCATGTTATGCTTACGCCCCACATTCTCAGTTGCATGGGAACCAGGGAACTGCCCGTCATAAACATCCATCAAGTACACGGTATCATATTCCAAGCCCTTGCTGGAATGCGCCGTTGTCAAGATGATGCCGGTTTTGGCATCCTTTACATTGTCCGCAGTAAGCTCTCGAAGCTGATTCAAGCGCGCCAGAAAATCGGGAACAGAGGGGTTGTCATCTGCAAGCGCAAGCAACAGTTCAAACTTACTGTCCTCCTTGTCTTACTTTTGCTGACTCATCAGCTTTCGGTAGGTATAAATTTTGAGATCATCAAGTTCGTAATATTCGCACTTAAAATGCTCACACATGGCATACATCTCATCAGGTTCCAGTCTAGCATTGAACATGAACTCCACTTCTGGAGGAATATCATATTGACCATATGCAGGATCGTTTTGAACCTCTGCTACTGCATCTAAACAAGTTTGACCGAAGAAACTGACAGGGACGCCCAATCGTTCTGCAAGGTCAGCGATTTGATAGCATGTATCAATATCAAATCCATAGATATCATTCATCTGCTCGATTTCCAGCATGAGATCAAGTTCGAAGCTGTTATTGGGGCCACCAATTTCCGTGCTTCTTAGGAGTTTGGCAACTTCTGTGTCATTCTTTTTTCCTGTAAAGTCATCAAAGCAAAAACGTTCTTCAAAAACCCACAGCCATTCCTTGCGGATTTCATTAGGTGTAACGCCGTACTTTGCTTTGATTGCACGAGTGAATGCAGATTGATCGGAAAACTGATACTCCAATGCAATGTCACAAATGGATTTCTCTTGATGCCGCACCAGATCTCGTGCCGCATAATTCAGTCGACGCTGCTTAATGTAATAATCCAGCGTATATCCGGTAAGAATCTGAAAATGTTCATCAAATGCTCGGCTGTGTCGACCAATGAGGTTGGCGATTTCCTTTTTGATTTGGGCAGTAGGCTGGTTCACATTTTCTTCAATGTGGGCCATAACGATGTCAAAATTGTTTTTATGCATATTGTATGCTCCTTTCGTTTAGTGCAACTAAAGGATACCAAGTGTGCGAGGAAAAATATTGAATTTTGCTGTGCGAGAATTGTCAATTGCTCTGCGCAATCTATGTCTCGACGCATCAATTGTTCTCGGTATGCGGCGCTAGTCGCTTCCGCAAAAGGGTCAGGACAGAAAATATGCCAACCTCAGTTAAATTAGGATCCGCTTTAAGCGAAGAGCCAAGTCAAATACTTGTCATTTTGCCGTGATTCGCGGGTTAATTATATCAAACTGCCATGTATTTTTCAACATATCAGTCAAATGCCTTCTGCCTCCGGTTTTGACCGGAGGCTTTTCTTTTTGCCTGGGCAGTGATTGTGCTTGTTTTTCAAAAAGATGTTTAGTTTTGAGCTTTCTCGATGCCTACCAATTGAGGAATGAAATACATCCTCGGTAGTCTTTCGGTGAGAAGTGACGGTCATAGGCATCACCTCAAAAATTCTTTCAGCCGAAGGGTTTACAAAACGGGGGCCTAATTTCCGAATTAGTGAAGGGGTTCTTCTCCGGACAACCGAAAGTCGTATTTCGACAGAAGGTGATGGTCACGAGCATCACCTTAAAAATTTTTCTGTCGGAGACTTTACTTTAGGGGGTCTAAATGTCCGGATATATAGAAGGACTTTTCCTTCAGCAATTTAATATTCCGAAATCTCAGCGGCGAGGGTTTACAAATCGACTCCTGAATGTCGGAATTAGTGAAAAGTTTTTTCTTCGCATCACAACTGAATAGCCGTTACCGAGAAGGGTACGACCGCCATGACACCGTGAAGGGCACACGGGAGAGCGTGAATACGCCGGTGAAGAAGCACGGGCAGGAGCAATATCGGAAGTGCGGTGTGAAAGAAAATCAAGAGGTGATAACCATACCAAGACTATCCAAGAAAGCAAAACGGGAGTGGAGTCTATTCCTGGACTTACGCACCGGGCGGCGCAGCTATAACGAACTTTGCCGCCGCTGCACCCACTTTTGCAAGCAAAGTTTTCGCGCCATCGTGGTGGCTTGTCCCCACTATGAAAGCAAGCGTAGCACAAGGTGCTGAAACACGCACCAAAACACCGCAATTTCCGAAGATGGATTGCGGTGAGGAAAGTTCCGCCGCCGAAATAAACGCGCCGCACACGAGAAGAAAACAGCAAAACACGCACCCTTTTTATACAGAAAAAGGCATCTTCCGGTTTTACTTCGCATACGGCACAGATCGGCAAGAAATCACACAGCCAAGCAGGCCTATAAATATATAACTAAATATTCTAAGCTTGCTTAGCTGAAAGAAGAGTTATTAGGAGGTACCAATGAAGAAGGACGTATACACCCTGGAAGAAATGAAGGAACTGAACATTATTACAGACCACTACCAAATGATTACTGCCCCGGAGATCGTAACTGCTCAGCTGGAGATGAAAGCCGAGTGCAAAGACAAATACACGCTGCGTGTTTTCTTCTCCTTTATGGACGGACGGAAAATCATCACTCCCGTATTTTGGTGGCAAGGTTATGTGGGGATGTACGAGATCCCTATCGGCACTGTTTTGCGCCTGACTTATATTCCCGGAAAGAAAGGACAATTTGTCTTAAAAAATGCCGTGCCGGTGTAAACGGCATCAGTGGCATTTTCTTAGCAAGCATCGTGTTTGGGCGCCCAACACCGTTGTTGGGGTAACCCCAAACCCTTATGGAGGAATTATGACAGAGAAAAGAAACCGCCCCCATAGCTTCCATCTGCGGTTGTCGGATGAGGAATATGAGAAACTGCAGCGGGAGGCTAAGATGGCCGGATTGAAGCCGCAGACCTATATCCACAAAGTGCTAAAAGGACATCAAATCACAGAACGGGCGCCAATGGATTTGATAGAAACCGTGCGCAAACTGAATAGGATCGGTATCAATCTGAACCAGCTTGCATGGGAAGCGCATTCCTTGAATTTTATCGACACCAAGGCTTATTGGGAAAATGTCGAAATGGTGCAGGATGCGATCCGGATCGTGATGGAAGAAATTCGAAGATAAAACACAGAAGATGAAAGGAGAAATCCAATGAACAAAGCAAGAGCAGAACATCTGCCTATCGAGAAATTACGTCCCTTCGAGGGTCACCCCTTTAAGGTGGCAGACAATGAGGAAATGGACCAGTTGGTGGAGAGCATCGTGGCACAAGGTGTGCTGACTCCCTTAGTGGTCAGACCTTTGGAAAACGGAGAATATGAGGTAATCTCCGGACACCGGCGCTTACACGCATGCAAGAAAGCCGGTGTTGAAACCATCCCCGCATTGATTATGGACATGGATAGGGACGCAGCTGCGATTGCTCTGGTGGATAGCAACCTCCACCGGGAGCATATCCTGCCCAGCGAAAAGGCCTTTGCTTATAAGCTGAAGATGGATGCAATCAAGCACCAAGGTTTAACTTGTGGACAAGCTGGCCACAAGTCGCGGGATACCCTTTCCGAAGGTGAGAGCGGTCGTCAAGTACAGCGCTATATCCGTTTGACCAATCTAATTCCCGGAATCCTGCAAATGGTGGATGACGGCAGGATCGCTCTGACTCCAGCGGTGGAGATTTCCTATCTCACGAACCGGGAGCAGCGGGAACTGCTGGAAACCATGGAGTGCGAGGATTGCACCCCGTCTTTATCTCAAGCCATTCAGCTGAAGCTGCTGAGCCAATCCGGTAATTTGGACATATACACCATCTTTGACATCCTGACCCAAAGGAAACCCAACCAGCAGGAGAAAATCAGCTTCCGGACGGAAGATGTGCGGAAATTCTTCCCGAAAAGCTACACTACTGCGCAGATGCAGGATGTGATCCTGCGGTTACTGGAAGGGTATCAGCGGCAGCGCCAGCGGTCGCAGGAAAGATGAAGCATAGGAAAACATAGATTTAAACGAGGTGATC
>JAZQUL010000023.1:0-17222 GCA_045631285.1 Faecousia sp. | reverse complement strand
CTTGCCCCTACCGAGGCAGAAATCAATGCCCTTTATTTCTTTATTAATTTTCTTGCCGCCATTATCATTTTCCGAAATTTTATTTGGGCGGAACTGGATGTAGCGCTGTCAAAGCCTGCTCAGGTTCTTTCCTCTGCCGCTGTGGGCTACGGCATTTATTATCTTCTTTCTCTTGCACTGTCTTATTTCATACAGTGGCTGGACCCGGAATTCTACAACCTGAACGATGCTTATATCGGCGCTATGTCTGAAAGCCAGTTTGCTTTGATGGCAGTAAGTACGGTGCTTTTCGTGCCGCCGGCAGAGGAACTGCTGTTTCGCGGTGTTCTTTTCAATAAAATCTACGAAAAACGTCCCATTCTTGCCTGGTTCTTATCTATTACCCTTTTCTCCCTTGTACACATTGTGGGCTATATTGGGCAGTACTCTCCCTTAGGGCTTCTGCTTGCTTTTCTCCAATATCTGCCGGCAGGTATCGCCCTATGCTATGCCTATGTCCGTTCCGGCACGATTTTTGCGTCCATTCTTTTTCACACCGCCATTAACACCCTTGCGATTATATTAGAGCTTACTATGAGGTAACCTTATGGCAAAAATTCAAAAGCTATCCCCCCATATTGCCAATTTAATTGCCGCCGGCGAGGTGGTAGAACGCCCCGCCTCTGTGGTCAAAGAGCTGATTGAAAACGCCGTAGATGCCGGCGCCACCCAAATTACTGTGGAAGCCCGAAATGGTGGTATGACCTTTTTGCGTGTCACCGACAACGGCTGCGGTATGTCCCCGGAAGATGCCCGGGTGGCCTTTTTGCGCCACGCCACCTCCAAGCTGCGGACGGAAAAGGATTTGGAGACCATCGGTACCATGGGCTTCCGGGGCGAAGCGCTGGCTGCCATTGCCGCCGTCAGCCGCATTGACCTTTTGACAAAAACCCCCGACAGCCTCAGCGGTGTCAGCCTTCGCCTGGAAGCCGGAGAGATTTTGGAAGAATCCGAGGCCGGCTGTCCTGACGGCACTACCATCATCGTCCGGGACCTGTTTTACAACACCCCCGCCCGTATGGCCTTTATGCACTCGGACACCGTGGAGGGCGGTAAGGTATCCGCCGCTGTGCAGCTGCAAGCCCTCGCCCACCCGGAAATCGCTTTCCGCTTCCTGCGGGAAGATAAGGAAGTCCTTTCCACCCCCGGTACAGGCAAATTGCAGGATACCGTTTACTGTATTTACGGCAAAACCAGCGGACAAATGATTCCCGTAGACAGTGCTTGGGAGGGGTACAGGGTCACAGGCTATGTTACCCGTCCCACGGACGCCCGCCCCAGCCGGGCGCTGCAGACCTTCTTTGTCAACGACCGCCCGGTTCGCTCCCGGATTTTGATCTCCGCTCTGGAAGAAGCCTACCGGAACCGCCTGCTGCAAGGCAAATTCCCCGGCTGTGTGCTGCATTTGACCTTGCCGCTGAACGCAGTGGACGTAAACGTTCACCCGGCGAAAACCGAGGTAAAATTCTTAAACGAAAAAGCCGCTTTCCACTGTATCCATTACGGTGTTTTAGCCGCTCTCAATAAAGCCGAAGACCGTCCCGCGGTTCGTTTCGCTCCTGCCCCGGAGCGCGTCTCGCCCCCGGTTTCCAAGCTGGAACCGAAGTCCGCGCCCAGGCAGGACAGCTTCTTCCGCACTATGACCCCGGAGGAATTTAAAAATTTCTCCACCGCTGTCAAGGACGCGCCCCGTCCCACACCCCAAACTGCCGCAAAGGTAGCCGCAGCAGTGGAGCGCACCCCTCTGCCCCCTCTTCGGGAAGAAATCAAGCTTCCCACCATCCACCCGAACACCCCAAAAGCAACGCCCCCGCAGCCTGTGCCTTCCGCGCCCCAAGCAGAGCCGGAAATGGAGCAGGCAGAACTGACTATGCCGGAGGTGCAGCCTTGGCGTTATGTGGGAGAGCTTTATAACTGCTATATTTTGGTGGAGCAGGGCGACGATGCCTTCTTTATCGACAAGCACGCTGCCCACGAACGGATTTTATTTGAAAAGCTGAAAAAGAATCAGGAAGCCATTTCCTCCCAAGCCTTGCTCACGCCCATTTCCTGCCGTTTATCCCCGGATAATGCAGCGATTTTGCTGGATAACCGGGCAGAAATGGAAGCCCTCGGTTTTGTGTTGGAAGAATTTGGTGATAATACCTTGCTCATCCGTCAGATTCCTATGGATTTGGAGGAATCCCAAATTACCGACACTCTGGAGCAGTTAGCAACCGATCTCCAAAAGGGCCGTACAGAAAAAGTCGATACTGTCCGGGATGAGCTGCTGCACACGGTCGCCTGCAAAGCCGCCATCAAAGCCGGCTGGCAGACCTCGCAAGCAGAGCTTATGGCGCTTGTACGCGAGGTGATGTCCCGGGAGGACTTAAAGCACTGCCCTCACGGCAGACCCATCTGCGTCTCCCTTTCCCAAAAACAGCTGGAAAAGCAATTTAAGCGGAGTTGACGGCTATGGATAATATCATTTGCATTGCCGGTCCTACCGCATCGGGAAAAACTGCCCTATCCATCGCCCTTGCAAAAGAACTGGGCGGAGAGATTGTCTCCTGCGACTCTATGCAGGTCTATAAAAAAATGGACATTGGCACCGCCAAACCTACCGTCGAAGAGCGGGAAGGCATCCCCCATCATATGCTGGATGTGGCAGAACCTTGGGAGGATTTTTCCGTCAGCCGCTACTGCGCTATGGCGGCCCCCATCGTGGACGACATTCTCGCCCGAAATAAAACCGCCATTGTCGTTGGCGGCACAGGCCTTTATATGGACGCCCTTATCCGAGGGAACGATTTCGCCCCCTACCCCTCCACCGGCCGCCGTCAGGAACTGGAAGCACTCGCCGATAGCGAAGGCATCGAGTCGGTTTTATGTAAACTTAGAGAAGTAGACCCGGACTCTGCCGCCCGCTTGCACCCTGGTGACCGGAAGCGGATTATCCGGGCAATGGAGGTCTACTTAGAAACCGGCGAGACCATCACCGCCCACAACGAAAGAACCAAAACCATCCCCGACCGCTATGCCCCAATTTGGTTTGCCCTGGAGGATGAAAACCGGCAGGATTTATATGACCGTATTGACCGCCGGGTAGATATTATGCTGAAAACGGGATTGCTTACAGAAATTGAGGATCTTCTGGCGCAAGGTATCCCGGAAAAATGTACCGCTATGCAGGCCATCGGCTACAAGGAGTTTCTTGCGGCGCGAAATGGCGAAATTTCTATAGAAGAAGCCGCCGCAGAGGTAAAAAAAGCCTCCCGTCACTACGCCAAGCGCCAACTGACTTGGTTTCGCCGGAACGAACGAATCCATTGGCTTCGCAGAGTGCCGGGGGGAGGCACACAAGAAATTCTTTCCCGGGCGCGACAGTTTCTTCGGGAATGTGACAAATAACCTTTGCTAAGATATGTGTATCCCAAAGAAAGAAGGAATACATATGTCAGATACAATCAATTTACAGGATGCCGTTTTAAGTGAAGTACGTCGGGACAAAATTCCCGTAACCCTATTTCTTATGAACGGCTTCCAGCTCCGGGGCATCATCACCGGCTACGACAGCTTTGTGGTGGTGCTGGTCAGTGAAGGCAAGCAGCAGATGATTTACAAGCACGCCATCTCTACCCTTGTCCCCATCCGGCCACTGAAAGCCACAGCACTCAGCGTATAGCAAGAGCAGGCGGCGGAGCAAAGCTTCGCCGCCTGGCTTTTTACAGAAAGAAGGTTTCCCTATGTCCATAACAGAAAATGTAATCCGCATTCGTTCGGAAATCGAAAAGGCCGCTATTGCTGCCGGGCGTGACCCTAAGGAAATCCGCCTTTGCGCCGCCACCAAAATGAATGATGCCGCCGCCGTCCGAGAGGCCATCGCCGCCGGTGTGGACTGCTGCGGTGAAAACCGGGTGCAGGAGCTGACCCAAAAGCTGTCCGAAAATGCATACGAAGGCGCAGAAATTCATTTCATCGGCCACTTGCAGACCAACAAAGTCCGTCAAGTGGTAGGAAAAGTCTCCCTCATCCACAGCATTGACTCTCTCCGTCTTATGGAAGCGGTCAGCCGCGAAGCCGCCCGACAGGGTATCACGCAGGATATTCTTCTGGAAATCAACATTGGTAACGAGGATAGCAAATCCGGTTTCTCCCCAGAAGAACTTGCAGATGTATTGGAAATTGCGTCCCATTTACCGGGAATTTTCATCCGCGGACTCATGGCAATCCCCCCGATTTGCCAAAATTCGGGAGATAATAATAAATTTTTTCAAAAAATGTATCAGCTATCTGTTGACATAACGACAAAAAAATACGATAATGTATGCAGTACTGTCCTTTCCATGGGTATGAGCGCCGACTATCGGGAAGCCATCTTATGCGGCAGTACAATGGTACGCATTGGCACAGATATTTTCGGTGCCAGAAATTATGCAGTAACAAAACCGTAAATAGATTCGGGAGGATATGACATATGAGCTTTTGGGATAATGTCAAGAAGATTACCCAGCCCTATTCCGACGAGGAATATGATGATGAATACGACGAAGAAACCGGTTACGCAGAAGAGCAGGAAGCCCCCCAGCCCCGCCGCAGCAATGCCGCACCCAAGCAGGAGAGCAGTTACTCCTCCGCGCCCGCCGGTGGTTTTAACGGTCAAGTCCTGAGTATGGGGTCCGGCAAGCAGGAGGTTGTGCTTTTCCATGCCAAGACCTTCGACGATGCCGCCAAGGCCGCTGACGAACTGCGTAGAAGAAAGGCCATCATCCTCAATATGGAGAACGTGGACAAGTCCCTGACCCGCCGGGTCGTAGATTTCCTTTCCGGCAGCATTTACGCGCTGGACGGCAGCGTAAAGAAAATTGCCCAGGCCACTTATCTGTTCTGCCCTCACAATATGGACGTTGTGGGTGATTTGGAGAACGTGACCGCAGAAATGGAAAGCTACAACTAAGAGAGGAACGCTTATGTTTACACCTGAACAACTCACTTCCCTCTCTTTTGCCAAGAAATTTGGCGGTGGTTACAACCCCGAGGACGTAAATAAGGTCTTTGAGCCTTTGGTTGCAGATTATACCACACTTTATAATGAAAATCTCTCTATGCGAAGCAAGATGAAGGTTCTGGTCGCCAAGCTGGAAGAATACCGCAGCGTGGAAGACAGTATGAAGGAAGCCATTCTCAACACCCAGAAATCCTGCGACGCAAAGATTGCGGAAACCAAGGTGCAATGCGCCGGAATGATTCGGGACGCCCAGGCCGCCGCAAGAGAGGCAGACCGCAAAATTGCCGCTGAAGAAGCCCGGGTCGAAGATGCCCGTCAGCTTGCCGCCCGGCAGATTGCTGACCTTCGCAGCCAGCTTGAAAGCTGCACACGGCTTCTTGCCGAAATTCAGGCGCAGCACCGTCCTGTCGGTCCTATCATAACCCCTTCCGCAGAAAGCGCCGACAAGGTGGCTGATGAGATTTCCGCCAGCGTAGAAGCCCTGGTCGGCAACACAGAAGATACCGGCACCCGCAAGGGTTTCACCCCGATGCCCACAGATCCCGGCGCAGATATGTTCGCCAATCTGCAATTCGGCAAAAATTACGACCCCAACAAACGATAAATATATAATGCATTGAAAAGGACAGGTGTCCACCGCTTCCTGCTTACAGAGAGCTGCCGTTTGGTGCAAGGCAGCAGCATAGTGGCTGACATATCCCCTTTGAGCAGCATACCGAACCCTTTGGGCAGTAGGCTATGCCGGTGGCACCCGATACCGTGCACACGAGCGCCGGGCAACCGGAAAGAGAGTGGTACCGCAGAGGTCACAATGCCTTTGTCTCTTATGGAGACAAAGGCATTTTTTATTATTATGGAGGTTAATCCAATGGAATACAAAAACACGATCATCACCCCGAAAACCGACTTTCCTATGAAGGCCGGCCTGCCCCAGCGAGAGCCTGCAATGCTCCAGCGTTGGGAAGAAACCGACCTGTATAGCGCACTCCTTGAAAAGAACAAGGACCTGCCCCCCTTCATTCTCCACGATGGCCCTCCCTTCTCCAACGGCTATATCCATATGGGTCACGCGCTGAACAAGTGCCTGAAGGACTTTATCGTCCGCAGCCACGCAATGATGGGCTTCTACACCCCCTATGTTCCCGGCTGGGATAACCACGGTCTGCCCATCGAGCGCGCCATCGAGAATTCCAAGAAGAAGCTCAATAAGGATATGTCCGTCCCCGAATTCCGCAAGGCCTGCGAGGACTTTGCTGAGGACTTTATCCAAAAGCAGATGGGCGGCTTTAAGCGGCTGGGTGTTGTAGGCGATTGGGAGCATCCCTACCGCACAATGGACAAGCATTTCGAAGCCCAAGAGGTGAAGGTCTTTGGCCGGATGTTCGACAAGGGCTATATCTACAAGGGTCTCAAGCCCGTTACCTGGTGTCCTTTCTGCGCAACCGCTGTGGCAGAAGCCGACATTGAGTATAAGGACGATCCCTGCACCTCTGTCTATGTAAAGTTCGCCCTTAAGGACGATCAGGGCAAGCTGCCCGGTGTAGAAAATGCCTACTTTGTCATTTGGACCACCACCATCTGGACCCTTCCCGGCAATATGGCCATCTGCCTTCACCCCCGTGACAACTATGTACTGGTTCAGCCTGACTACAGCGATGAAATTTTCATTGTGGCAGAGGCTCTGTGTGAGAAAGTCATGGGTATAGGCGGCTATACCAGCTATCAGATTCTGGCCACCTATCCCGGCGCATTCTTTGAGAATATGCTGGCGCAGCATCCTTTCCTCGATAAAACCTCCCGCCTTGTCTGGGCTGAGTATGTCACGATGGATTCCGGTACCGGCTGTGTTCACACCGCCCCCGGCTTTGGCGCAGACGACTATCAGACCTGTATGCGCTACGGTATGGATTTGGTGGTTCCCGTTGATGATTATGGCCGCCACACCGACTATGCCGGCAAGTACGCAGGTCTGAAAACCGAGGAATCTAACCCCATTATCCTCGCAGATATGAAAGAAAGCGGCGCGCTGTTCGCTTCTGAGGAAATCGTCCACTCCTACCCCCACCACGACCGCTGCAAGAAGCCGGTCATCTTCCGGGCTACTCCCCAGTGGTTCTGCTCTGTGGAATCCTTCAAGGATCAGGCAATCAAGGCAATTGAAGATGTGAAATGGTATCCCGCTTGGGGCGAGGACCGTATGATCTCTATGATTCGTGAGCGCGCAGACTGGTGTATCTCCCGTCAGCGCCGTCGGGGTCTGCCCATTCCTGTGTTCTACTGTAAGGACTGCGGCAAGCCCGTTTCCACCCCCGACTCTATCGCAAAGATTTCCGCCCTCTTTGACGAGTATGGCTCCAATGTCTGGTTTGAAAAGGAAGCGATGGAGCTGGTTCCCGAAGGCTTCACCTGCCCCCACTGCGGCGGCAAGGATTTCGACAAAGAAACCGATACCCTGGACTGCTGGTTTGACTCCGGCTCTACCCACTATTCTTCTCTGATGCACCGCACCCCCGAGCTGTGGCCTGCGGATGTATACCTGGAAGGCGCTGACCAGTACCGCGGTTGGTTCCAGTCCAGTCTGCTGACCTCTGTCGGCGCGCTGGATCAGGGCGCACCCTTTAAGCAGGTGCTGACCCACGGCTGGGTGGTTGACGGTCAGGGCCGCGCAATGCACAAGTCCCTCGGCAACGGTGTTGACCCCGCTGACCTCATCAAGGACTTTGGCGCAGACATCGTCCGTCTGTGGGCTGCCTCCTCCGACTATCACGCAGATGTCCGCTGCTCCAAGGAGATTTTCAAGCAGATTGCCCAGAACTACCTGAAGTTCCGTAACACCGCCCGTTACTGCCTCGGCAACTTGGATGGCTTTGACCCCAATAATCTGGTCTCCCCCGCTGAGATGGAGGAGCTGGACAAGTGGGCGCTGACCAAGCTGGGCGCATTGGTCAAGGACTGCCGCAAGGCTTACGACGGCTATGAGTTCCACGCCATCACCCACGACATTAACGATTTCTGCGTCGTTGAGCTTTCTTCCTTCTATCTCGACATCCTGAAAGATCGTCTGTACTGCGAAGAAAAGGACGGCCTGCGCCGCCGCAGCGCGCAGACTGCTCTGTACCTCATTGTCGATGCCCTCGCCAAGCTGTTCGCGCCCATCCTCGCCTACACCTGCGACGAAATTTGGCAGGCGATGCCCCACAAGGACAGCGACGACACCCGCAACGTACTGCTGAACCAAATGCCTGAAAACTTTGACGCTTACGCATTGGATGCGGATGCTATGGCAAATTGGGAAACCGTTATGAAACTCCGTCAGGACGTCAACGGCGTATTGGAAAAAGCAAGAGCCGACAAGCGAATCGGTAAGGCTTTGGAAGCAAGAGTGACCTTACAGACTGCAGACGAAACCATCAAGACAGCTTGTGAGGGTCTGAATCTCGCAGAGATCTGCATCGTCTCCGCCTGCGACTGGGCAGAGGCCGAGGAAGGCGCTGAGGTCGCGCAGGGTGTGAACTTCCCCGCGCTTACCATTGGTGTCAGCGAAGCCAAGGGCGAAAAGTGCCCCCGCTGCTGGATGCATTCCACCTCCGCAAACGCGGACGGTCTGTGCCCCCGCTGCGCCGCTGTCATCGCCAAGATGGACTTGGATATCTAAAAACAACACAGGGGTACCAAATCGGCACCCCTGTGAATTTTATATAATAAATGTAGTTAAAAGCGCATACATAATTGGAATCGTAATTACGCAGACCGTATGGGAGATCGTCGCCATAGACACGCCCGTGGAGGGATCTCCTCCATATGCCGCAGGGAATACAACGGTATTCAATCCCAGCGGTGTGCCAAAGGCAAACAGGCACAGCGTAAGCGTAGTACTATCTGCGCCCAACAGCTTCAAAAGCAAAATAAAGAGTGCAGGCAGGATAAACAACCGCAAAGCGGAAGCAATGTAAACCTTCCTATCGCTAAGCAGCTTTTTAATGGGATACTGCCCAATTAAAAATCCGGTCAGCACCATAGCGATAGGACCCATGCAGCTTCCCAAGCCGGAGAGCGTATTGCCTACAAATGCAGGCAGATACTTATTTACACCGGTTAATCCCAGCACCATACCGATCGCCACGGAAAACATCGGTGGATTCATCAGGCTCTTCAGGGGATTTTGCTTCCCCTCGCTCTTAGGAATCAGTCCCGCGATGCCCCACGTGTAGGCAGCAAGGTTTAGGGGCAGCGTAAAAAGCATATAGTCATACAACGCTGCCTCTCCCAAAATGGCCGGCACAATGGCATTTCCCATAAAGCCGAAATTACCAAAGGTCAGCGCATAGTGGTAGATATTCCGCTGGTAGCCTTTTTTCGTAAAAAGGGGCGCCAAGGCAAAGGCAAGACCGATGGCAACTGCCAACACAAGTCCGCAACACAAAATCTGCCGGTACTGGGAAGACAAGGACTCCACCGTGCAATACTTGCTAAACGTATGGATGGTCAGCGCCGGAAGCAGAACATTGGTTTCCAATTTAGAAAGCACCGACGCCGTATTCTCCGGGCAAATCTTTTTCTTATTCAAAACAAAGCCGATAACTATACAGGTAAACATCATCAACATTGGAGAAATCGTATTCAGAAATACCGCAGTCATAAAATGCGCCTCTTTTCGCAAAAGTCCACCCTATTATAGCACACGTTTTAAAAAAGTCCAGTCTTTGCATTACAAAGACTGGTCTTTTTTATCTTTTTTCCATTTTGGCAAACAGTTTTTCATAGGGCATCAGCATGCCCTCGTTCATCTTATTGCCCATCTTCGCCTTAATCTTCTCATTGGCAAGGAGCGCGCCAACTAAGTACATTTTTAGCATCATTCCCCGCTTTTTCTGGGGAAAATCGTACTGGCCGTGGGCTTTATAGAACTTATGGTCTGCCCGCATCATACCCTGCATCAGCCAAATCAGATCCCGGAATATCTTCATACCGCCGATCCCGTAGAAATTCTGGGGCGGCACATATTTATGCTGCAGCGCATAAGAAAGGGTCTGGGCCAGACGGTCAATTTCCCCATCCGGGTTCGTTTCATCCGTTGCCACACCGGCGAGGAAATTCGTACCCACCTGCGCCCGGGCTTCGATAATGGTCTGCAAATTAAATTCGCGACTCAAATCGCCACTTACAAGATATCCCACCGGCATACCGATGGTAACGGTCCGGTGACCGTTGCAGAAATTCCGGTCGTCATACATCTTGAACAGTGCACCCATCGAGTGATCTTTGATGGTAAAGGCATAGACGATAGAATCTGTCGTTTGAATTTCGTTTCTCAGATATTCGTCAAAGCCGTCTTTGTGAACACACTTACCGGACACCGCGCAGCTAAAGCAGCCAAGGCATCCGCCATTAAAGGGATACTCCCGGAGATTGATAATCCGGGTCTTTTGGGGGAATTTCGCCCGAAAACGGGCGATCATTGCCGCAAGCTGGGTATCTTCCGTCTTCAAATCCGCAAGAATCACCACATCCCCGGTCTTTTCCTCCGTGCTTTCTGCAGGAGAAACCGGCTTTTTCGTATAGGTCGTGGGCAGAACGGAGGGGTTCTCAAAGCGGTTGTTTTCCACGCTCCAGCAAAGGAAATCGAAGAAATCCCGCGCCTCTTTTTGCCCTTTATCGGTCAGTAAATCGTCCATATCCGCTGATAAACCCCGGATAAATTTCAGTCCCAAATCCGAGCAGTTATCCTCCACATAGCGGTGGGCAGTCACATCATAAAAATGCTTGGAGGTGGTGATCTGTGTGGCATACTTTGCCGACAGATCCAGCTTCTCCTTTTTCAGCAACTCGATGAACTTATGAAGCTGGCAAGGGGCAATAAAGGTGTAAACCGGGTAGGAAAACAGCAAAACGTCCGCTTTTTCGATAGCTTCCCTTGCAGGCGCAAAATCTTTCTCTAAACTCTTGGTTTTTTGACCTACATTCAAAATCTCGAAGCTGTGACCGGGATAAACCTTTTCCAAATACCGGGTGGTCTGGAGGGTAATGCTGTATTTTCCCTTGGGACTGCCGTTAAGAACAAGGATTTTCATTTTATTTTCCAAACCTTTCCGCAACCTTCAGCAGCATATCCCGAATGGGCAGATGGTAAGGACACCGCCGTTCGCAGTCGCCGCAGACGATACAGTCAGAAGCGTGCTTATCCAGCGCCTCATATCTGTCTTTCGCCCAATCCGGCAGACCATAGCGGGTCAGATAGCCGTCAAAAAGGAACACCGTAGGAATCTTAATGCCAACGGTGCAGGGCGCGCAATAATTACAGCGGCGGCAGAAATTTTCACCCAAATCCTTGCGGATAGCAGCAATCTTTTCCTGTTCCTCCTCAGAAAGAGGTGCCGAATTCACGATGGCATCGTAATTTTCTTTTACTTGCTCCGGGTAATCCATACCGGGGATGATTACATCCACATCCCCGCAGGCGGCTATATAGCGAAGGGCAATGGTGGCATCCTCAATTGCACCGCCCGCCAGCGGCTTCATAGCGATAAAGCCTACATTTTTCTCTTTGCACAGCCGCAAAAGCTTCTCGCCCTGGGTCTCCACAATGTTATAGGGGAACATCACCGTCTCCACCCAATTTTCCTGCAGCACCAGCTCAATCATCTCTGCATAGTGATTGGTAAAGCCGATATGGCCGATCTTACCGGCAGCCTTGGCTTCCAGCAGCGCCTCCAATGCGCCGCCGGGAGCAACGATCTGGTCATAGCCCTCCCGGTTGGGGTTGTGGATTTGATAAATGTCGATATAGTCGGTCTGTAAGTTCTGCAGAGATATCTCAATGTCACGAGCCATACCCTCTTTATCTTTCGCCATACTCTTGGTGGCAAGGATAAACTTATCCCGCATTCCCTCTAAGGACTTACCGATATATCCCTCGCTGACGGTATAGCCACGGGCGGTGTCAATGTAGTTCACACCCAAATCTGCAAGCTGCACCAAAATCTCCCGACAAGCTGCATCATCCGTTCGCTGGATCGGCAGTCCACCGAAACCCATACGGGAAACCTGCAAACCAGTTTTACCTAAAATACGATAATCCATATTACCGCCTCCTTTTCTTTTATCTTACCACAACTATCCCCAAAAAACAAGTAGGGACACCCCTCCCGGGGTGTCTCTACAGTCTCTATCGCCGATGCATAACCTGAAAATTACTTTTTCTTTTTCAGGCCTTCCTCAGTAACTTTTGCCACATATTCCGGGAAGCCCAAAAGGAGCTTGTGACCCAAGGCGCGGTAATCCATTGAAAGCACCTTTTCGATCTTCATTTTCCGGGTCTCCTCAGGCACACCAAACAAGTAAAGGATCGTATCCAAGGTTTTTTCGATCTGCACCTTCAATGGCGTCTCCGTCTCACGGGTCATAATGGTAGCATATTCAATGCCGGAGACGATATTCTCTGTGGCCACCCATTCCTGATTTGTCCAATCCGGATGGAAGGGGATAAAAATCTCCCGGGTCTTTTGGGCATCGTTTTCCCGAATGCGGGCAAGTGTCAAGCCGGACGCATAGGCAGACGCATAGAAATCTCTTGCAATTTCACTTTCCTCACAAACCGCCGCAATGGCCGTCAGCTCCAGGCAGTAAGCAAGGAGCGAGCTTTTGCCCTCCTTCGTCTCCTGCTCCATCATAATTCTTTGATACTCAATCATTTCCTCAACCAACACCGCCAACAAATGCTCCTTCGTCGGAAAATAGAAGGTAATATGACCGGGACTGAGCTTCAGGTTCTTGGACAACCGGTTAATGGAGCTTTTGGAATAGCCATCCTCTATAAACATCCGGGCGGCCTCCTGGATAATCAGGCCCCGGGCATTTGGGTATTTATTGTAAACGTTTGCCATCGCGCACCTCTCTTGTAAGTTTACTAATAGTATATGTTACATATAACAAATTTCCAGTAATTTGTCAATACAAAATAAATAAAAGCTTGCAGAAACACCCGAAAGGGTGTCCCTACAAGCCTGGTTTTGATTTACTTAAATGCTTTTTGGTTTAAAATCAGGGCGCTATACAAAAACAGAGTGTCCTTCCCATTCATATCCACATAATGGGAGATCGCATCGGGCACCACATAGCGGATATCCACCACATAAATATGCTTATAGCCTTGTACCAAAAGGGGTATCAGACTGGAACCGAAGGAATCACGGAACACGACCAGCTCCCGGTCTGTCTCCGCACTTGGGTTGTCAATCCGCAGCAGTGCTTTCGTACCGCCAAGGAACACGTCATAACCATCTTTTCCTTCAAATTTCTCCCGATTATAAATGCCGGTAGTCTGCCCGGTTTCATAATCAAAAACGCTGCAGCCTGCAAGCATATCATTGGTGAGATACACAAGATTGTCCGGCTTCGGTGACAGAGCGCTCTGTCCGTAATAAACGCCCTTAAAACCTTGGAGGGTACGCCGGGTATAATCCGTCCCCAACGGGATTCCCAGCGCATCGCACAGCCGCTTAGCCACCGGCTGCAGCATTTCCTGCCGCCAATGGGTGTCGGTGCGGTAGTAGCTCCCAAGGGCCAAATCGTCAAAAATATCCACATATTCCGCATTTGGCAAAGCCGCTTGTAATTTTCGGGCAACCGCTTCATAATCCGGCGCAGGATAGCCATAGTCCCTGCCTAAATAGTAATTTTTATCCGGTATCAGGCAGACATAAGTTTTTCCTGTTACCAACCTTTCATAGACGTAGGACAACCTCTCAATCGAGCCGTCTACCAGCCCCTCGGTAAATTCCGGCGTGATCTTAGCAAAATAACCGTCCTGCAGCGCAAGACCGTTATTTTCTTTTAAACCCAACACCTGATACTGGAATTTCGCTTTTAAGCCGCGAAAAGCTTCCCGGAGCGGGAACTGATCCACCGTAAAGGCATCAAATTTTTCAATTACTGAACCGTCAAACAATCCCTCAGCCGTGACATTTTCCGGGAACTGCGCCAGCGGACGCCGTTCGCTTTCCGACTGTGCCACCGGGTCTAAGCCCGCGCAGATGCACATTGCCACAAAAAAGGCGGTAAAGCACACATAAGTCAGTGTGACAATAAAATTCTTCGTTTCTTTTCTCATAGCTTAAAACCTGAAATATAGGAAGGGACTAAAAGACCCATCCACAAAATATGCCGTTACGACCAGCAGAACCGCCACCAAAAACACCGGCTCCAAAACATCTGTCACCCAACCGCCCCGGCTATGGCGCAGACGTTCCACGCCCATCTTCACAAGGGGCGTCGCGCCCAAAAGGCCAAGAATCAGCGGCAAGCCGTAGCTTCTGAGGTAATAGGCCGTCTCCTCCGACCACAGAGGGAGTCCCTTCAAAAAGAACATATTCCCCAAATCGTCAAGCATTCCGGCAACGCCATTGCCGCTGAAGATTACAAAGCTGACAAGGATAACCAATGTCACATAGACGTGTGAAAAGACTTTGGGTAAATGGAGAAACACCCGGTTATACCAAAACTTTTCCAACACCAGGAATACCGCAAAATAAAGGCCCCAAATAATAAACGTCCAATCCGCGCCGTGCCAAAAGCCGGTCAAAAACCAAACGACGGCAATATTGCGAAGCCAGTAAAGGGTATTTACCCGGTTGCCGCCCAAGGGGATATACACATAGTCCCGGAACCAGGAACCAAGGGAAATATGCCACCGCCGCCAAAATTCCGCAATGCTCCCCGAAATGAAAGGATAATTGAAGTTCTCCAGGAAATGGAAGCCAAAAACCCTGCCAAGACCGATGGCCATATCGCTGTACCCGGAAAAATCAAAATAAAGCTGCAAAGACACCGCCACCGCGTAGAGCCAGTACCCGGCAACCGACGGATTAGGGGTAGTATGCAGAGCCGTGGCAAATGCGCCCAAAGTATCCGCAATCAGCACCTTTTTGGCAAGTCCCACCGCAAAGCGGCGGATACCCAGCGCGAAATTTTCCAAGCTGTGCTGACGGTTTTGGAGTTCCTCAGCAACCGTAGTGTAGCGCACAATCGGGCCTGCAATGAGCTGCGGAAACAGGGTCACATAAGTGGCAAGCTTTATATAGCTTTTCTGCGCCGGTGTCTCCCCCCGGTACACATCGATGGTGTAGCTCAGCGTTTGGAATGTATAGAAGCTGATGCCGATAGGCAGCGCCAGCTTCAGAAGCGGAATGTCACTTTCAAAAATGCCGTTTACATTGCTGATAAAAAAGTCTGCATACTTAAAAAATCCCAACGCCAGCAGGCTTCCCGCCACCGATGACCAAAGAAAAACTTTTCCTAATTTGCGCTCCCGATACTTTTCAATCAGCAGACCGTGGGCATAGGACCATAGGGTAGATGCCAGCATTAAAAAGACATAAACCGGCTCTCCGTAGAAATAAAAAACCAAACTAAAGAGCAATAAACATCCGTTTTTCAGCCGAAAAGGCAGGATAAAATAGCATATCAGTACCAACGGCAGAAAATAATATAAGAAGCTAATACTGGAAAAAAGCATATCCTGCCCCCTCTTTTCGAATTATTCCTCCATATTTTTCGGGCACATCAGGAAAAACACCCGATTTCCGATAGCGCCCGCCACCGTTTGCTCCGCCTCGACGCAGACGTTCCACTTGGGATTGCAGTTGCCGGTGAGATTACTAATAAAGGTCGCCGGAGCCACCCCATCCTCTAATTCAAACACATAGCCCACAAAGGGAATAGAGCCAATCATAGGCATATAGACTGCCGCGGCCTTGTAGCCGGTAATGCGGTAATTATCAAAGCCCGCAAAATACTCTGCATCCTTTTCAATAGGCGCTGCCGTACCGAAAAACAGATCGGCCGTACTTTCCGCCAAGGCGCCTGCCAGTTCTTCCGCTGTTGCGTTCTGATTAAGTGCGATTGCCTGCTGGAAGGCTGCCCATTGGGTCGCGCCAAGGGTATTTTCCTCTACCTGCGGTTTGATTACACCGCTGTCCGTAGGTGTGCTTGGCTCTGTAGGTGAACTCGGTTCCGTAGGCGCAGCAGGGGTTTGGGTGCAGCCTTGCACAAGCAAACCCAGTACCGCAATTACCGCGATCACCACAAGCACGGCAAGCAAAAGCATCTTTCCGTTTTTCATATTTCGTCCCTCTTTCATCGGTTTTTAACAGTATTGCACATACCTTCTTTATTTTTATCCAAAAATGGGAAAAACTAAACCTATCCTTTACGTCTCTGACCCATCTCCCCGGATATAATCCCGGGGACTGACTCCGTAAAAGGATTTAAAGGAACGGTAGAAATTGGCATAATCTCCAAAGCCGCATTGCCCATATGCTTCACCGGGAGGTATTCCGTTCTCCAAAAGCTCCCGGGCGTGCATCAGCCGCCTGAACATAATATAGCGGTAAATACCTGTTCCTACCCGACGGCTAAATTCGTGGGAGAGGTGGTATTTGCTCACATAAAAGATGTTTGAAAGCATATCGAGACGAATATCCTCAGTATAATGGGCGCCGATGTAAGACAAAACCTGGTCTACAAGATCTGTCTCCTCTGCCGGCAGGATTTGTTTGCCTCCGGCAAGCGCCAAGCGGTTGACCTCCACCAAAAATTGCATAAGAAGGCCCTGGGCATACTGGCTGCTTCCCAGTCCGTCCCCGTAAAATTCCCCTGCCAATTTCTCCAGCAACGCCTGCAGTTCTGCCCGCTGGGTCTTGTTGGGGTGCAGACGGTTGGTGTGGGTAGGAAGCCGGGTGTCAAAGCAGGCCGCCAAGTCCATTCCACCGCTAGACAACTCTGCTATATAGCCTCTGTCTATCCAAAGAACCATCCGCTCGTAGATGGTATCCCGGTCAATCAGCGCCTGATGCAGCTCCTGGGGATTGATAAGAAGTATATCTCCGGGCTTCAGCGTATGGGTACGGCCTTCTACACGAAAACTGACCTCGCCGCCTAAAAGAAAGTAAACTTCGAAAAAATCGTGGTGGTGGACCTCCATATTACCGGGGCTTCTCTCCCGGTAATGGAACACCTCAAACTGCCGATTTTTCATACTTTGCCGATGGTCAAATTGCTGGATTTTCCCCGCCATTGGGCTCACCGCCTTTCTCCTCCTATTATATCGCAAGATTTACAATGCGTCAAACAATAATTACAATTTTTATTGCGTTTATTTTGCGTTATACTAATTTTATCTTTATAAGGAGGGGCAGAC
>JAZQUL010000022.1:0-6500 GCA_045631285.1 Faecousia sp. | reverse complement strand
TATTATACAGGTACTATATTTTAAGATCACCCACGGAAAACGGATTTTTAAAATGGCGCCTATTCACCACCACTTTGAGATGTGCGGGTGGAAAGAGGTTAAAATCGTGCTTGTGTTCTCTGCTGTGTCTGCGCTGATGTGTGTGGTCGCATGGTTTAGTATTTCCGGTTTCATCGGCTAAGGAGGATTTATGGCTGCGGAACGTCTTTCGCATGCCAAAGAGAACCGCCGCCGACGCTTGCAGTCGGTGGGAGAAAGCTTTGATATTCCTTTTCTTATCATCCTTTTACTATTGCTTGCAGTAGGCCTTTTGATGCTATACTCTGCAAGTTATGCCCAAAGCGAATATGATACCGGTTATACGGTGTCCACACGCTACCTACAAAAGCAAGGCGTGTGCGCGGTTATCGGCCTTGTAGCAATGGCGGTATTATATCGGGTGCCGGCTTCATTTTGGCTGAAAATGGCCTGGCCCATTTATGGAATCAGTATTTTACTGCTGCTATCTGTGCTTGTGTTTGGCCAGTCGGTCAACGGCGCAAAGCGGTGGATTAACATTGCTGGACTTCAGTTTCAGCCCTCGGAAATAGCAAAATTTGCAATGATTGTCCTCTTTGCCAAGCTGACAAAGGGCTTTGGGCAGGAAGCAAAAAAATTCCGCTTCGGTGTTTTGGGTTTTGGCGCAGCGCTTTTGGGTATTTTGATTCCTTTGGCGCTGGAAAAGCATTTATCTGCCATTATGCTGATGGGAATGGTGGCGGTCGTTATGATGTATGTGGCCGGCACAAATCCCAAATGGCTTCTGGCTGGTGCCGGCGCAGCGGTTGCGTTTTTAGTGGTATATGTCAGCTTTATGGGATATGCCGGTGACAGAATTACAGCTTGGCTGCACCCGGAGCAAGACCCGGGGGATACGGGCTATCAAATTTTACAGTCCCTGTATGCAATCGGCTCAGGAGGCCTTTTTGGGCTTGGTCTGGGGAAGAGTAGGCAGAAATATCTATATCTGCCGTTTCAGTATAATGACTATATTTTCGCTATTATTTGCGAGGAACTGGGTCTTGTTGGCGCGTTGCTCATTATGACGTTATTCGCTGCGCTGATTTTGCGGGGTTACTGGATTGCGCTGCGGGCGCCGGATAAGTTTTCTACAGTGCTTGCTGCCGGACTTGTGACGCTCATCGCCGTGCAGACGGTGTTGAATTTAGGCGTTGTATCGAATTTACTTCCATCTACCGGCATTGCGCTGCCGTTCTTTTCCTACGGTGGCACGGCGCTGGCGGTGAACTTGGGAGAAATGGGAATTGTACTCGGCGTCTCCCGGTATCGTAACCGGGCAGCCGTACAGGAGGAAAAGTTATGAATGTGATATTTACCTGCGGCGGTACCGGCGGGCATATTATGCCGGCTATCTCCGTAGCGAATATATGGAAAGAACGTTATCCGGACAGTAACATACTGTTCATCGGCGCAAAGAACAGTATGGAAGAGGAATTGGTGCCAAAAGCCGGTTACGCCCTTAAGACCATCGATGCATACGGTATGCGCCGGGGCTTTAACTGGAAAGCAATCAAGCGCAATGTCCTCGCTGTACGCTGTGTTATGGCTTCTGTTCCGGCCTGTAAGAAAATTATGCGGGAGTTTTGCCCGGATGTGGTCATCGGTACAGGTGGATATGCCAGTTATCCCGCGCTTCTTGCAGCGCACCAAATGGGCATTCCTACCTGCGTTCACGAGTCCAATGCTGTTCCGGGCCGCACCACAAAGATGGCGGCAGCGTGGGCAGATAAAGTTCTTGTCTGCTTTGAGGAATGCAGAAAGTACTATAAGCACCCGGATAGGGTAGAAGTGGTAGGTATGCCGGTCCGTCGGGAGTTTATTTTCGCCGACAGAGAAAATGCCCGCAGGGAGCTTGCGTTGGACGACCGTCCGGTAGTGGTATCCGCCTTTGGCAGTCAAGGTGCGAAAGCGATGAATGAGCTGATGGCCCAGCTGTTTCGCTTGGAGCAGGAAGCGGGTTTTCCGTTCCAGCATATCCACGCAGTAGGCAGCTACGGTTGGAGTTGGATGCCGGATTTGGTCAAAGAGAAGGGCGTTGATTTATCTGAGAACAAGGATATCCGTATGGTCCAGTATATCTACAATATGCCTACGGTGGTGGCTGCGGCGGATGTATTTATTGGTCGTGCAGGCGCTTCCACCTGCAATGAGATTGCGGCTTCCGGTACGCCTTGTATCCTGATTCCCTCTCCCAATGTGACCAATAACCATCAGGAAATGAACGCCCGGGTTCTTTCCAACAATGGCGGCGCAACGCTGCTGCTGGAAAAGGACTGTACCGCCCAAGGTGTATTTGATGAAATTGAATCTATCATAGACAACAAAGAGAAAGCATCCGCTATGCGGTCTGCGCTGCTGAAAATCGCCGTTCCCGATTCTGCGGAAAGACTGTGCGATATTATGTACGCGCTGGCAAAACAGAGGAGTAAATAATGGAAAAGAGTACCAACCGAAGACCCAAACGCCGTCCGCAGCACACGGGGAACACGCACCGCGAAGAAACGGTCTATACAGAGGCAAAACCGGTCAATATCAGCCGTTTTTTAGTCCGTATTGCTACTGTTGTGGCAGTTGTGCTGGCGATTGTGTTTGGTATGTCCATCTTCTTTAAGGCAGAGAAAATTGAGGTTGCCGGCACAGACAAATATACGGTTAAGCAGGTACAGGAAGCCTCCGGAATTATGACCGGCACGAACTTGCTTACCCTCAATAAAGGGCAGGTGGCCGGACGGATTTTGGCAAAGCTCCCTTATATTAAGGAAATTCGCATCGGGATTCGTCTGCCGGATACGGTAGTGATTGATGTAACGGAATCTTCTGTTGCATATGCGGCAAAGGACGCAGGCGGCAGTTGGTGGGTTTTAAACTGCACAGGCAAGGTGATAGAAAAGATCGACGCATCCACTAGCGGAAATTATCCCCGGATTTTGGGTGTACTACTGGATAATCCAACAGTAGGTAAGACGGCAGCGGCCTATGAAAATCCCTCTGATAGCCAGGGAGGAGAAGAAACAACCGTTCCTGTTACTGTCTACAATCGGGAACGCCTGACAACGGCATTGCAGATTGCCCAGGAAATGGAAACAAACGGTGTGCTGGGCGACATTGCCACCATAGATGTAACCGATATGGGAAATATCGAGGTCTGGTATGGCAGGAGATACCAAATTCTTTTGGGTGAAAGCGCAGAGATGCCCAAAAAAGTGTTCTCCGTTGTACAGGCAATCCGTCAGCTTGACCAATATCAGTCCGGTGTGCTCGATGCCAGTTTTACAACCTGGCCGGATCAGGTTTATCACAAGGCATTTGACTAATATTGGAAGAACTATAAAATTTTTCGAAAAAATCGCAGAATTTCTATTGACCGAATGATATTTTCACGATAGAATATAGAAGCAACATTGTAATTTGGGCAGATATGCGTCTGCCAATACATAGGAGGATACGGAAATGGCTGAGACATTTCAGGAACGCGTAGTTAAAATTAAAGTAATCGGTGTCGGCGGCGCCGGCAATAACGTTATCAACCGTATGATCAGTGCGGGTGTTGGCGGTGTGGATTTTGTTGTTATCAACACCGATAAGCAGGACCTTAATAAATCCGTCTGCCCCAATAAGCTGCAGATCGGTGAGAAGCTCACCGGCGGTATGGGCGCAGGCTCCAAGCCCGAGATCGGCAAAATGTCTGCAGAGGAAAGCAGAGCACAGATTGCAAAGATCGTTGAAGGTGTGGATATGGTGTTTATCACCGCAGGTATGGGCGGCGGTACCGGCACCGGCGCTGCACCGATCGTTGCTGATCTTGCCCGTGAGGCTGGCGCACTGACTGTTGGCATCGTGACCAAGCCCTTTAAGTTTGAGGGTGCGAACCGTATGCGGCAGGCTGATGCCGGCATTGAGGCGCTGAATGGTCGTGTTGACTCTCTGGTTATCATTCCCAACGACCGCCTGAAGTACGTAACCGATCAGAAGATTACCTTTGCCAACGCATTCGGCATTGCTGACGATGTACTCAAGCAGGCTGTTGCCTCCATCTCTGAGTTGGTTGGCTACTCCGCGCGTGTTATTATTAACCTTGACTTTGCTGACGTCTCTGCGGTTATGAAGGACGCTGGCCGCGCCCATATGGGTGTTGGCGTTGCTTCCGGCCGTGAGAAGGCTGAGCAGGCTGCGCTGGCTGCTGTTGCAAGCCCCTTGCTGGAGACTTCTATCAACGGTGCTACCGGTGTTCTTGTAAACGTCTGCGGTTCCTCTGAAATGACCTTGGACGATGTTGAGACTGCTGCGGGTATTGTGCAGGAAGCTGCAAATCCCGATGCCAACATTATCTTCGGCGCTACCTGCTCCGACGATCTGGAGGACGAGATTCAGGTTACTGTTATTGCTACCGGCTTTGACCACAAGGAAGAACCTCAGCCCAAGAAGACTTTTGTTGCCGGCTTCGGTGAGATGACCGAAATCGATGATGTCTTGGACGTGTTCAAAAAGAAATAAATAATGGGCATCCCGGGCAGTGCCCGGGATGTTTTTTGCGAGGGATATTATGGACGCCTATGGCGCTTTGGCGGAAAGCTATGACCGCCTGACAAATGATGTAGACTATGCGCGCGTAGTTGCTTTTTATCAGGAAATTCTAAATCGGGAAGGGCTGCAGCCCAGAACGGTTGTTGACCTTGCCTGTGGAACAGGTTCTGTTTCAGTACTGCTGGCGAAACAAGGCCTTCGCGTAACGGGCGTGGACTTATCAGAGGATATGCTCTCGGTGGCTTATTCTAAGGCGTTGGAAATGGAAAATGCGCCGCTGTTTGTCTGCCAGGATTTGACTCGGCTAAAACTGCCCCGTGGGGTAGATTTAGCGGTTTGCGCGCTGGACAGCTTGGATTATATTACTGAACCTGCGGACTGTAAAAAGGCAATTTCCTGTGTTTATAAAGCGCTAAATCCCGGTGGGTGCTTCATATTTGATGTAAATACCCCGGAGAAGCTGCGGGCAATGGATGGGCAGGTCTTTTTGGATGAAGACGATGATGTGTACTGTGTATGGCGGGGAGAGTTTGACGAAGAGACCAACATCTGCACCTACGGAATGGATATTTTTCAGCGCAGGGGACAGTTGTGGGAACGCAGCGGAGAAATTCATCAGGAATATGCCTATTCGCAGGTACAGCTGACAGAGTTTCTGAAAGCGGCAGGTTTTACCGACATTGAGGTATTTGGCGATGGCCGTATGGAACCGCCTGCCGAGAGGGAACAGCGAATTTACTTTAAGGCAAGAAAGGGAAAAGTGAAATGCAGGACTATTTAGTACGGGGAATGACCCTTGACGGATATGTAAAGGCTGTGGCAATCCGTTCCACACAGATGGTGCGCCGCGGCGCAGAAATACAGAAAACAACACCTAACGCAACAGCCGCCTTTGGCCGCGCCTTAACGGCTGCATCTATGATGGGCAATATGCAGAAAGTGGAAAATGGGTCTATGACCTTGCAAATTAAAGGCGGTGGCCCTATCGGGTCTATCGTCTGCGTTTCTGACCCCATGGGCAATGTCCGCGGCTATGTAACACAGCCCAATGTGGAACTGGTAGAAAAGTATCCCGGCAAGCTGGATGTGGGCGCCACAGTGGGCACAGACGGCACGTTAACTGTTATCCGTGATTTGCAGATGAAGGAGCCGTATGTAGGCTCTGTGCCCCTTGTATCCGGTGAGATTGGGGACGATGTGACCCGCTACTTTGCTCAAAGTGAACAAACGCCTACCGCTTGTGCCCTTGGCGTACTTGTGGACAGAGATCAGTCTGTCAAGGTTGCCGGAGGCTATTTGATACAGCTTTTACCCGGTGCGCCTGATGAGACAATTGATATTGTGGAGCGGGGGATTCAAAAGGCCGGCGCAGTAACGGCGATGCTGGAGCAGGGAATGACGCCTGAGGATATCCTTGGCGTTGTACTCGGCGATTTGGGCGTTGCCTTTATGGAGACCACACCAATTGAATACCGCTGTTATTGCTCCCGCGAACGGGTGACGGCTGCGCTTATCAGCTTAGGCAAAAAAGAGCTGACGGAAATTATGGAAGAGGGAAGAACCTTTCCGGTTGAGTGTCAATTTTGCGATACAGTTTATAACTTTACGCCTGAAGACGTTAGAGGTATCCTCAAAAGTCTCTAAAACGGGGGAAATAGCCCGGAAAAAGCCCCTTTTTCCGGGCTAAAAATTTCCTGAAAAAAATGCAAAAAAAGCCTTGACAAAAGGGGTATGTCTGTGTATAATGATACCCGTCGCTGAGATGTTCTCGGCGAGCCTGGTAGGGGAGCATAGCTCAGCTGGGAGAGCACATGCCTTACAAGCATGGGGTCACAGGTTCGAGCCCTGTTGTTCCCACCACTATCTGGCCCGGTGGTGCAGTCGGTTAGCACGCCAGCCTGTCACGCTGGAGGTCG
>JAZQUL010000021.1:0-10942 GCA_045631285.1 Faecousia sp. | reverse complement strand
AACCCCATCTTAACCGGCGGCGAGGGGGATTTGGAGGCGGCTCAGCGGCTCTATTCCCGGCTGGGGGACATTACCTATCGCCCCTTTTCTGCGGAAGTGCCCGGTGGGATTTTCCGGCCGGGGGAGCTGGTGACCGTTGCCACAGCCGAGGGAAAGAAATTTTCTTCCCTCATTATGACGGTGGAAAGTAAAGGCGGCCGGGACAGAATTTCCAGTACCGGCAGCCAAAACCGGGGCAGCAGTACCGCCCAAATGGATTTCAGCCTCTCCTCTCTCGCGGGGAAAATTATGACGCTCCAGACTGACCTCAACGGCATCCGGGCGGAAAATAAGGATGGTGACGGAAAAACCGCCGCCCTCCGGCTCACCGTGGACAGCCTGCGGGCAGAGGTCTCCCGTCAGGAGGGCGTTACCGACAATCTAAAAAGGATGCTCACCCAAATGGAGCAGACTGCCGAAAGCCTTAAAATTGACGTACAGACCGTCAAGGAGACAGGGGCGGGCAAAGTCACCACCGCTACGGGCTACACCTTCGATGAGACGGGTCTGCACATCCGAAAAGACGGTCAGGAGATGGAAAACCGTCTTGACCACACCGGTATGTACGTCCATCGGGCGGGGGAGACCATCCTCCGGGCAGATGCGGCAGGCGTTCTTGCCACCGACGTGCAGGTGCGAAATTACCTGAATGTGGGCGACCACGCCCGGTTTCAGGACTACGACGGCGGCACCGGGTGCTTTTATCTCTGATAAGTCCACTATTGTAGGGGGCGGCGCCTTCGACGCCCCGTTTACCGCACTATCGAAAGGTACGATGCAATAAAATCGGCGCATCGTGCACCGATTTTATTTCGGGTCGTTGAGGGCACCGACCCCTACGGCAGCACCTCCCCAAAGGGGAGGGTTAATTACCACAAAAGGAGAAACCTATGTCCTTACAAACGAAAATCTTTACCTACGGCGGACTGAACAGTACCGCCGCGAGATATTACCGGACGGAACTCAGTCTCACGGAGGAATCGGTTTCTCCTGAGAAAAACGAGTCCGTCCTTTCCTATAAATTGACCCTTTTTTCCGGCAACACCAGACTCTCCCAATGGCGTACCGGCGCAAAAATCATCTTAAACGGCAAAACCTACGTCCACCGGGACGGTACGGATTACGATAACCAAATCAGCATTGAGCCACAGAGCAGTCTGATACTTTGTCAGGGACAAATGAAAGTCCCTCACGACAGCGATGGCGCTTGCAGGCTTACTGTCTCTTTTTCCGTCTACCATCCCACCACCGCCAATTATACTCCCGGTAATTTCACCTATACCGGCGGTGAGATGACCTTGACGCCTGCCTTACAGCTTACCACCGTCGGCGCAACAGACGCCTACATCGGCGGTACGTCTCTGTTGGCATTTACCCGCAGAAAAAGCGGTTACAGCCATTCTCTCGGCTACGAGATGGGCAGTCACTCCGGCTGGATATCCCCTGACGGCCTGCTTATGGATAATGAGCAGGTGATGGATACCCTCAGCCTTGCCGTTTCCATCCCGGAAAGCTTTTATTCCGGCATTACGCAGGGCAGTACCGGGGTTTGTACGCTGATTTGCCGCACTTACGAAAACGGGACTTTCTTAGGACAGACGGAAAGCCGCTTTACGGTGATGACCCGGGATGCGGACTGCGGTCCTGACCTGACGGCAACGGTTTTGGACATCAATCCGAAAACGCTGGCCCTTACGGGAGATGCCCATATTTTGGTGCGGTACGCATCCACCGCAGAGTGTACCCTCACACCCATCCTCCAAAAGGGGGCGGAGGTGAAAACCACCGCCATTGAGGGCATTCCCGGTGACTATCTTCTTGTGGAGAAAACAGAAAAAGACCGTTACCGCTTTACCCTCACCGACAGCCGCGGCTACACGGTGGGAAAAGAGGTGGCGGTAACATTGCTGCCCTATCGAAAGCCCACAGCCAATGCCATCGCTGTCCGTCCCGACCCCACCGACGGCAGCGTACTGCTCACCGTCCGGGGAAGCTGCTTTACCGGCTCTTTCGGTCTTGTTGAGAATGAGATTACAGCGGTATGCACCCTCCCCGACGGTACGGAGGTTTCTGTAACGCCCGAAATAGGGGAGGACAGCTACACCGCTACCTTTCAGCTTACCGGCTTTGACCACCGGCAGAGCCACAGACTGACCGTTACCGTAGGCGATAAGCTCTATGCGGTCTGTGCGGAAACAACGGTGCAAAAGGGTATCCCGGTATTTCATTGGAAAGAGGACGGCTTTTTCGTCAATGTCCCGGCCTCCATTCACGGGGTGCATATGGCATCTGCCACACCAAGGGAAAACACCGTCCGTCTCTACGCTCCAGCCGGAGTTTTTGTGGCGGGCAGCGGTATGTACGGCTTTGCCGATTATAGCGGCTGGCAGGGGACAGGGGAGGTCACGGTGACTACGGAAGAAGACGGGGACATTACGCTCCATCTGCCGGAGTACACCGGCCGCCTGCTGTTCCTATCGCCCACAGAATTTACAGTAAAGGAAGAGGAAGAATGAAAGAAAAGCTATGTACCTTGACGGGTATGCTGGGCGGTGGTCTTAGTTTTCTGTTTGGCCCCTGGACCAGCGATTTGACGGCCCTGACGGTCTGTATGGCGGTGGATATGCTTTCCGGCATTGCGGTGGCACTTGCGTTCCATAAAAGCAAAAAGACCCCCACCGGCGCATATAGTTCCGCCTACGGCTTCAAGGGTCTTTGCAAAAAGGCGATGCTCCTTTCGGTGGTGGCGGTGGGGCATCAGATGGATTTGGTACTGGGGACAGCCTACATACGCACCGCCCTGTGCGTAGGCTTTCTCAGTAACGAAATTCTCTCCATCACGGAAAACGCAGGTCTTATGGGCATCCCGCTGCCGGGTGTCCTGATTCGGGCATTGGATGTGCTTAAAAGCAAGGAGGAAAAATGAACGTAATTAAGAAACTTACCTTGGATTTATACCGACGGGGTGTTCCCCAGACCGTAGAACTGGTGCGGGGGGACAGCGCCGCCGCCCTGGAGCTTACCCTGATGTGCGACGGCAGTCCCTGGGAAATCCCTCAAGACGCTTTGGCGCTGCTGCGCTACCGAAACGGGGATTACGGCGGCGAATATGACACCCTCCCCGACGGCAAAACCGCCTATTCGATTTCCGGCAATATCCTGACGGTCTGCCTTGCCCCCGGGGTCTGCTCTATGGCGGGGGATACGGACTTTCAGGTGGTCATCTATGTGGGCGCGTCCCAAAAATCCACCCTCCGTATCCCCCTTTCCGTGCAGGGCGAGGTGTCGGGCAGCCGGGAGCCGGAAAGCTACACGAACTTAACCCAGTGGCTGCTGGAGCATAGCAGCAGTATTCCGGAACAGTCCTTAGCGGCGCTGCGGACAGACGTAGATGCCGTAGCGGAAAAAGCTGCACAGTTAGAGGAAATTGCCCAAAGCTGTATTGCGGATTTTGAAGCGATTGTTCCGTCGCTGGAGGAGCGTGTGTACGCCCTTGAAAACCTGCCGATCTATAACGGGGAAATGGAGGATGTATGAGTGATTTACACATTTCTGTCAGCGGTACGAAACGGCTGCTGACTGCCGGCAAACGGCACGAAAAGAACATCGTCATCACCGCCCAGGGCGGGGACAGTCATTACGATACTTTTTGGGATGCCTACCAGAAAAAGGGCGTTGCCTTTAATTATAGCTATGCTTTTGCCGGCGGCGCCTGGAGTGATGAGGTATATAATCCCAAATATGAAATTCGGTCAATCTCCAATGCGGTATCTATGTTTATGTTTAACAACCGCATAACAACTACGAAGGTACCCATTACCATTGATGCGGAAAATCAGTACTGCACGTCTGTATTTGCAAACGCTGTCTTATTAAAAACAATCCCATCCATTAAGGTGACGGAAAAAGTCCGCACGTTTCATAGCTGGTTTTCGGAGTGCTATGCCCTGGAAGAAATCAACTTTACGCAGGATAGTGTCATTAAGGCAAATATCGCCTTCCAGGATAGTCCCAAGCTTACAAATCAATCGGTGCAATCCCTTATTAACGTCCTGAAGGACCTGACCGGGGAGTCATCCCAGACCCTCACATTGCACGCAGACGTTGGCAATAAGCTGACCGACGTGCAGAAAGCCGCCATCACCGCCAAAAACTGGACGCTGGTGTATTAGAATGCAGAATGCTGAATGAACGCACCAGCGAAAGAAATTATAGGGACGGAAAAGGCTCCCCTCACAGGGGAGCTGGCAAAAATCTTTGATTTTTGACTGAGGGGTTGACGGAATGGAAAGATTATAACCCCTCCGTCGACCTGTTAGGTCGACACCTCCCCTACAGGGGAGGCTTGGGCGGACGACCGATGGTTGCCCCTACGGCATTATCGCACAATATTCAAAGGAGGAACTCTATGAAACAAGAAACCCTGACCCAAATCATCCTCACCGCGGAGGATGGCAAGTACTTATGTAACGGCAATACCTACGGCAAGACCGTGGTACTTCCCCAAAATGCCGACCTGACCTTTTGGCAGGAGGTGGAGGAAAAAGACCTGCCCAAGGAGGAAAAAGATGTGTGACATTCGGAAAGCGGCGGTATCTGCCGCGGCTTCCTACATCGGCTGCAAGGAAAAGGACGGCAGCCACAGGAAAATCATCGACCTCTATAACAGCCAAAAGCCCTTGCCCCGGGGCTATGGGGTAAAATACACCGATGCCTGGTGCGCGGCCTTTGTGTCTGCCATAGGCGTAAAATTGGGCATTTCCCATATTCTGCTGCCGGAGTGCGGCGTGGGGGATATGGTCGCCCTCTACAAAAAGGAAAACCGCTTCCGCACCCCCAAAAACCACACCCCGAAAGTAGGCGAGCTTGTGGTCTATGACTGGGGCGGTGACGGGCGCGGTGACCACATCGGCATCATAGAAAAGGTGGAAAACGGCAGGCTGACCGTTATCGAGGGCAACTATCAGGACGGTGTGGGCCGCCGTCAGGTCACGAAAAACAGCAAGAATATCCTGGGCTACTGTCTGCCGGATTATGAAAGCTGCAGCGGTAAAACCGATACGGTGAAAAAGGTGCAGTCTTACTTAAATTTCAACTATGGCGCAAAACTCACCGTGGACGGCATTGGGGGGAAAAAGACAAAAAAAGCCCTGCTTGCGGCGTTGCAAGCAGAGTGGAAAATCGACCCGGACGGCATTTTCGGCCCCATTACGGAGCGGGCGGCAAACAGAAATGTGGTGGGCAAAGGCTGCGCGGGAGAGACGGTACGGCTGCTGCAAATGCTGCTGCTGTGCGCCGGCTACAAGCTCACCGCCGACGGCATCTTCGGCAGTAAAACCGAAAATGCCCTCGTTGCCTTCCAGAAGAAGACCGCCCTTGCCCCCGACGGCTTAGCGGGAAAGAACAGCTTTCGTAAATTGTGCAGTTAAAAATGTAGGTGGCGAATAAAAAGGCTCCCCTCTCAGGGGAGGCTTTGTAGGGGTCGGCGTCTCGACGACCCGAAATAAAACCGGCACTCGATGTGCCGGTTTTATTCTGATTATTTCGCAAATGCAAGGAACTTTGTGGCATCCAGCTTGTCGCACTTTTCGATAAATTGGGCAAGCTCGGCGGCGATAATCTTCGCGCCGCCCTCGGAATTGCTCTCGATGTTCAGCGGCAGCAGAGGGTCGTGCAGACTAAGGCGCAGCAAGAACCAGCCACCCCCGTGGTTTTCGTCCAGATTTACCCGGATGCCCTCGTAGTTACTGGGCGCAACGCTCCAGCCGGGCTGAGAAGCGGCATAGGCGGTAAGCGCGTCAATGACGCTTTGACCATAAGCCTTAAAATCCTCCAATAGGATGTTCATACGGAACTCTACACTTTCCTTCGGCTCTGCCAAGGTCTCGATGAGAGACTCCAGCGTGTAGCCTGCCTTCTTGCCACGGGCAAGCTCGATGAGGAGCTTGGTAACGATGTACGCGCCATCGTCCAGGAAGTAATTTTCCTTAAATGCACCGTGACCGGAGGTCTCGATGGCCAATTGGCTGTCCTGACCTGCGTTATTTAGGCGGATGGACTCGTTGATGACGTTGCGGTAGCCCCGTTTGAAGCGATGGTGCACACCGCCCTTTTCGGCGATAAATTCGCCAAGACCGGTGGAGGTGATGGAGTCGGTAACGATGGTGGTGCCGGGATGCTCCCGCAGCAGGATGGCGGAAAGCATAGCGATAATGCGGTTGCGGTTTAATTCGCTGCCGTCAGACAGAACAGCGCCTGCCCGGTCTACGTCGGTGTCAAAGATGATGCCAAGGTCGGCGCCCGTCTCCCGTACCGCCTCCATAATGCTCGCCATCGCTTCCTTATCCTCGGGGTTGGGGATATGGTTGGGGAAGCTGCCGTCGGGGTCTAAGTAGCGGCTGCCCTCGGTGTTTGCGCCCAGAGGCGCAAGGACTTTGCTTGCATAGAAGCCGCCGGCGCCGTTGCCTGCATCCACCACAATGCGGAAGCCCTGAAGGGGCTTTTCTTCCCCTGTGGCGGCGCGGATTTTGTCCGCAAGAATGGCGGCGTAGGTGTCCATAAACGCGCCCTCGGTGACCACGCCGGCAGGAAGATTTGTCTGTTCATCGCTCTCGGCATAGGCGAGAATTTCCTTAATATTGGCGCTCTCCAAGCCACCGTCTTTTGTAAAGAACTTAAAGCCGTTACGGTTAAAGGGCAGATGGCTGGCGGTAATCATCACCGTGCCGTCAAAGCGGTAGCCCTCGGTGACGGTGGCCATAAACATAGCCGGGGTGCTTGCCATACCGAAATCGGTGACGTTAAGACCGGATTTTGCAAGCTCCTCGCAGAGCCAGCCGGAAAGCTGAGGGCCGGACAGCCGGGAATCCCGGCCCACCGCAACCCGCAGGTCATTTTTTCCGATTTTTTTCATAAGCCAAAGGGCAAAGCCCCGGGCGATGTTCCGGGTCACTTCTTCGGTCAGATTGACGTGCTGTCCTTCGATACCCTCCAGAGCAACGCCCCGAATATCGCTGCCATTTTGCAGCTTCTTGTAATCCATATATGTATCCTCCTTAAAATGGGAATGTTGTTCATCTTTCATTATAGCATATATGCCAGAAATAGGCAAATAGAAAATTGATAGTTGATAGTTGATAATTATCAATTGACATCCTCTGGCCTATGTTCTATAATAAAACTGAACAATCGGCAAATATCGCCTTTTTAAGAATAATTCCCCCAAAGGAGGCAAAATGATGAAAAAATACTTGTCTATCGTCACCTTTCTGCTGGCAATCCTTTTGTTGTCCGGCTGTGGCGGCGAAAACCACGAGCTTGTGAAAACCGAGGCCAAAGCCCCCGACTGTGTCACCGACGGCCATAAGGAGTACTGGACCTGCGTCAGCTGCAGCCGCGTCTTTGCAGACGCCGAGGGACAGCAGGAAATCTCCGTGTTTGATACGTTTCTTACCAAGCTGGGTCACCGTCCCAATGCAGACGACGGCACCTGCCTGACAGAGAGCAAATGCACCCGCTGCGGTGAGGTTTTGCAGGAAGCCCAAAGCCACCATACAGCCGAAGAGGTCACAGACTGCACCGAAGCCACCACCTGTAAATTCTGCCCCACGGTGATGATTCCCGCCCGGGAAAATCACGAAGGCGGCATCGCGACCTGCTGTTCTCCCGCCCTTTGCGTCCATTGCGGTACGCCCCACGGGGAAATGGACCCGGAGAATCACGACAAAGCCCCTGAATACACCTTCGATGATATTCTCCATACCGGCAGCTATCCCTGCTGCGGCGTGGTCATTGAGGATATGGTCGGTCACGAATTTTTCGACGGCTTCTGCGCCTGTGGCATCCGTCAGGCCCACCACAATACCCTGCGTATCGGGCGGCTTCCGGACGCCCAGACCGTTACCGGCTGGCGGGTAGGCGATGAACTGCTGCTAAGCGTGGAATCGGAACTGTTCGGCATCCAGTATGTGACTGCTACATACGACGCAGACGGTACTTGGCTGGTAAACGGGGATGCCTTCTGGGCCACTGACGAGACAGTTAAGGCAAGCGCCTGGTTTGCCCCCGGCTACACCCTCTCTGAGGACGGAACATTGATTCCCAAGCCCGGTGCTATGGCAGGGGCAGGGGAGTACCTGCTGGCCGCCTGTACCATCGATACAGATAACCTGCTGGCGGTGGATTTCACCTCTGCGGTTCGGGCTTACAGCGTATTTTCCGTAAAGACCGCCCCCAATACGTTGGTGGATATTGAGCTGTACGGGTTCACGCCCGCAGGCAGCGATGGTAACCTCACCAGCGCATATATCTCTGTTACCACCGATAGTAGTGGCAACGCCTGGTTCTACGGCACTTTCACCGCCGGCGGCAGCTACACGGTGTGCAATGCCAACGGTGACACTCTGGCGACGCATACGTTCCCTGCCGGCACCGCCCCCGGACAGTATTACGCCAAATAATTCACAATTACAAATGATAAATGCACGGGCAGCCAAAGGCTGCCCGTTTCCTCTTGACATTTCCACTGTAAAATGGTATAGTTTGCCCATATGGAGAGTTGTCCGAGCGGTTTAAGGAGCTAGTCTTGAAAACTAGTGATTCCGAAAGGAACCTAGGGTTCGAATCCCTAACTCTCCGCCAAAAGAATGCGCTTCCCACCTGGGAGGCGCTTTCTTTATACAAAAAGACGGCAAGCCGAAGCTTGCCGTCCTTTTTTATTCGGTCGTATAGTTATCGAAATAACCCTGAATATAGACAATGGGCGTGCCCTTGTCGCCGGAGCCGGAGGTCAGGTCGCACAAAGAGCCGATAAGGTCGGTGAGCCGACGGGGGGTCGTGCCTTGGGAGGCCATATTGCCCACTAAGGAAGAGCCGTCCTTTGCCTGAATTTTCGCCTTGATGGCATCCTGCAGCGCCTTGCCGGAAAGTCCTGCAAAGTCGTTGTCTGCCAAGTATTTCAGCTTCAGCTCGTTGGGCGTACCCTCCAGACCGGGGGTATAAGCCGGGGAGACCACCGGGTCAGCCAGCTCCCAAATCTTGCCCACAGGGTCTTTAAAGGCACCATCGCCGTAGACCATTACCTCGATGTGCTTGCCGGTCAGCTCCAAAAGCCTTGCCTGAATATCCTCCACTAAGTCCTGACAGGCCTGGGGGAACAGCTTCACAGTATCGTCGGTGGCCTTATTAGAGCCAAGGAGACCGTACTTTTCGTTGTAGCCGCTGCCATCCACGGGAGCGGTCATAATTTCATCCAAACCGTACACACACTCTGCACCGGCGGCAAGAAGCAGCCGCTTTGTCCGCGCGCGGGTGTGAATATCGCAATTTAGAACCGTTTTGGTGTAGGAGAGAACCGCCCGGGGGTCGTTGGCGAAAATGACCTCCACCTCTGCGCCGCAAGCGCGAATCAGGTCGCTGTAGTACTCCACATAGTCAACGCCGGTAAAGGGGTGCTTGACGATACCGAACAGCTCCCGATATTTACTTTCTGTCAGCACATCCCGGTAGGGGTCAACGCCTTTTTCGTCCAGAATATCCGGGTCAATCAGGTGGTTGCCCACCTCGTCGGAGGGATAGGAGAGCATCAGCACAATCTTCTTACAGCCCTTGGCGATGCCCCGCAGGCACACGGAGAAGCGATTACGGCTGAGAATAGGGAAGATAAGACCGATGGTCTCGCCGCCCAATTTCGCCCGTACATCCTTTGCAATCTGCTCGGTGGTAACATAGTTGCCTTGAGCGCGGGCCACAATGGCCTCGGTCATAGCAACGATGTCCCGGTCCCGGGGTTTCAGACCGTCATTTTCCATAGCGCTGCGTACGGTAGCGGTGACGATCTGCGAAAGGTCATCGCCCTCGCGGATAATGGGGGCGCGCAGACCGATAGAAACAGTACCAAACGTCCGGCTCATAATAACACATCCAATCAAAATAAGTGTAGGGAATTTGCCGGGAGTATTATACTACACATATGGGCATTTGTAAAATAGAAATTTCTATAAATTTGTCAAAAAAATTTGTTACAAAGATACCAAAGTCCCAAAAGACCTGCGCCATAGGGGATGTAGAGAAGCAGACTGGCGAGGTCTATGCCAATCGCAGCGATACCCAGCTTCTCAAGCCCGAAAACCAGCAGGGTGAGAATAGCGGTGGTCAGGGCGCTGCGGGTGAGCTGCTTGCCGACGATACTCGCAAAAAAGAAGGTATACAGCGCGCCAATGATGGGATTGACTGCGCCCAGCGCAATGCCAACGATAAACTTCAGCGCGCCGGTCAGCACCATTACGCCCAAAAGGATGAGCAAAATGGTAGACGCGTACTGGGCAATGCCTTCAGGCACAAGACTGCCCAGCAGAATGGTCACCAGCAGATGGGCGATGAGACCCATACAGACGGTCATTACCCGGAAAAACAGCCAGGAAAGGACATTCTTTCCCCGGGGCAGGAAGCGGTCAGCCAAATTCACCACAAAGGCAAGGATCACCATATTGAGAAGCTGCACGGAAATGGCGGACTTATCGCTGGCGGCAAAGGAGAAAAAGGTCAGCACGTCGCCCTCCATCGTTACAAAGGGCAGCGGGGCGGTAAACCGGGCGTATTTTGCGCCCAAGGACAGCAGCACAGCCGTCAGGGCGTAGAGAAAGACGATGGCGATGGATGAGGAAACAGAAGTGCCAAGAAGGGAACGTTTGCCGAATACAAGCCGTCCCACACCGCCCAAAATAGCAGAGCCGACGGTGAGAATAACAGCCAAAAGCAGAAATCGAATCAAATTGCCGCTATCAAAGATACCGGTCAAAAAGGAAAGGTGTACCATAGAAAAACCTCCTTATGAAAATGCAAAAGGACGAAACAAAACTGTTTGTAGGGGGCGGCGCCCTCGACGCCCCGCTTTACAATGTAT
>JAZQUL010000020.1:0-3148 GCA_045631285.1 Faecousia sp. | reverse complement strand
TTTACCGACAGTATAACGTATCAAAATCAAAAAATCAATCATTTTCTTCAGTTTTTTTCAAAAAAAGTGGAGAAATTACCGGTTTTTTATGGTTTTCGAACGGTTGTTCTATATAAAATATCCGGTATTTCTCCTTTTTTGCATTTAACTGCGGAAAGAGAGGCTTCCATCTAACAATTTACCCCAAACTTTGGCAGGCTTCTTCCCGCAGCGAAGCAGATAGGCCGCCAATGGTCCCTCCACTTTTTCTTGCACCGAGCGGCGTATTTGTCTCGCCCCATCCTGGTTTTTTGTCTCTTTACAAAGCACACACGGCAGTTCCTCAGGTAAGCTAAGCTGCACCCCGTTCTCCGCTGCACGGGCCGCTAATTGCCGTAAGCATTTCTCCGCAATACGCTCCATCGCAGCAATATCAAGAGGGTCAAAGCAAACAACGCTATCCAGCCGACCCAAAAATTCCGGTGTAAAGTGCTGACGAAGCGCCGCCTGTGTCTGTTTTTCCTTCCCTGCCGGTTGAAAGCCAAGACCGTCGCTCTTCTGCTCACCACCCAAATTGGAGGTCATTACAACAATGGTATTTTTGAAGCTGACCCGTCGCCCGGTGGAGTCAGTCAGTTCTCCCTCCTCCATAACTTGCAGCAATATGCCTGCCACATCAGGATGGGCTTTTTCCAGCTCGTCCAGCAGTACCAAGCAGTAAGGTCTGCGGCGCACCGCTTCAGTCAGCTTGCCGCCTTCCTCATAGCCTACATAGCCGGGAGGCGCGCCAATCAGCCGGGCAACGGACTGTTTTTCCATATATTCGCTCATATCCAGCCGAATAAAGGATTCCTTACTCCCGTACAATTCCTTGGCAAGTGTTCTGCAAAGTTCTGTTTTACCTACACCAGTCGGGCCGCAAAAAAGCATACTTGCCACCGGGCGGCTGCCATCCCTTAGCCCGGAAAGGCCACGCCGCACCGTTTCCGCCACTTGCGCTACCGCCCGGTCTTGTCCCATTACGCCGGCTGATAAAATGGCTTCCAAATTCAGCAGCCGTTCCTTTTCATCTGCGGTCAGCCGTCCTACCGGAATCCCGGTGCGGGCGGATACGGCCCAGGCAACATCCCCAGCAACAACCGCCCTTGGACGGTGGGTTTCCGCAGGCCTTGCCGCAAGACGCTGCATCTTATCCCGCAGCTGCGCTGCCTTTTCATAGCGGCTGTCCCGCACCGCTTCATATAACTCCTGTTCCAGTTCCCGACGGCGGATACCGTTTTTACCGCTTCGCATTTCCTCCATACGGGCATAGGCCGCGCCCTCATCCAAAAGATCGATTGCCTTATCGGGAAGATACAGATCCGGCAAATACCGCTGAGACAGGCGCACCGCCTCCGTGAGGGCTTCCTCAGTCACCTTTAATCCGTGATGCTGCTCAAGGCCCGGTTTCAGCGCACGCAGAATAGACATTGTGGCTTCCTCCGACGGTTCTTCCACCAAAACCGGACGAAAGCGCCGTTCCAGCGCCGGGTCTTTTTCGATGAATTTCCGGTATTCTTCCCGGGTGGTAGCGCCCAGCATTTGCAGTTCTCCCCTACCGAGGGCGGGCTTCAGGATATTTGCTGCATCGATAGCACCCTCTGCTGCGCCTGCGCCTACGATGGTGTGCATCTCGTCCACAAAAAGGATCACATCACCGCTGCGTCGAATCTCCGCCAGCACATCCCGAAGCCGTTCCTCAAATTCGCCTCGGTATTTCGTGCCGGCAACCAAATTTGCCATATTCAGGCTGATGAGCCGCTTGTTTTTCAGTTGGGGCGGCACATTGCCTGCCGCCATTCGTTGGGCAAGTCCCTCGGCAATGGCCGTTTTGCCCACGCCCGGCTCACCAATCAGCGCCGGGTTATTCTTGTTCTTCCGGCTTAGAATTCCTACCACCATATCCAGCTCCCGCTCTCTGCCGATCACCGGATCCATATTGGCCACCTTGCTGATTAAATCCTCACTGAATTGTTCGAGTAGCTTCGTTGTAACCGCCTCCTTTTTCCGTTTCACATCCGGTTCTCTTTCCAGAAACAGGCTGTCCACCGCTCTGGAAAATAAATACTCCGTATCTACGCTGCTGAGAATCAGCAGCGCACGTGCCTCAGACTGTTCCTCCCGAAGAAGGGACAAGAAAATATGAGTCCCTCCAATTTGGCGCTGTCCAAGCCGCTTTGCCTCCCCGGCTGCATTTCGCAGTACGCGCCGCGCTTGCAAAGAGAACCCTTGGGGCAACGGAAGTCCCGGCGTGCCACGGCCGTATAAAACCACTGCCATACACCAAAGGGTCTCTTCTTCCACCCCAGCGCTGCGAAGTATCCGTCCGGCAAATCCGTCCGACTGTGCCAGCGCCAGCAGCAAATGGGCGCTTCCTACATAACTATGCCCCAGACCTCTGGCTTTTTCTGCCGCAATTTGCAGAATCTTCTGGGCATCAGCGCCATACTGCATCCCCCATCGCCCCCTTTTCCCGGGAAATTTTTCCCAAATGGGCGAAAAAATATTCATTGGGCTAAAAAAGCGGTTGCATTTTCAAAAATCCGTGCTAGAATAGTCTTGCGTTTAGGCAAACGCAACATAACACAAATAAATTGGAGGGAATACTATGGCTTACAAAATTACTGACGCTTGCGTTAGCTGTGGCTCTTGCGCTGACAACTGCCCCGTAGAGGCTATCGCTGAGGGCGAAGACAAGTACGTAATCAACCCCGACATCTGTGTCGATTGCGGTTCTTGCGCTGACAACTGCCCCGTAGAAGCAATCGAGGAAGGCTGATTCTCCGACTTTGCATTCAGCCTGTGCTGCCGGTTACGGTGCACAGGCTGATTTTTCTCTTTATAGAGATTTTATGGAGGTTTTATGGAACATCTGCACAACGGCTTTACTTTGGAGCTCTGCCCGGACAGCTTTCCCCTTAGTACGGACTCTATAGCCCTTGCTCATTTTGCAAAGCTGCCAAAAAATGCCCGGGTTTTGGATTTAGGCTCCGGATGCGGCACTTTGGGACTTTTGCTATGCGCCAAGCGGCAAGACTGCACCGTTACCGGTGTGGAACTGTCCGACGAGGCACATCAAGCCGCAAACCACAATATTGCTCGGAACGCCATATCCTCCCGTCTTGCCAGT
>JAZQUL010000019.1:0-5800 GCA_045631285.1 Faecousia sp. | reverse complement strand
GCCATGTCGTTCTGTGAGCCAAGGAGTTGTTATCAGGTCTTGTCTTCCTAAGACCGCTTGGCCTCCGACTTTGCTCTCTTTTTGGTGCCGGTAACCGGAATCGAACCGGTACGGATTTTACTCCGAGGGATTTTAAGTCCCTTGTGTCTACCTGTTCCACCATACCGGCGGCAAAACTAATACTATCACAGATGCGCTTTGCCGTCAAGCCGAAATCTGTTCTATTTTCAGCAAAGGGCCGCACAAATCAATTCATCCAAGGCTTTAGGCAGCTGTTTGGGGTCGTCGCAGAAATTCTTACCGCCCGCAAGCTCCAGCTGTTCCTTATCCCGGAAACCCCAAGTGACGAGTAAGCAAGGCAGTCCTGCATTCTCTGCCACCTTATAATCCACCTCGCTGTCACCCACATATACCGCTTTGTCCACTCCAAGGGCAGCCATCGCCTTATAGAGCATATCCGGCGCGGGCTTTCGGGGGCAACCGGGCACTTCGCCAAGGGCGTACAGATTAGGTCCAAAAAACCGCGCGCACATAGGCTTTACTGCCGTGTCCTGCTTATTGGAGACCACACCGATGGGATACTTCTCCCCCAGCATAGCCAGCGCCGGCAAAATTCCCTCATAAGGGCGAGTGAGAATCAGATTATGATTGTCATAATAGGGCTGATATACAGCAAGAACAGCATCCACATCCCTCTCTGTCACACCTTCAGGCATAGAACGTTTGACAAGATTTCTCATACCATTTCCCAAAAAGGCGCGAATCTCTGCCTTTTCACGGGTGGGATAGCCAAACTGGGAGAGCGCATAATTGACCGCGGTATGCAAATCTCCAATGGTATCGAGTAGTGTGCCGTCCAAATCAAATAAAATACCTATTTTCATCTTCTTAACAGCCGAATGTCCTTGCCCACAAAGGTCAGCTGACGGAAGTTCCCCCGCAGGCGGGAAGCGATTTGAGGTGAATAACGATCAGCAATCTCTTGGGCATTCATATTAGTAGAAATAATGGTAGGTTTACCGGAGAGTATCCGGTCGTTAATGAGACTGTACAGGGCGGCGGTAACGAAATTACCTGCCATTTCCGTACCCAAGTCGTCAATGATGAGAAGATCAGCGTTTTCGATTTCTGCCACCGCCGCCGCAGTCTCATCGGTATGGTTAAAGTAGTTCTTTTCCAGCTTGGAAAACAGATGGCCTGCGCTCTCATAGGACACCGCATAGCCCTTTTCCGTAACCTCAGTAGCAATACAGGCAGACAGCATCGTCTTTCCCAATCCCGTGCCGCCCACAAACAGGAGGCTGCCGCTGTCCGCCGCAAAATTTTCTGCATATTTCCGGCAGTAGTCGTAAGTCCGCGCCATCACCTGGCGGGGGCTTGCATCCGTTTTAGGGTCTATGGCATCGGGATAGTAATCCAGACGGAAATCCCGGAAGGATGCCGTACCGCAGGCAAGGAGCGTCAGCATTTTCCGCTGTTCCTCCCGGCAAAGGGACCCGAGACACTGGCACATTTCCGTACCGATATAGCCAAGGCCGCCGCATTTCTCGCAAACAGGACCTTCCAGCAGATAGTTTTCCGGGAAATTAGCAGCCAGCAGGGCCTCCCGTTCCTTTTGCAACGCCTGATTTTCCTGACGGGCTTTTTCCATTAGGGTGTGGGCATTTTCATTTTGCAGGAATGCTGCCCGGGCAGCTTCCGCCATCGTCTGCCGCAAACGCATATCAATCTCCTGCAAACGGGGCAATTGTGCGTAGGCGCTATGTAAACGCTGCTCCTGCAAAGATTGCCGGTCTGTACGCATAGCATCCAGCCGTGCTTTTGCTCTTCGCATTACGTCCTTACTGTATGCCATTTGTTAGTCCTCCTGTAAAAGTCTGCGGATCGCTGCGTAATCTTCCTCCGCCAGCTCTCCTTTTGCGCCCTTGGGCGCGGGCTTTCGTTCTTTGCCCTTGATTTGCTCCGGACGCATCAGCCCGTTTTCGTGCCAGCGGGTCAGTATCCGGTTCATATAGCTCCAACTAAGGCCGCCGGTATTGATACAGGTACGCTCGTACGCCATTTCAATTACATCTACTTGGAAGCCCCAATCCACCCACTGCTGGGCGTATTTTGCTTCACCCGGGGTCAGCTTGCGGCCATAAATCTGGAGCGCATTCATAATCTCACCGATTTTACTTTGGCGGAAATTCTGCCGCTGGATATAGGCAGCCGCCTCCTCCAGCGTGTCAATCCCCTGCTCTGCCCAGGCATAGGCCTCTTTTTCGATAGACCGCAAAGAAGGTGTGCGGAGATTCTTTTGCCGGGCGCGGTCCTTGCAGTAGCAAAACAGCACGGAGACAACCTCCATCGGCATACCCAAATAATTGGTAATACCCAGCAAAATTTTCAGTTCCTCAGTACTGAGTGTGCGGCCCATCAGCCGTTGGACCTCGCCGTACAACGCCTTAAAGTCACCGCTTTGCTCCATTGCTATCAGCACATCTTTTTCTGAATAATGGGGTTTTTCTCCGGAGAAGATGGGCGTATTCTTTTTTTCCGGCCAAAGTCCAAGCTGCCGGAGCGTTGCCGCCGCGCAGGCGTACCGGGTGCTGCCCAAATTCAGAACCTTTTCCCCATCCTCGGGCGCATTTCCGGCAGCAATGTATAAGTAAAGAAGGGTCGCATCGCCACTGGCGGCAGACAGCAGCTTATGCACGTGGCTGCTGCTAATTTTCACTTCATCCATATACATAAGCATTTCCTCCTTTTTTGTCGTAGTTATTTATTATAGCACAGCTTTTTGCTGCTCGTAAAGGGGTTTAATCTTATTGCGGTAAATTCTACCAAAAAGGAACAATGTAATGATCATACTGACAATCTCCGCAATGGCAAAGGCCCACCATACAAGATGGACATCTCCGCTAAGACTCAGTAAATATGCTACCGGCACCAACACGATGAGCTGACGGCAGAGGGAGTTTATGCTGGAGTAAATACCCACACCCATCGCCTGGAAGCTGGCGCTCAGTGCAATGCTCACTGCCGCAAAGGGAAAGCTAAGAGAGACGATTTGGAGCGCGCTGATACCGAGCCGCAGAAATTCCTCAGTAGGTTCGAAAAGGCCCAAAAGCAGTGTAGGTGCCAGCTGGAAAAGAGCAAGTCCCGCAAACATAAAGCACAGCGCAGCTGTCAAGGCGCATTTTAGGTTTTTAGTGATTCGCTCAGGAAGTCTAGCGCCGTAGTTATAAGCGACGATAGAAACAGAAGCATTGTTAATACCAAGCACCGGCATAATAACAAAGCTTTGGAGCTTAAAATACACACCGAACACACCGGTTGCCGTTTCCCCATAGTCCTTGAAGCCTTGAAAAATGCCGTTCATAGAGAAGGTCATTACCGAACCGATTGCCATCATAATGATAGAAGGAATGCCCACAGACAAGATTTTGCTCAGCACCTTGAGATTGGGGCGAATCATTTTCAAACTGAACTGGACATCGGGGTTCTTGGTCAAGTTGAAAATGATTGCTAGGATTGCGGCAATCCACTGGCCGATGACCGTTGCAATGGCAGCGCCTGCCATACCGAGGGCAGGAATGCCCAAAGCCGGCACACCGAAAATAAAGACCGGGTCTAAAATAATGTTAACAACAGCGCCGGTACCTTGGGTAAAGAGGGTAAAAATGGTCCGACCGGAAGCTTGCAGCATCCGCTCACCCAGCACCTCCACAAAGATGCCCAAGCAAAAAATGCAGCAGATGGTCAGATAGTCTCCGCCACCCTTGACCGTCTCCTCCACAGAGGACTGCACCGCAAAGAAAGGCCGAGCACCAACGAAGCCAAAGGCCGTAAACAGTGCCACTGCAATCAGCATCAGGAAAATGCCGTTGCCTGCCGCCTGATTGACACGCTCCCGATTGTTTTCGCCTAAGGATTTACTGAGCAGGCTGTTCATACCCACGCCGATACCGGTGGCAAAACCGATAACTAAGTGCTGGATGGGAAACGCCAAAGAAAGGGCCGTAACTGCGCTTTCGGAAATGCGGGAGACATAGATGCTGTCCACCACATTGTAAAGCGCCTGCACCAACATAGAAATTGCCAGCGGAAGCGCCATATTGAAAAGGAGCTTTCCTACCGGCATCGTTCGCATTTTATTGTTATCAAGTGTATTTGCTGCCATAACGATTCCTCTTTGTACAGTTTTCCGATATATTATAACGGAAGTCGCCAAAAAAAGCAACTGTAATCCTTCCCATTTGACAATTTACAGTATTTTGCTATACTAATGACAAGAATGGAGGTGTCGCTGGTGAAAAGTGACTGTCATATCCATATGGTCCTGGACGGTGTGGACTGGAAGGCGGCTATCGCCCGGCACAGGGTTTCTCCCGATGAGGGTTTTATCCGCAAGGCGCTTCAAATCTATAAAGACGAGGGCTATACCTATCTCCGGGACGGTGGTGACCGCTGGGGCGTGGGCAAAGCTGCCCGTGAAATTGCAAAAGAATACGGTATCACCTATCGCACGCCCCTCTCCCCTCTTTGCAAAAAGGGACATTACGGTGCTTTTATCGGGGAAACCTATGAAGACTTTAAGCAGTACACCGCCCTTGTCCAAAGGCTGGGCGCAGAGGGCTGCGACTTTATCAAAATTATGATTTCTGGACTTATGGACTTTAACCGGTTTGGTGTGCTGACCGAAGACGGTCTCCCCGCAGCAGAAATTCGGGAATTAATACATATTGCCCACGGGGAGGGTTTTGCTGTAATGGCTCACTGTAATGGTGCACGGACTGCTGAAGCTGCCGCCACTTTTGGAGCGGACAGTATTGAGCACGGCGCCTACTTAGACCGGGATGCCTTGCAGGCAATGGTCGAAAACCGCACCGTTTGGGTGCCCACGCTCTCCACCATCGGTAATCTCCGTGGTACAGGTCGGTTTTCAGAGGGAGATGTAATCAAAATTTTTGAGAGTGCCACGGAAAACTGCGTAGAATTTGCAGCTATGGGCGGTCTCCTTGCCCCCGGCACCGATGCGGGTGCCTGGAGCGTCCCCCACGGCAGTCAGTCCGAGGAAGTCTATCTCCGCAACATTTTGGGCGATAAGGCAGACGAAATTTTGGATAACGGCATCAAAGCCATACAAACCCGCTTTCAAAGAAAATAAGGAGGGTGCCCGGCACCCTCCTTTTAGCTTTCCATCTGCTTGCCCAAAAAGCCTGCTACCGTCTGGGCAAGGCGCTGTTCCGACTCCTGCAGCGGCGCATCTCCCTCGCTCAGCAGAAGCATCACGCAGCCAAGCAAGTCCCCCTGACACAAAATAGGGGTGGCCACGCCCAAGTGGTACTTATCTGTCCCCTCGGTGGCAGAAATACGGCTCTCCCCGCCGGCATAGCGATAAGTCTTGCGGCTCTCCATCAGCTTTTCCAGTTCCCGGGAATTGGGCTTATCCATCAGCTCCCGCTTAGGCGCGCCGGACAGCGCAATAATCCCATCCCGGTCAGCCACCGCCGCAATACAGCCGGTGTTGTCGCCGATTGCCTCGCAAATCTGTGCTGCAAAATCCTGCAGTTCCCCCATAGGCGAATATTTACGAAAGATTACACCACCATCTTTTTCGGTATAAATCTCAAGTGGGTCACCTTCCCTAATTTTCAAGGTTCTTCTAATCTCTTTGGGAATCACAATTCTTCCTAAATCGTCAACTCTTCTGACAATTCCTGTTGCTTTCATATTTCTATCTCCTTTTACGATACATTTGGCGGGCGGATGATATCCGCCCCTACACCCATAAATGTTGGTGTGTGCTTGTAGG
>JAZQUL010000018.1:0-7736 GCA_045631285.1 Faecousia sp. | reverse complement strand
AACATCCAGAAGGACACGAACGGTATCCATCGCTGTAAAGATGGTCACATTGTTTTCTGTGGCAATCTTACGGATTTCGTAACCGTCACTGTCGGAGCCTTCGGAACCGGGTTCCTTGGTATTGATAACGTAGGCGATATGACCCTGACGGAGCGCCTCAGGGATTTCCTCGCTGCCGTCGCTGATTTTGCCTAAGATGTGGGTACGGATGCCGTTTGCTTTCAGGAAGCGGGCAGTACCCTCGGTAGCCTGGATATTAAAGCCCAGATTATAGAACCGGCGAATCAGCGGCAGCGCCTCTTCCTTATCCCGGTCGGCAATGGTAGCAAAGACCGTGCCGTAATTCTGCAGATGCATGCCGGAAGCCTGGAGCGCCTTATAAAGAGCGCGGTTAAGCTTATCGTCGTAGCCGATGGCTTCACCGGTAGACTTCATCTCAGGAGACAGATAGGCATCCAGACCCCGGAGCTTATTGAAAGAGAATACAGGCACTTTTACATACCAGCGTTTCTTCTCATCGGGGTAAATATCGAAGATTCCCTGCTCCTTCAGGCTCTTGCCTAAAATCACCTCGGTGGCAATATCCGCAAGGGAGTAGCCGGTGGCTTTGGACAGGAAGGGTACTGTCCGGGAGGAACGGGGATTGACCTCAATGATATAGACATTCTCATCCTTATCCACAATGAACTGAATATTGTAAAGTCCGATGATGCCAATGCCCAAACCAAGTTTCTTGGCATATTGCAGAATAGTGCCCTTGACCTTATCAGAAATAGAGAAGGGCGGATAGACGGAAATGGAGTCACCGGAGTGGACACCGGTACGCTCTACCAGCTCCATAATACCGGGCACAAAGACATTGATGCCGTCACAGATGGCATCCACCTCCACCTCTCTGCCCTCGATATACTTATCCACAAGGACAGGCTTGTCCTCATCGATTTCAACGGCAGTTTTTAGGTAGTGGCGAAGCTGATTTTCGTTGGCAACGATCTGCATTGCCCGACCGCCCAACACAAAGCTGGGACGAACCAGTACAGGATAACCAATCTCTGCGGCAGCGCGGATGCCATCCTCAATCTTGGTCACCGCCTGACCCTTGGCTCTGGGGATATCCAAATCGTTCAGCAAGTTTTCGAAGGCGTTCCGATCCTCTGCCCGGTCGATAGCCGCGCAGTCGGTGCCGATAATCTTTACGCCCAGGTCTGTCAGGGGCTGCGCCAGATTAATGGCAGTCTGACCGCCCAAAGAGGCGATAACGCCCTCCGGCTTCTCGAACTCGATAATGTTCATAACATCTTCCGGCGTCAGAGGCTCAAAATACAGCTTATCGGCTGTGGTATAGTCAGTGGAGACGGTCTCCGGGTTATTGTTGATGATAATGGCCTCGTAGCCGGAATTTTTGATGGTCATTACCGCGTGGACGGTAGAATAGTCAAATTCCACGCCCTGACCAATGCGGATAGGACCTGCGCCCAGCACTACAATCTTCTTTTTATCCGTCAGTACGGAGGCATTTTCATCGGAGTAAGAGGAATAGAAATACGGAATATAGGCGCCGGTATGGCAGGTGTCGACCATTTTGAATACCGGGAACAGATTGTTTTCCTTCCGGAAGCGGTAGACATCCATTTCCTGGGTTTTCCACATTCTTGCCACATATTTGTCGCTGAAGCCCATCTTCTTAGCCTGACGAAGTATTGGAAGGTCAAAAGCATTGGCTTTCAGCGTCTCCTCCATCTCCACAATCTTCAAGATAGATTCCAGGAAATAAGGGGTAATCTGGGTGATCTTGTGGACCTCTTCCACCGTCACGCCCCGGGCCAGCAGCTCGGCAATAGCAAAGATATTGTCACTGCGGAACTGGCTGATATATTCCTTCAGCGCTTCGTCTGTCATATTGTCAAACTTGGCGTGATAGATGTGATTAACGCCAATCTCCAAGGAGCGGATACCCTTTAAGAGCGCCTCCTCCAAATTGGAGCCAATGCCCATAATCTCGCCGGTGGCCTTCATTTGAGTGCCCAGCGCATTGGATGCGTGGGTAAACTTATCAAAGGGGAAACGGGGCAGCTTTGCAATCACATAGTCAAGCTGCGGCTCAAAGGCAGCGTTCGTATTGGCAATCTTAATTTCTTCCAGGGACATACCCACAGCAATCTTAGCAGTAACACGGGCGATGGGATAACCGGAAGCCTTGGATGCCAATGCGGAGCTGCGTGAGACACGGGGGTTGACCTCGATGAGGTAGTATTCACTGGTGGTGGGATTCAGCGCAAACTGAACATTACAGCCACCCTCGATTTTCAGTTCCCGAATCAGCTTGATGGCGCTGTCATTCAGCATTTTCTGATCCTTCTCGGAAAGGGTCATAATAGGCGCAACCACGATAGAGTCGCCGGTATGGACACCCACGGGATCGATGTTTTCCATACCGCAAATGGTGATGGCGTGGTCCTGGGAGTCACGCATAACCTCAAACTCGATCTCCTTATAGCCCTTGACAGACTTTTCAATGAGCACCTGATGAACAGGAGAGAGTTTAAAGGCATTGATACCGATTTCAACAAGTTCTTCCTCATTGTTGGCAAAACCGCCGCCGGTACCGCCCAGGGTAAAGGCAGGGCGCAAAACCACCGGGTAGCCGATTCGTTTTGCCGCTTCCTTTGCCTGCTCCAAGTCATAGGTGATTTCAGAGGGAATGGTAGGCTCACCGATGGACTGGCACAGTTCTTTAAACAGCTCACGGTCTTCCGCCCGCTCGATGGACTCGCTGCTTGTGCCGAGGAGTTCTACATTACACTCTTTCAGGACGCCCTTCTTTTCCAGTTGGATGGCAAGATTCAAACCGGTCTGTCCGCCAATGCCGGGCAGAATGGCATCCGGGCGCTCATAACGGAGAATTTTTGCCACATATTCAAGGGTCAAAGGCTCCATATAGACCTTATCCGCAATAGAGGTGTCGGTCATAATGGTGGCGGGGTTCGAGTTGCAGAGAACAACCTGATAACCCTCCTCTTTCAGCGCAAGACAGGCCTGGGTGCCTGCATAGTCAAACTCCGCAGCCTGACCGATAACGATAGGGCCGGAGCCAATGATGAGAATTTTCTTTAAGTCTGTACGTTTTGCCATACTATTCCTCCTGATTATCTTCTGTATACTACTTTTCCGTCACAAACTGTCATAACACACTCGCCTGCAAGCTCCCAGCCGGCAAAGGGTGTGGCTTTGCCCATGGAGAGAAACGCCTCCGGGTCTACGGTCACTATCTTTTCCAAATCCCATACGGTGTAGTCCTCCCCCAGCGGGATGCCAAACCGTTTTCGGGGATTATTTGCAAGTAAGTCGATGAGCCTCTCCATAGTCAGAATGCCCGGTTTTACCAAAAAGGTATACAGTACCGGGAAAGCTGTCTCGATGCCCACAATGCCGAAGCTGCTGCCCATTAGACCTTTTCCCTTTTCCTCTGCGGAATGAGGTGCGTGGTCGGTGGCGAGCATATCAATCGTGCCATCCAAAATGCCAGCTACCAACGCCTGCCTGTCTTCCGGGCCGCGGAGGGGAGGATTCATCTTAAATCTTCCCTCTTCCTGCAAATCCCCGTCGTCCATTACAAGGTAATGGGGGCCTGTCTCTGCAGTCACATTGACGCCCCGCTTCTTCGCCTGCCGGATAAGCTCTACGCTCTCCTTGGCGGAAACGTGGCAGATATGATAGGCGACGCCTGTCTCTTCCACAAGCCGCAGATCCCGCGCAATTTGGGCGTATTCGCTTTCGCTGCAGATGCCCTTATGGCCGTAAAGCTTCGCGTATTCGCCGTCGTGGATATAACCGCCGCGCAGCAAGCTTTCCACCTCGCAATGGGCAACAATCATTTTCCCCAAAGCCTTTGCCCGCAGCATCGCCTGCCGCATCATATCGTCGCTCTGAACGCCCTTGCCATCGTCAGAAAAGGCGATGACATCAGCCGCCATATCTTCCATATCCGAGAGTCTCTGTCCCTTCTGCCCCACCGTAATGGCGCCGTAGGGGTAGACATGGATACAGGCATCGGTCTCGATGATGGAAAGCTGTTTTTGCAGGTTCTCCCGGCTATCCGGCACGGGGTTTAGGTTCGGCATTGTGCATACCGCAGTGTAGCCGCCGCGGGCAGCGGCAAGGCTGCCGGATTTGATGGTTTCTTTATAAGAAAATCCCGGCTCACGGAAATGCACATGCACATCACAAAAGCCGGGAAAGACAACATATGAAGAATTTTTGGAAAGCAATTCCATAACCGCAGGAGAAGAAAAAACACCACCATCAGGGAATCCAACGTACTGCTTTTTACTCATACTATACTGCATACTTTGCTCCTCCTCTGGGTGTATCTATCTGTGAAATCATACCACGGAGCCGGATATTTGTCAATAAAAAACAAGAAATTCCAAATTACAAATTATGAATTATAAATCATAAATATTTGTGCATTTTACTTATGCATTAAGCCAAATCCCGGCAGATGTCCTTTGCGATGCGATGAATGTCCTCCATAGAAGAAATGGCAGAAATCTGCGCCTTATAGAAGCTGCTGTGGGGCACGCCCCGCAGATACCACGCGAAATGCTTCCGGGCTTCCAGGCAGGCAATATGCTCGCCTTTTTCTTCCCGGGCAAGACGGAATTGCTCCACCGCCACCGCCACCCGTTCTGAGAGAACAGGGCGTGTGTATTCCATATTTCCGGATAAGGCTTCCTTAACCTCTGCAAAAATCCAAGGGTCACCGAAGGTGGCTCTGCCAATCATCAGGCCGTCTGCGCCCGTCCATTTGAGGCAGCGAACAGCGCTCTCCCCATCTACCACGTCACCGTTGGCAATAACGGGAACAGACCGGGTGGCTTTTACTTTGGCAATCATATCCCAGTCGGCTTTGCCGGTGTAGAGCATACTCCGGGTACGTCCGTGGACAGTAATCAGCGATGCGCCGCAGTCCTCCATCCGGGCAGTAAAGTCCAGCACATTGATACTTCCCTTATCCCAACCGAGGCGGCATTTTACGGTTACGGGGACATCCACAGCTTTTACCACCGCTTTTACGATCTCTCCTGCCAGTTCAGGGGTACGCATCAGTCCACAGCCGTCACCGCTGTTTGCGATTTTGGGCATCGGGCAACCCATATTGATGTCCAAAAAGTCACAGCCGGAAATTTCCAGTGCCAAACGGGCGCCTTCAGCCATCACCGCGGGGTCGTTGCCGAAAATCTGGGCGCCGCAAATACTGCCCTTATTTTTTTGCAAAAGGGCAGCGCTTTTTTTATCTTTATACACTAGGGCGCGGGAGGATACCATCTCCGTCACCGTCACATCTGCGCCCAAGGATGCACAGGTAGTGCGAAAAGCCCAGTCTGTTACACCGGCCATAGGCCCGAGAAACAGCGGTTTTTCTATTTCTTTCTTTCCGATAAACATAGCTTTTCGCCCCCTTTTCGGGGCATTATACCACAGAAAAAGCCACTATGCAAGTCACAAAAGCAAAGTAAGCAGCCACACAATGCCAACGGAAAGCCCACCGCACAGCGCCCAAATTGCGCCTTGCCACGGCTTTGGTTCCGTTTGATTTGTGTGCAGTAAGTGCTTTGCTTCTTTCAGCAGGGCTTCATCGGTAATGCCCGGGGTGTCCTCCTTTAATATAAAGATGGCCTGCTCGAAGAGCTTTGGCTCCGGTGCATCCACCACAATGATTTGCTTGGATATGCCTTTTACCATAGAAACGCCTCCTTTGTCTTTAACAATGTTATCAAACCGGTGTCATTGCGAACCAGTGACCGATGTCACTGGTGTGGCAATCTACAGGTATTCTTTAGATTCCCACGCCAGTTTGCGAACTGGCTCGGAATGACAACAAGGTACGGCCTGATACATTATTTTTAGGAGTATCTTTCCCACAGTTTTCCATATCATACATCTTTTGGACGGTTATATCTGCCCTGAGGCTCCCACTCCGCAAGGGGCAGCCGCTGCATCGCGCCGAAGATGCGTTCTTTGAGGTCAGGGTATTTGGCAGAGAGATCATAGACAAGCTGCTTGATCTCCTCGCGCTTGGTGCGCTTATCCACAGGGCAGCGGTTTTGGACGATGGGCAGATTCATCCGCTGGGCGAAGGCTTCCACCGTCTTTTCGTGGATGTAGAGCATAGGCCGGATTTGGACGATACCGGTACGGTCTAAGTCCGTTACCGGCTGGAAGCAGCCGATGCGGCCCTCATAGATAAGATTCATCACAAAGGTCTCCACCGCATCGTCAAAATGGTGACCCAGCGCCAATTTATTAAGTCCTCTGTCCAAAAGCGCCTGGTTAATCGCGCCACGGCGCATTTTCGCGCACATGGAGCAAGGGTTTTTCTCTTGCCGGTAATCGAAGATAATTTTGGAGATTTCGGTGTTTACGACAGTCAGCGGGATAGCGAGGTCGTCGCAGAGCTTTTGAATGGGCGAAAAGTCCATTCCGAAGCCGAGATCCACGGTAACCGCCTCCAGATAAAAGTCAACGCCGCAGTGCCGCCGCAACTCTGCCATTAAGGTCAGCAGCGCTAAAGAATCCTTGCCACCGGACACACCTATACCAATCCGATCACCGGGCTGAATCATTTTATAATCCTCTACGCAGCGGCGCATCAGGCCAACTAATTTCTGCACAGCATTTTCCTCCGTTTTATTGCAAAAATAGAAAGTGAGCATTTATTAGCATTTAAGAGAAATAATGAGCATTTAAGAGTTTATCCCGCATTTCATAAATTTTCTCAAAAATTCGCTTGACAATGTTATTTCTATGTGGTATAAAAATCAAGCGTTTGCGGCTATTGTACCGCAAGGACATAAGTTTGTCAAAATATTTTAACCTATTGGAGGAAAGCATAATGTCCACTACTCTGGCAAAGAAGGAGACCGTCGAGCGTAAGTGGTATGTCATCGACGCAGCCGGCAAGCCCCTGGGCCGTACCGCTGTCATCGCTGCCAACCTGCTCCGCGGCAAGCACAAAGTTGATTTCACCCCCAACGTTGATTGCGGTGACTGTGTCATCATCATCAACACCGACAAGGCTGTTCTCACCGGCAACAAGCTGGACCAGAAGTCCTACTACCGTGTAACCGGTTGGATCGGCGGCCTTAAGGAGACCAAGGCTCGCGTTATGATGGATAACCGTTCCGATTACGCTATGGAGCTGGCTGTCAAGGGCATGCTGCCCAAGAACACTCTGGGCCGTAACTGCCTGAACCGTCTGCACCTGTATAAGGGCGCTGAGCATCCCCACGCAGCACAGAAGCCCGCTGCATGGACTCTGGACTGATTTGGAGGTAATCGATTATGTACGAGAGCAAGAAGAAGTATAACTACGGCACCGGCCGCCGTAAGTCCTCCGTTGCCCGTGTTCGTGTTTACGAGAACGGCACCGGTTCCATCATCATCAATGGCCGCGATATCGACGATTACTTCGGTCTGGAGACCCTGAAGCTGGTCGTTCGTCAGCCCCTGGTCACCACCGACATGATCGGCAAGGTTGACATTGTTGTCACTGTTGCAGGCGGCGGTGTTTCCGGTCAGGCCGGCGCTATCCGTCACGGCATCTCCCGTGCACTGCTGACTCTGAACCCCGAGAACCGCACTTCTCTGAAGGCCGCTGGCTTCCTGACCCGCGACCCCAGAATGAAGGAGAGAAAAGTCGGATCGTAGCCATGTCGTTCTGTGAGCCAAGGAGT
>JAZQUL010000017.1:0-4249 GCA_045631285.1 Faecousia sp. | reverse complement strand
TGCCGTCATTTTTCGATCAATTCCAAAACCATTTTTCCCAAGACGCTATCGCCGTTCTCATCCACAGCGCGCACATAGGCACAATGCTTTCCCTGCATGACCGTCAGCTTTACATTCTCGGTGTGACCGAAATGCTTCAGCGTGGACATAAGCAGCATGGTCTGCTCATAGCGATTTTTAATATCGTTGTCGGAGACGATGACCAGCATCGGCGGATAGCTGCGGCTGTCATCAACGTGGTAAAGTGGGGAAGCTTCATCAATGATGATCCGTTTGGGATTCAATCCCCGTTCACGCAGCACGTTAAAGTGGCAGGTAGGCTGACCTGCGTCGTGTACATATCCGGCAATGTCCAAGGGCTTTATGCCGTGGACAGAAAGCCACGAATCATCAAAGCACGCATTTGCGACATATATCCGCCTGCCGAGCTGCCGCCCACATATATTTCGGTGGCAGTGCCGTAGGTGTTGATGTTCTCGATCGTCCAGGCAACCGCTTTTGCGCCATCGACCAGAAAGTCGGGATAATGGGCGGAGGGATACATGCGGTAATTGGGTGCGACTACCGCCACGCCGTGGTCGGCAAGATATTTATACAGCACCTGCTGCTTCGCTTTATCTCCCTCTTCAAGGCCACCGCCGTGGAAGTATACAAATACAGGGAATGTCTGACACTCGGGCAAATAGATGTCCAGAAACTGCTTGTGGGCTTCGCAATAACATACATCAGCAAAGGCCTTCATACGCTTCCTCCGTCAAGTTTTCTTTGTAACAGTATAGCAACGATATACAGAAAAGTAAAGCAACCGGTATAAATCATCTCATTTTACAGATACTAACAGCGTAATTTGTAAAATTATTGTAGGGGCTATCGACTACCACTGTCATTGCGAACCAGTGCGCACACTGGTGTGGCAATCTCCAAAACCAACTGCCGACTTGAGATTGCCACGTCGCTACGCTCCTCGCAATGACAACGGGGTGCGGTAGTGCCGTAAAGTATCGTAAAAGGAGAAAGATATATGAAAGCAACTGGCATTGTCAGAAGAGTGGACGACCTTGGGCGTATTGTGATTCCCAAAAGAAATCAGAAGAACGCTCAAAATCCGTGAGGGAGACCCCTTGCTGACAACATTGATACCGATTGACAGATTCTGCTGGGTGATGAATAGTCTGATACATAGAATAACAGCGGAGTGAATTTTCACTCCGCTGAAAAACACATAATAAAAGATACAGTTGCCGGATGTATCCTTCGATGAAGATTAATCAATGAACAAGTTCAAAATAAACGGCAAGGAAAAAATGGCCATAAGCAACGGTGAAGGAGGAAGTTCGCTTGCCTGAATTGTGTATTCGAACCCGTCTGCATATGTTTGGGTTTTAGTGACCGTAGCAAGAAGCGGATGTAGCAACCCGTTCTGCTGCAGGGTGGGGAACGAATTATATATACAAAGTTTGAAATCGCTATTATTATGCTCGATACAGATAGGGTAAAAACCGCTTTCTGCGCAAAGATATTGCAGTGTTTCACTCCTTCTGACATGAAAGATATGTAAGGAAATGTCGCAATTAGAAAAAGGCAAAATGTCATGCCACTGGAGGGGACCGTCGTAGGCTGTGGAAAAACGAAGCGTGCCTTCCGCATAATTGATTATTGTGTCTCGGTGATCCATAGGGTCAGCAGAATCCTCAATGTTCGCAATCATAATAGAGGAAATATCATCGATTTTTTGGAACACTGAGATTTGAGAATTGCGCTCAAATATATCACCTTGCTGATGAACGGTAGCAATAAATGTATACATTATTCTTAACCCCCTAAAAATGGATGCTACCGATAGAATCGGTATAAGTGGTTTAATAGTAATATACCATAGATAAAACAAAAAGTAAATAAACCAGTATAAATCATCTCATTTTACAGATACTAACAGCGTAATTTGTAAAATTATTGTAGAACGGGCGGCTGGTAGCCGCCCCTACAAAACGCACCAACATCTCAAATGTAGGGGCGGCAACCTGCCGCCCGTCAAATGTATCGTAAAAGGAGAAAGATATATGAAAGCTACAGGAATTGTTAGACGGGTCGATGACCTTGGGCGTATTGTCATTCCCAAAGAAAACAGACGCACACTCAAGATTAGAGAAGGCGACCCCTTGCTGACAACATTAGCACCAATCGACCGATTTTGCTGGGCGATACATAGTGTGGCTGGTAGGTATAAAACGAAGTTGCAATAATTTCCTATTTGTCATATAATACAATTGTAATGTGTCGGAAAGAATAAAAACAAAGCATTTACGAACAAATGAAAGTTTAAGTGATATTGCAATAATAATATGAAGAAAGTTGGCTGATTCGATGAATGTTATTGGAGTGTTCGCTCCTAAAATTGTTTCCTTTTTTATTATTTGGCTTTCTCCTGTTTGTTTAGAAAACAAAGCGATTCTTACGATAATTTGGCTGATAAAATTGATTATAGATTATGATGTTGCTAAACCAAGTCACCGAGGGGTGGTTTATAAAGCGGTTAGAAAGATGGAGATTGAAAGCGCAGAGCTGGTTGTAAACTGCATTCAATTTATGCCAGCCATTTTGTTTTTAATAATGGTATTTACGATGGGTACAGAAGTGTTGCTTATTCCTGGTGTTATTGCGGTTCTTGTACATATTGTCTTAATAATTAGTTGTATAAAAGATATAAAAGATAAACGAAAAAGGAAAAACGGAAAATGAAAGTACAGATTATAAACGGAGATATTACCAAAATAGAATGTGATGCCATTGTCAATGCGGCCAATACAACTCTTTTGGGCGGCGGAGGTGTGGACGGAGCCATTCACAAGGCGGCTGGCAGAGGGCTCTTTTGGGAGTGTATGAAACTTAAAGGGTGTTGTGTCGGCCAGGCGAAATTGACAAATGCCTATAAACTTCCTTGTAAATATATTATACATACGGTTGGACCCAAGTGGAAAGGCGGTCATAAGGGTGAAAAGGAACTCCTGGAAAGCTGCTATCGGGAATCTTTAAGGCTTGCGGCAGATAATGGAGTTGCTTCGATTGCATTTCCGCTGATTTCAAGTGGGGTTTATGGATATCCTAAAGATTTGGCGTTGCAAGTGGCTGTTGATACAATTACAGCGTACAAAAGCGAATATGATATGATTGCTTATATAGTACTGTTTGAACAGTAATATGTTTGCGTGCTTTTGTTTAAAACTCCTCTGTTCGGCGCAGAGGAGTTTTTCTTTTGGTTGCGGTATAATCTGCGTTCCTTTACAGATACTAACAGCGTAATTTGTAAAATTATTGTAGGGAACGGGTTTCCCGTCCTGTGGGCGGGGAGACCCCGCCCCTACGAGAAAAGGAGAAAGATATACTATGAAGGCTACTGGCATTGTCAGAAGAGTGGATGACCTTGGGCGTATTGTCATTCCCAAAGAAATTAGAAGAACCCTCAAAATTCGTGAAGGCGATCCGCTGGAAATTTATACCGAGAAGGACGGGGGTGTGATCTTCCGCAAGTATTCTCCCATGGGGGATCTGCAGGATTTTGCCGCATCCGTTTGCGAATCCATCGCCGCCAACACCGGCTGCATTGCGGCGGTGAGCGACCGGGACACCATCATCGCCCTCCACGGCGCCCCTAAGCGTGAGCTGATGGACAAGCCCAACTCCCAGGAGCTGGAAAAGCTGATGGAGAGCCGCAAAAACTACCGCTACCGTCCCGGCGAGACCTTGCTTCGGGTATCGGAAAGCAGCGACAAGTACCACCTTGGTGTGGCCGCTCCCATTCTGAGCCAGGGTGACCTGATGGGCGCAGTGCTGCTGCTCATGGGCGAGAATGCCTCTCCCATGCAGGAAAGCGACCAAAAGCTGGCGCAGACCGTTGCCGGCTTCCTGGGCAAGCAGATGGAAAGCTAAATTCCGATTTATCGAGCAGTTATTTCGATGCGAATACCTTCCCCCGGGGGGAAGGTGGCCCGAAGGGCCGGAAGAGGAATGCGGGCAGGAATCCTAAATACAGCATCTTTTCCAGGCTTTTTCCGTATCCAACATGAAGTCGGATCGTAGCCATGTCGTTCTGTGAGCCAAGGAGTTGTTATCAGGTCTTGTCTTCCTAAGCCCGCTTGGCCTCCGACTTTACCTTCCCCCGGGGGGAAGCTGGCCCGAAGGGCCGGAAGAGGAATGCGGGCAGGAATCCTAAATACAGCATCTTTTCCAGGCTTTTTCCGTATCCAACATG
>JAZQUL010000016.1:0-5389 GCA_045631285.1 Faecousia sp. | reverse complement strand
GTCAATAGATACGTAATTGCCACCGCCTGAATCATCCCAACCGGCATAAACTACATTGCCGTCGCGAACCGCGCAAATAGGCGTAAATCTGGGCGCTGCTAAATCAATACCGCGATGGTTGTCCGCGCCGCCGTATACCGGATCTTCCCGCTCGCCATAGCGGCTGGAAACATAGGTATAATTGCAGGGCATTCCCCATCCGGGCGCATTTGCAGGATTTTCACCGGGCAGAGACGGCACGCCGCCGCTCATATAGATAAAGAGGGCATCAAAACCGGAACGGATAGGGGCATTTTCGTCAACGCAACCGGTAACACAAATCAAAATTGCCAGCATCAGGGCAAAAAATGCTACTTTAAACAGCTTTCCCTTTTTCATCCTTTCCTAACCCCCTTGCGAATTGACAGTTGACAATTGATAATTGACAATTACGGTGTCTGCTGCGCAGACGAATATATCTCGTAGGGGCGAACTGCGTTCGCCCGCGGGCAATCACAGATCGCCCCTACAAATTCCTTCGATGGTCCATTATTTGAAATCAATAAACTCTGCCGGATTCAGCGGCTTCCAGCCCCAACTCCATTTGCCGGGATTCTTTTCATAATACTCATAATGCCGGATGGTAAAGTGCAGATGGCGAGCAGTACTTGTGCCTGTATCGCCCATATAGCCGATAAGCTGACCAATGGTCACCGCATCGCCGCTCTTTACTACGAAGCTATCGAGGTGCATATACTGGGACTTGTAGTTATCCAGATGGTCAATGGACACATAGTTGCCACCGCCGCCGCTGTCCCAGCCCGCATAGACCACCACGCCGGAGCGGGTAGCATAAATGGGCACCTGCTGATTCCAAGGCGTGCCCTTGGGCGGTGTCAGGTCCACGCCGGTGTGACCTTTCCACTTGCCGGTAACCGGGTGGAAACGGTAACCAAAAGGAGAGCTGACCCGGTTATAGTCACAGGGCAGCGCCCAGGTAATGCCGTTTTTGGTGTATGTAGGCCGGGTGGTGCCGGTAATGGCTTCCTGCTGACGCAGCCATTCCTCATACTCCCGCTTTTCCGCCTCAGACAGCTTCAGTTCCATGGCTTCCAAGGCTTCCTGCATCTCTTCCATCGCTTCTTCGGACTTTTCTACCAAGTCCTCATACTCCTGACCCTTGGCGAGAAGTTCCAGCAGCAGCGCGCTGGACTCTTCCTGCTTTTGGGCAAGCTGCAGCTGCTTGGTTTCCATCTCTGCCCGGGCAAGGTCCAGGGTAATCTTCTCCTGTGCAAGGAGGCTCTTCGCTGTCTCTACCTCCCGGGAGGTCTTTTCCAGCGCTTCCAGTCTGGTGGTATCTGCAGCGGCAATTTCCTGAATCATATTGAGCCGATCCAAAAGATCCGCAAAGCTGTCCGCCTCGAAAAGCACAGTCCAGTAGGACACTGTGCCGCCCTCTTCCATAGCGCGGATGCGCTCCTTATAGAGCTTCCGCATAACCGCCAACTCCCGGTTGGCATTTTCCAGTTCCAACTGCTTGTCTGCAATCAGAAGGCTGTGGGCGGATATTTGACTGTTAATATTGAGAATTTGACCGTTCAGGATGGAGACCTGCTGGTCAATGATATTTTTTTCTTTAATGATGGCCTGGGTATTATCCCGGTTAGCAGACTGCTGCTTTTCCAGCTCCTTAAGAGCCGCTTCCATCTGCGCCTGCTCCTGCTTCATTTTATCGATCTCTTCCTGAATTTCCGCGCTGCTCTGCTGCTTTGCAGAGACCGTTCCGGGCAGAACCAGAATGCAGACGGCCAAAAGAAAGGCCGCAACAGGAATGAGTTTCATTATCTTTTTAACCATTGGCTTCCTCACACTTTCAGGAATTTACGGATAGAGACCCAACCGCCAACGATGCCGACGAACAGGCCGGCTGCCGCAAAAACGACTGCCAGCATACCGAGCATCTCACGGAAGGGTACAAAATTCAGCATCTTCAAAGTGTCCATCTCCTGGACTTTTTTCACGACTGCATCATAAAGCAGCCATTCAGCGCCCAATGCGGCAACTGCGCCGGTAAGGCCCAAGGTCATACCCTCCACCACGAAGGGGCAGCGGATAAAGCCGTTGGTGGCGCCTACCATTCTCATAATGGCGATTTCCTCCCTGCGCTCGTGTGTGGCAAGACGGACGGTGTTAAAAATAATAACTAAAGTCACAAACATCAGCACTGCCGCAATAAAGATAGAGGCAGCAATGACAATCTCTTTAATGGTGGAAAAGCCCTTGGCAAGCTCAAAGGCAGCGCTGACCTTGTCTACGCCTTTTATGGCTTCCAACTGGCGAACGGTATCCTGAATCAAGCTGTTATCCTCCAAGGTCACCACATAGCGGTGGCGCAGGTCGGAGGCCTCCACACCGGCAAAGGCTTCCTTGTCGCCGTTTTTCTCGATAAACTCTTGGAGCGCCTGCTCCCGGGTCACAAACTCCCGGTTTTGGACATTGGGGATGTTGCTGATTTGGGTGCCAATGCTCTTGGCTTCTGCATCAGAAAGGGTGTCGCTGACATAGACCACCACTTCGTTGGTCTTGTTAAGGTCATCAATCATCACGTTGATATTAAAGGCAAGGCAGATAAATGCGCCGGTAATCAGCAAGGAAAACACCGTAACCGCAAAAGCAGACGCAGACTGCAAACCGTGGGCAAAAAGGCCGCGGATACCTTCTTTTAATAAGTAAGGAATGTTGTTAATTCTCATTACATTTCACCTGCCATTCTGTCGCTGACCACACGGCCGTTACTGATTACAATTACACGGCTACTGAAATGCTGCACCAGTTCGTGCTGGTGGGTAACCACCACAACCGTAGTGCCCAATTTGTTAATCTCCTGTAAAAGCTGCATAATTTCCAGAGAACGGGCAGGGTCAAGGTTACCGGTAGGCTCGTCCGCAATGATGGTAGAGGGGTTGTTGACAAGCGCTCTTGCGATAGCAAGACGCTGCTGCTCACCGCCGGAAATCTCATTGGGATGACGGTGCTGCTTGCCCTCCAAGCCCACCAATTTCAGAACATAAGGCACACGGGTTTTGATCTCCCGCCGTTTTGCGCCAACCACGCGCATGGCAAATGCCACATTTTCATAAACCGTCATATTTTCAATGAGGCGGAAATCCTGAAAAATCACGCCGACGGTACGGCGCAGATAGGGCTTTTCGTGTCTGCGGATACGGTCCAGCTCATAGCCGTTAACGTGAACATAGCCGCTCGTGGGCTTCAGCTCACCGGAAATCAGCTTCATCATCGTAGATTTACCGGAACCGGAAGGGCCAACCAAAAATACAAATTCTCCATCGTCAATCTGCATAGAAACACCGCGCAGCGCCTGGGTATTGCCGCTGTATTCCATCACAACATTTGCAAATTCAATCATATCTTTCTCTCCAATTATATGGTGATTTTTCCTTTACAAAGTATGGCGGGCAGCCGTTTAAATGCCATCATACCATACATAGTAATTGTACCATAATCCCCTACAAAGTGTCAATGATAAATGCGTTAACATAAATAAACATAATAAATAATTGTAGGGGTCGGCGTCCTCGACGACCCGAAACAAAATCGTTGCTCGATGCAACGATTTTGTTCAAAAAAGACCGCCTTTCGGCGGTCTTTTCTATGTCAACGAATATCCTGAGAAGCTAAGTACTTACGCACCATCATCGCTACCTTAAAGACGATGGCGTGGTCAAATTTCCGCAGGTCCAAGCCAATCTGTTTGTTGATCTTTTCCAGACGGTAGACCAGCGTATTTCTATGGACAAACAGCTTTCGGGAGGTCTCAGAGACGTTCAGGTCGTTCTCAAAGAATTCATTGATGGTAAAGAGTGTCTCCTGATCCAGAGAATCAATAGAATTCTTCTTAAAGACTTCAGACAGGAAGATGTCGCACAGCGTGGTCGGAAGCTGATAAATCAGTCTGCCGATACCCAAACTCTCATAATTGATAATGCTCTTCTCATCATCAAAGACCTTACCTACCTCAATGGCGGTCTGGGCTTCCTTATAGGCGTCCGCCAATTCCCGCAGATGTCTTGCCACAGTACCGATGCCGATGACTGTCTCGACGTCCAGTTCCTTCTTCAAATGGTCTGCAATCCGCTTGGCAGTCGCCTCCAGCTCCTCTGCTTCCGGCTCTGCCTCCAACTGGGTAATGACCGCTACGTCCGTTTCATTGATGCTCAGCACAAAGTCACTCTGCTTATTGGGGAACAGGCCGGACACCAAATCCACAACCGTCACATCCACGTGACCCACCTGCCGGATAAGGAAAACTGCCCGGGGCGCATCGGTGGCAAACTGCAACGTCTTCGCCCGGATATAAATGTCACCGGGGAGGATATTGTCCATAATAATATTCTTTACGAAAGTGCCGCGGTCGTGCTTTTCCTCATAGAAACGCTTGGCATTGTCAATGGTAACAAAAAGCATACCGCACAGCGCGTGGGCCAGCTCATCCTCACCGACACAGAACACCGCAAACTCGAAAAGGCCTGCGTTGCTTACGCGACCCTGAAAGGTTTTCTGGCCAAAGGAGATAATCTGCTCCGGGGCGGCCACCATCCGCAATGCCGCATCGGGCCATCTCTCCCGCAGAAGGGACAAATCGGTACACGCCACCACAGTACCATCGTGGTCAATCACACCGAAGGTGCGCTTGGTGGTATCTTTCAACTGAGAGACGATTTCCTGGAATACACTATTGCTCATTTTTGTACCTCCTTAGCACGTGCGCTATAATGCACAAAGACATTTTATGTATAAAATCAATAACAGTATAAAACTGTTTTGCACAAATTGCAAGGGTCTTTTGACATTTTATTGCAAAAAGCCCCTGTTTTTTTGTTAAAATTCCCGAAGCAGTGTTGGCTGCTTCGGGAATTGCCTATCATTTACCCGTCATAATGCCGATATTTCATCTGCCGTTAATTCCCGGACTTCTCCCCGGGGCAGGTCGCCAAGGGTCAGCTCTCCCTCCTGCCGCCGCTCCAGATAGGTAACGGTAAGTCCCCGGGATGCCATCATCCGACGTACCTGATGGTACTTCCCCTCACAGACAGTAATCAAACTCTCCCCTGCGCCCAGCGGTTGAAGCTGGGCCGGCAGGCACACAGTACCGTCCCGGAGGGTCAGTCCCCCTTGAAACGCCTGTACATCTTCTTCTGTAGCTTTCCCCTCGTGGCGGGCGTAGTAAACCTTCTGTACGCCTTTCTTGGGGCTAATAAGCCGGTGGAGCAAACTGCCATCATTGGTAAAAAGCAAAAGTCCCTCGGTCTCTTTGTCCAGCCGTCCGATAGGATGCAAATCCCAAGCCCGCATTTCCTCCGGCAACAGTTCCATTACCGTCCTTTGGGTT
>JAZQUL010000015.1:0-1840 GCA_045631285.1 Faecousia sp. | reverse complement strand
GCCACAGACCCCAGCCAGTAGGGCGTCTTTCTTTTTTGACCCCGGGCGGGTTCTTCTAAATAGTTATCGCTGATTTCGTTCAGCGCATCATTTAACTTCTTGTGCTTCATCAAAAAAGCCCTCCTTTATAAGATGGTCTTTGCATTTTTGCCGCAGGCGGCTTAGCCGGACGGAAAGTGCATTTTCTGTGGTAAATCGCTCCCGGGCAAGATCTTTCACCCGGTCGCCAAACCAGTAGCGGCGCAGAAATAAAATACGGTCAGATTTGGAAAGGGTGGCTAAAAACCGGTCAATGGCCTGGCCCAATGCCCGGGCATCCAAAATGTCTTCTATGCTTTCTCCGGGCAGAATATCGGAAAGCTCGTCCAAAGAAAGATCATAGCTGCCCATTCGCTTCTGCGCGCTTTGGAAGCGGAGCTTTTTCCGTGCCACATTCCGCCCTGTTCTGTAGACGTAGCCTTCCAGGGGGTCAGGCCGCTGGGGAGGAATGGCATCCCAAAGAGCCAGGTAGGTATCGTTAACTGCTTCCTCAGCATCCTCCGGGTTACCCAGAATGTTCATAGCGGTGCGCTGCAGCCGACCGCCAAATCGCTGAGCAAGAGCGGGGATCGCCTCCCGGGAGCGTTCCCACAGCAGATCCACAATGCGTTTGTCTTCCATAGCCAAACCTCCTTTCACCTATATACTACCGTTTCGGAGAAGAAATCTTACATACATTATATAATATATAGGTATATTTTCCAAGGGGGCTGGCAATACTTTCCGGGAAGGAGGGGTTTTATGCAGGTAAAGTCCATTATGAACACCAATGTGATCCCCATTGACCGGGAGGAAAGCGTGGAGGTGGCAGCAAGGCTGCTTTCTGCATACAATGTGGGTGTGCTGCCTGTATGCAACCGGGACGGCACTCTCTGCGGTATGGTCACAGACCGGGACTTAGTGATCCGGTGTATGGCGGCAGGCAAGGAGCCGGGAAAAACAAAAGTAGGCCAGGTGATGACCGGACGGGTAATATCCGTGAAGCCGGAAACAGATGCAGCGGTGGCGGCACACCTTATGGGAAGGGAGCAGGTACGCAGATTGCCTGTTACGGAGAACGGCCGCCTTTGCGGGATGCTTGGTCTTTCTGACCTGGCAGGAAGAGAAGAAAATATTATGGATGCGGCGGATGCTTTGGCAGACATCACAACCAATATTTTGTCCTCTTTTTGACCGAAAACACAAGATATAGAGCCACTTTTTGACCCTTGAAAAAAACTTAAAAAAACTTAAAAAAAGCCCTTGACAAAAGCACATTCAGGTGGTATTATAGGCAAGCTGTCCGATGAACGGGTTTCCGGGAGGGTGGCACATGTACCTTGTAAATTGAATAACGCAAAGACGAAATGAACACCTTGGACAATTATAATGGATTGTTTAAGCGTAAGCGAAAAAAACAGCCAACGAAAATTCTTGAGTAAATTTGCTAGTACAAATTATTCAAAAAACTGATTTTAAAGCCTTCGGGCTTTGAGATACCATTTTTTGAGAGTTTGATCCTGGCTCAGGACGAACGCTGGCGGCGTGCCTAACACATGCAAGTCGAACGGAACTCGGGACTTCGGTTCTGAGTTTAGTGGCGAACGGGTGAGTAACGCGTGAGGAACCTGCCTTTCAGTGGGGGACAACAGTTGGAAACGACTGCTAATACCGCATAATGTGTTTTGGGGGCATCCCCGAGACACCAAAGCTTTATGTGCTGAAAGATGGCCTCGCGTCTGATTAGATAGTTGGTGAGGTAACGGCTCACCAAGTCTGCGATCAGTAGCCGGTCTGAGAGGATGAACGGCCACATTGGGAC
>JAZQUL010000014.1:0-12780 GCA_045631285.1 Faecousia sp. | reverse complement strand
GGCTACTACGTTCTGATGAACTTCGAGTGCAAGCCCGAGTTCCCCGCAGAGCTGGAGCGTGTGATGAAGATCACCGACGGCGTCCTGCGCTGCCTGACCACTGTGGTGGAGGAGTAAGCAATGCTTAATCACATCACGATTATGGGTCGCCTGACCCGTGACCCGGAGCTTCGCCGTACCGGAACCGGAACTGCTGTCGCCAGCTTTACTGTGGCTGTTGACCGTGACTTCGGCAAGAACGAAAACGGCGAAAAGGAAACCGACTTCATTGACTGTGTCGCATGGCGTCAGACCGGAGAGTTCGTCTCCAAGTATTTCACCAAGGGCCGTATGGCAGTGGTTTCCGGCCGGCTGCAGATCCGCAGCTGGACTGACAAGGATGGCAACAAGCGCCGCACTGCAGAAGTAGTTGCGGACAACGTCTACTTTGGCGACAGCAAGCGCGAAGGCGAGGCTACCGGCTCTTACGGTGCTTACGCAGCTCCCGCTCCCGCTGCTCCCAGCTTCGGCGGCTACTCTGCCCCCGCAGCTGCCGCATCCGATTTTGCGATGCTCTCTGACGACGATGCCCAATTGCCGTTCTAACTTGAACTACTCACAAATGCTTACAAAGGAGGTTTTTCCAAATGGCTAACGAACAGCGTGTTCATCCCCGGAAGCGTCGCAAGGTCTGCGCTTTCTGTGTGGATAAAGCAACCAGCATCGATTACAAGGATACTGCGAAGCTCCGCCGTTACCTGTCCGAGCGCGGCAAGATTCTGCCCCGCCGTACTACCGGCACCTGCGCGGCTCACCAGCGTGACCTCACTTCCGCTATCAAGCGTGCTCGTCAGATTGCTCTGCTGCCCTACGTTGCTGACTAATTTGCATAAAAAAACGCACCCGGATTTCCGGGTGCTTTTTTTATGGGTTATTGGGGGTTTATCGGTGCATAAAAGGGGGTTATTCCAGCTCGAATGCGCCGGTGTAGAGCTGATAGTAAGTGCCCTTTTGGGCAATCAGGTCATCGTGGGTACCCCGCTCGATAATCCGACCGTGGTCCAAAACCATAATACAGTCGGAATTCATAATGGTACTTAAGCGGTGGGCAATGACAAATACCGTTCTGCCGTGCATCAATTTGTCCATACCGTCCTGTACCAGCTTTTCCGTGCGGGTGTCGATGGAGGAGGTAGCTTCATCCAAAATCATTACGGGAGGATCGGCGACCGCTGCCCGGGCAATGGAGATAAGCTGCCGCTGACCTTGAGAAAGGCTTGCGCCGTTGCCGGTCAACTCGGTGTCGTAGCCCTTGGGGAGGCGTGTAATAAAATCGTGGGCATTTGCCAGCTTTGCGGCGGCAATGCATTCCTCGTCAGTGGCGTCCAGCTTGCCGTAGCGGATATTCTCCATCACCGTACCGGTAAACAGATTGACATCCTGCAGCACCACGCCCAGACTGCGCCGCAGGTCGGGTTTGGCAATTTTGTTGATATTGATGCCGTCGTAGCGGATCTTGCCGTCTGCAATGTCGTAGAAGCGGTTAATGAGGTTTGTAATGGTGGTCTTGCCTGCGCCGGTAGCGCCCACAAAGGCAATCTTTTGACCGGGGTGGGCATAGAGGGTCACATCGTAGAGCACCTGCTTTTCCGGCACATAGGCGAAGTCTACCATTTCCATTACAATGTCGCCTTTCAGCTCGGTGTAAGTGGTGGTATCATCTGCCTTATGGTAATGCTTCCAGGCCCAGCGGCCGGTACGCTCGGCACACTCTTTAATATTGCCCTTTTCATCAATCCGGGCGTTGACAAGATGCACATAGCCGTCATCTTCCTCGGGCAGCTCATCCATCAGCTCAAAAATCCGCTCTGCGCCAGCCATCGCCATAATAATGGCATTAAACTGCATAGAGATCTGGTTGATGGGCTGATTGAAGTTTCTGGACAGCACCATAAACGCCATCAGGGAACCAAGGGTGAGCCACGCGCCACCGGACTGTACCACGATGAAGCCGCCCACAATGGCCAAAATGGCATACTGGACATAACCGAGGTTATTATTGATGGGACCCATCATATTGGTGAACTTACCGGCGCAGTAGGCGTTTTCGCAGAGGATGCCGTTGAGCTTATCGAATTCTTCCTTACACTTATCCTCGTGGTTAAATACCTTTACTACCTTTTGACCGGTAATTATTTCTTCGATATAGCCGTTTAGCTTACCCAAAGACTGCTGCTGGCCGATAAAATACTTTCCAGACTTACCGGCAAGGGTTTTGGTGACGAAGATGACGCCTACAACCGTAATCATTGCCACGATGGTCAGCATCCAGGAGGTGGCGATCATTGTGACGAGCAGAACTGCCAAGGTAACAAAAGAGGACACAGCTTGGGAAATGGACTGGGAGATCATTTGCCGCAGGGTATCAATGTCGCTGCTGTAACGGGACATAATGTTACCGGCGGTGTTGCTGTCGAAATAGCGGATAGGAAGATGCTGCATTTTGGTGAACATCTCATCACGGATTTTTTTCTGGATGCCTTGGGTAACGGAAACCATCAAATAGCTTTGCAGGAAGCTGCCCACAAGACCTATAGCAAAGATGCAGGCAAGCTGTATGAGGAAATTCCGGAGGGGAGTAAAATCGGTAGAATTATTTTCCACCATAGGGAGAATAAACTTATCCACCATTTTACCTAAGGCGGTGGAGCTTTGGGATTGGGTAATGGCCACGGCGAAGATACACACCATTACCATAAGTAACCGAAACCAGTAGTACTTCAGGTAACTCAGGAGGCGAATAAATGTCTTTTTGGGGTCTTTGGCCATACGGCCGTCACCGCGCATACGGGGAGGCGCCATTATTCCAGTCCTCCTTTCTGTTGGGAAGCAAAGACTTCCTGATAAATGGGGGATGTTTGCATCAGCTCATCGTGGGTGCCAACGGCGCTGATCATACCGCCATCCATAATGATAATCATATCGGCGTCCTGCACAGAGGCCACGCGCTGGGCAATGATGATTTTCGTAGTGCCGGGGATTTCTTCTAAAAATGCCCGGCGGATAGAGGCATCGGTTTTGGTATCTACTGCGGAGGTGGAGTCATCTAAAATCAGAATTTTGGGTTTTTTCAGCAGCGCTCTCGCAATGCATAGCCGCTGCTTTTGTCCGCCGGATACGTTGGTGCCGCCCTGTTCGATATAGGTGTCGTACTTATCCGGGAAGGACTGGATAAATTCGTCGGCGCATGCCAAGCGGCAGGCGTGAATTAGTTCCTCATCGGTGGCGTTAGGGTCGCCCCAACGGAGGTTTTCTTTAATGGTACCGGAAAACAGCTCGTTTTTCTGTAGCACCATTGCTACGCTGTCACGCAAGACAGTCAAGTCGTAATTGCGAACATCCACACCGCCTACCATCAGCGTACCCTCGGAAACATCGTACAGGCGGGGGATGAGCTGCACAAGGGTGGATTTGCTGGAGCCGGTACCGCCCAAAATACCCACAGTCGCACCGGAGGGAATATGGAGATTGACCTCTTTCAGTGCCCGATGCTGGGCGGTGGCAGAATAACGGAAGGATACGTTCTGGAAATCCACAGAGCCATCGGGAACTTCGATAACCGCATTTTCGGGAGATACCAAATCCGGTTCTTCTCTTAAAAGTTCGCTGCAGCGGCGCAGGGAGGTGCGGCTCATAATCATCATAACGAAGACCATACTGAGCATCATCAGGCCACCCAAAATCTGGGTGGTGTAGGTAAACATAGACGATAGCTGACCGGTGGTCAGGCCGTTCAGCGGGTTGTTGCCGGAGGCCACCACCATCTGCGCGCCAAACCAGGAAATGGCCAGCATACACGCATAGACGCAGAACATCATAATGGGACTGTTAAGGGCCAGAATCTTTTCTGCCTTGGAGAAATTTGTTTCCAAATCCCGGGAAATACCGGTAAACTTCTCAGTTTCCTTATCTTCCCGGACAAAGCTTTTGACCACACGGATGCCGTGGACATTTTCCTGCACAATGTTGTTCATCTTATCCAGCATCTTAAAGCTGCGGTCGAAAATCTTGAAAACAACGGGAGTCAGCAGCACCAGCGCGATAATTAAAATGGGCATAACCAACAAATAGATTCTTGCCAGTTCCGGGCTTAGCTGCCACGCGGAGACCAGCGCCAAAATAAGCATAACAGGGCAGCGAATGGCCATCCGAATGGACATTTGGAAAGTCATTTGCAGCTGCGCCACATCAGAGGTAAGGCGGGTGACGATAGACGCAGAGGAGAATTTATCGATATTGCTGAAACCAAATTTTTGTACACGGTAGAACATATCGTGGCGCAGATTTTTGGCAAAGCCGGTAGCGGCCCGGGATGCGAAAATGGCAGAGGCTACACCAAACATAAGTGATGCCAAGGCACATAGCACCAACAGCAGCGATTTTGTGGCAATGACATTCATATCCTGCAATTTGACACCGTAGTCATATAGATCGGCCATAACGAGAGGAATAATAACCTCCATCGTCACCTCGCCAATCATACAAAGCGGGCTTAGCAGCGCAGGCCATTTATATTCCCGGATGCACCGGAAAAGGGGTTTTAGCATAAAACTTCCTCCTTTTTACTGGGTTTCAGGGATTCATAAACACAGGCATAAGTGGTTTCCACCCGCCCACGGAAAAAGTAGTACAGCAGAAGCTCCAACACTGTGGAGATAAGGGCGAAAATGGCGATAGCAATATTCGGGGAGAAGGGGAGCGAAATGCCAAAAAGGGGCAAAATAAGATCACCGAAGGAGATAAGGGTTACCAAAAAGGCGAAAAGATAATACCACCAAAGACACAGATCCAACTTAAACAGCCGCATACGGTTTCCCAGCATCAGCAGGCTGCTTTCCTGCAGCGCAGCGAAGGCACCGGGTTTATCGCTGGTAAGAAGCGCATAGTCGCTGAGACGGTATTTGTAAAACAGCGGCGCTACCATAATCAGTGCGCCCACAGCGGAAAGCAGATAAAGGGGGAATAAATCGCCAAAGGAAATATGTTCTTCCATAAGCGCCATCAGTTCTTCGTTAGTTAAATTTTCGAGGCCGGGCGTCTCTGTAACGATATCCAGAGCATTTAAGAATCCGTCTGACAAAGGTGTGACGGAAAACAGCAGCGAGCCGAGGAATATACCCCCTATCATTCTCAAAATGTACCGCAAATTCCGGAGAATCTGAAGACGCAGCGCCGCGCCCCACCGGCGAAAGCCTTCGAAAAGGTCATCTCTGGAAGCGGTATTTCCGGCATTGATACGCACAGCGGCAAATACAAGGCCTAACTGCCAAAAAGGAAGCAGTACGGAAAGCGCGGTATTCAAGACGGTCTGGACGGTTTGCAGCGCGCTGCGAAAACCGATACCGGATAACCCACCTGCTGTGTCAAGCTGGGTATCCAAAAGAAGGTTAATCGCCATAACCACCAGCGGCAGAAGAAGCGCGGGAAGGGCATACAGAAGTACTACCCGGCGATTCTCAGCAGCGTGAGCGTCCCAGCGTTCTTTTGCCTTTTGAAGGATTGTAGCGGATGTATCCAAAAGCATAGCAAACTCCTTTAGCCTGAGAAATATAATGTGCTAACTTATATCTTACGGCAGTTATAGGAAAATAGCAAATGAATTTTTTGTAAAATGCAGGAAAAACAGCAGGTTTTCTTACCTTGCCTTGACTTTTTCTTCCTGTACAGTATAATAAACAGGTAATATTGGAAAGGAAGTGTTTCTTTTGGAATACCGTATGACCATTGCAGGACTGGAAAGAGCCCTGCCTATCTGTAAACTGTCTGATGATTTGGCAATCGGCGCCTTTGTTATTTTTGGCGATCAGGAGCTGACGGTTGCCTGCGCCCGGGATCTGCTGAAAAAGGCCCCGGAGTATGACTATATGATTGCGCCTGAAGCAAAGGGCATTCCTCTGGTTCACGAAATGGCCCGCCAGTCCAATGCTAAAAAGTATTTCCTGGCTCGGAAAGCGCCCAAGCTCTATATGCGGGACGTTTTTTCTGCCACTGTTCGCTCCATCACCACCGCCAAGGAGCAAACCTTGTATCTGGATAAGGCGGATGCCGAGCAGATGAAGGGCAAGCGCATTCTCATCGTGGACGATGTGATCTCCTCCGGTGAGAGCCTCCATGCGTTGGAGAATTTGGTGGAAAAGGCAGGCGGCATTATCGTGGGCCGTATGGCAATTTTGGTAGAGGGCGAAGCCCAGTACCGCGCAGACCTAACCTATCTGGAAAAGCTGCCTCTATTCCGTCCTGACGGCACTGTAATCGCCTAAAAACTGAAAATGAACGAAAACTATGTAACTGTGGATTTAGATGCCATCTGCCATAATCTGCAGATGGTGAAGGGCCGCACCGGCGCGGCGGTCTGCGGTGTAGTCAAGGCCGATGCCTATGGGCACGGTGCAGTGGCAGTCGCCAAAGCAATCGCTCCATACTGCCGCTTTTTCGGGGTTTCCTGTTTGGAAGAGGCGTTGGAGCTGCAAAATGCAGGGCTGACTGTGCCAATTTTGATTCTTAGCCACACCGACAGGGAAGACTATCCAATGCTGGTGGAAAAGGGGATACGTCCTGCTGTCTTTACATGGGAGGATGCCTTTGCGTTGTCTCAGGAGGCCCGGCGGCAGAATGTAACTGCGCCCTTCCATTTTGCGGTGGATACAGGTATGCACCGAATCGGTATGCCTGCAAACGAAGAATCGGTTGTCTTGTGCGAGAAAATTACAAAACTGCCCAACTTGCGGGCAGAAGGTATTTTCAGCCATTTTGCCACAGCAGATGAACAGGACCTTACGAAGACCAACCGGCAGCAGGCGTTGTTTGACAGATTTTGTGAAAATCTTGAAAATGTCGGTGTTTCTCTGCAATACCGCCACTTGAGCAATTCTGCGGCATCCCTTAGGCTATCCCGGCATTACGATATGGTACGGGCGGGTATTGTTCTTTACGGACATACACCCAGTGAGGAAATGGCAGAAGGTCTGAAAAACATTCGCCCGGCGCTTAGCTGGTACAGCAAAATTTCCTACATCAAGTATCTGGAAGCAGGCTGTGAAATTAGCTATGGCGGGATATTTACCACCACACGTCCCACCCGGGTGGCAACACTCCCGGTAGGCTACGGGCACGGCTATCCCAGAAGCCTTAGCAACCGTTTTTATGTTTTGATTCGGGGCAAGCGGGCACCTATCCTGGGACGGGTCTGTATGGATCAGATGATGGTGGATGTGACGGATATTTCTGACGTGACAGAAGAAGATTTGGCAGTGCTGGTAGGCGAAAGCGGTGAAGAGACCATTACGGTGGAAGAAATCGCCAAGGCCGCCGGTAGTTTCAACTACGAATTTTTGTGTAACATTGCCCGCCGTGTACCTCGTTTTTATTATCAGAACGGGGTGTTGACGGAAACCCACAATTATCTTTTGGATTAACGATGAAAACGCCCACCGTGCAAACGGTGGGCGTTTTCAAAGGGATAAAAAGAAGAGAGATAAAAAAGAAAAAACTTGTCAGCCAAGAAGCTCTTCGCTTCTTACGGTAAGATTATATAATAAACGGAAGAGGATTTGTTTAAGGAAATGCAAACAAAAAGAAACGAAATTGTGAACAAACCGGGGATTTTCATTCATCCTCTTGATTAAGACGGGAAAAATGGTATAATAACAAAAAAGAAAGGATCAGGAAAATGGGAAAATTCTTTGAAGACATTACAAAGGGCATGAGCAATTATGCTTTGGGCAAGCTCCTGCCGGCAGCGGTACTGCTGATAGTGGGTATGCTGTTTATGAAGATTGTTTTGAAGATCGTAAATACGATGCTCAAAAAAGGAAAGCTGGAAAAAGCGGCCCATAGCCTGATAAAATCAGCGGTTAAGATTGTGATGGGCGTTCTGCTTGGCTTGATTGTGGCTTCCAGTCTTGGTATCGATGTGACCGGCATTGTGGCGTTGGCTTCGGTACTGACGCTGGCGATTTCACTGTCACTTCAGGATCTGCTGACCAATGTATTTGGCGGCTTTACCCTGCTGTATACCCATCCCTTTGCGTCCGGAGATTATGTGGAAATTGCAGGGCAGAGCGGTTCGGTCAAAGAAATCGGACTGACCTATACCAAGCTAAACACTCCCGACAATAAGCTTATCTCTATTCCCAACAGCGCGGTAGTTTCTTCGGAAATTGTCAATTACACTGCCAATGGCACCCGTCGGGCGGAGATTATTGTCAAAGCATCCTACAACTGCCCTATGGATCAGGTACTTGAGGCCCTTTTAGAGGCTGCAAATCTGGAGACAGTAGAAAAAGATCCCGCGCCCTTTGTGGCAGTTAGCAACTATGGGGAAAATGCCATTGAGTATGTACTGCGCTTTTGGAGCCACAATGATACGTATTGGAGTAATTACTTCACTATCAATAAGCGTGTGAAAGAGATTTTTGATGCCCGGGGCATCCGTATGACCTATCCCCATCTCAATGTTCATTTGGATAAGCCCATCAATGAATAAAATGAAGTCTGAGCGAATCAGACGTCCCCTTGGGCGGGGTCGGCTTAAATAAAATGCATAATACGCGCATCCCGGGATAAGCTATTACCGGACAAACAGGTTGCAGAAAACGGCGATCGCGACGGCGGTCTCTGAAAACTGCCGAAGGTTGTCAAGTGTGTCGCCGGCAAGATGCGAAGCAGGGGAAAAGAAATTTTCTCCTGTACATAGGAGGACTGGAAAAATGGCGAGAAGAACAGATCCCATCGGTGTGTTTGACTCCGGTGTGGGCGGCATCAGTGTGCTGCGGGCTTTGGTACATAAAATGCCCGGGGAAAATTATTTGTATTTTGGAGACAGCGCCAATGCTCCTTACGGCACACGAACACCGGAAGAGGTGACTGCACTGGCTTCCAATGTGGCGCAAAAGCTATCCGCCCAAGGGGTAAAAGCCCTGGTGGTGGCTTGTAATACCTCCACTTCGGTGGCAATGGAAACCCTGAGAAAAAATCACCCGGAGCTGATTGTGGTAGGCATTGAGCCTTCTTTGGGACTGGCAGCTTCCCACTATCCTAAGGGACGAATTGGCGTTCTGGCCACTCCCGCAACCATCGCCGGGCGACGTTTTATGTATCAGGCAGAACCCTATCCTGAGGCAGAGGTGTTGTTGATCCCCGCACCCAATCTTGTAGAAATTGTAGAAGCGGGAAAATACGACTCTGCGGAGGCAGATGCTTATTTGGAAAATTTGCTTCGCCCCTATATCGGGAAATTAGATGCGTTGGTGCTGGGCTGTACTCACTACCCGTTCGTGGAAAAGGCGCTTCACCGGGTTTTAGGGGAGCAAGTTGCCTTTTTTGACGGAAGCAGCATTACCGCAGCGGAAACCTATGAAAAGCTCTTGGCAGAAGACCTATTAAACGAGGACGGCGGCGCGGTGCAAATGGAAAACAGCCTGCCGGACAAGGAAATTCTTACACTTTGTATGAAGCTTTTAGAGGACGTATGATTAATTTTTTGCCCTTTGACCTAGAGAAAAAGACGGAATATGATGCCTATCTCACAGCCTGCGGAAACCGGGGCTGTGAGTACAGTTTTGCCAATCTCTACCTATGGGGACGGCAAAAGGCGGCCTTTTTAGCAGATCAGATCGTCTTTTTTTCCCAATTTAACCGCAGAAGCGTCTATCTGTTCCCCATAGGGCCGGGAGACCGGAAGACAGCGCTGGATGCCATCATTTACGATGCGGCGGCCCGGGGGATTCCCTGCCGGCTTACCGGTCTTTTAAAAGAGGACTGTGAATTGGTAGAGCGGCTCTATCCCGGAAAATTCCGTTTCCATTCCGACCGGGACGGCTATGATTATGTCTATGACATTAACGCGTTGGCAGAGTTGAAGGGCAAAAAGTATCAGAAAAAACGGAATCACCTAAACCGATTTCTCGCCTTATATCCCGATTGTCACGGAGAGCCGATCACCGATGGAAATGCGGCGGTTGTGTCCGATATGATTGAAAAATGGTATGCCCTTCGTCAGCAGGATGATCCGGTGGCGGATTACCATATGGAAAAAGCCGCGCTTCGCAAGGCGATGGAAAAACGCAAGGAGCTGCAGATGGAAGGATACTGCCTCTTTGTAAACGGGGAATGTGTGGCGATGAGTTTGGCATCGGCGCTGTCGGAGACGGTGTTTGACGTCCATTTTGAAAAAGCGCTGGAAAAAACAGAGGGCGCGTATACCGCCATTAATTACTTTTTCTCCCGGTATCTCCGGGAAAAATACGGGGCGGTGAAGTACCTCAACCGGGAGGACGATATGGGACTGCCAGGTCTGCGGCACGCAAAGCTTTCCTACCGCCCGGACAAGATGGTGGAAAAAAGCTGGGCCTGCCTTTTGGAGAATGATTATGATTATTGAGCATCCTGCCTATGAAGATATTCCTGCGCTGCGTTCTCTTTGGCAAGAGGCTTTTGGCGATTCGGATGCTTTTTTGGATTTGTTTTTTACCCTCGGTTTTTCGCCCGAAAGGGCGCTGACAGCCAAAGAGGGAGAGAATATTCTCGCCGCCCTTTACTGGTTTTATTGCGCTTGGGAAGAAAATCAAAGCGCTTATGTCTATGCAGTTGCCACGAAAAAAGAACACCGCGGCAAAGGTGTTTGCCGGGCGCTGATGGACAAGCTGCATAAGGAAATGGGAGCAATGGGCAGCAGTACCATCCTCGTACCTGCAGACGACGGCTTACGAAAATTTTACGCCCGTATGGGCTACCGGGATTTTGGCGGTATGGAGGAATCTGTTTGTTGCCCGGCGGGGGCACCGGTGACAGTGCAGAAACTGTCTGTTACCGAGTATATGCAAGAAAGAAGAGGGTTTTTGCCGGAGGGCGGCATCGTGCAGGAAGGGGAAGTGTTGCCCTTTTTGGAAAGGATGCTTACCTTTTACGGCGGTGAAAACTGGCTTTTGGCCGGGTATCAGGATGAGGGCAAATGGGTATTCCCGGAGTTTTTTGGGGATAAGGCATTGCTTCCTGGCATTTTAAAAGCCCTAGAAATTCCGTCTGCCCGGGTATGTAGTGCCGGGGAGACGCCTTTTGCGATGTATCGACCGATAAACGGAGAAGAAAAGCGCCCGACATATTTTGCTTTTGCGCTTAATTAGACCGATAAAACAGGAGAAAAACACTTTGGAAAACAGAAAATTTCTGCGTATCTGTTTAAGCGCGCTCTGCGTACTGGCTTTTGTGGGCCTGCTGTTGGGCGTGGGCTTGGGAATGAACGCGCTGTTGCGCCCGGAGGCAACAGAGCCGCCGGTGACAGATGCGCCCACCGATCCCCCAACTGACCCACCTACCGACCCTCCCACTGAGCCGCCTCTTTCAATGCCGGAGCTGTCCCTGACAGCAAAGCACAGCTTTCTCTACATAGTGGAGACACAGCAATTTCTGATGCTTAAGGGAGATGAAAACCAGCGCATCTATCCTGCCAGCCTTACCAAGCTGTTTTCCGCCTATGTGGCGCTCAAGTATTTAGATCCGGACACAAAGATTACCGCCGGAAACGAGGTTTATGCAGTACCGGCAGACTCTTCTATTGCCAGTCTCAGTCCCGGAGACGTATTGACAGTACGGCAGCTTGTGCAGGCGATGCTCCTTGCAAGTGGCGGCGATGCGGCAATGACCCTTGCGGCGGCTGCCGGCAGAAAGCTGGAGAATAATCCAAATCTCTCCTATTCCAAAGCGATTTCCCGCTTTGTGGAGGAAATGAACGCGGTTGCACAGAATTTAGGGCTTACCGGCTCTCATTTTGAAAACCCCGATGGTTACCATCACGAAAACCACTATACTACGTGCAAGGATATGCAGAAAATCGCTGCGCTTGGGTTATCACAGCCGGTTCTCCGGGATACAATGGGAATGCTGTCGGCAACGGCGCAGTTACAGCGGCCATACCCCGGCGGCGCGTGGAAAAATACCAATTTCCTACTCCAGCCTACCTCCCCTTATCATATTCCCACAGCTTTTGGTATGAAAACCGGTTACACCAGCGCTGCCGGCGGCTGTCTGCTGGCAAGCTTTTCTGTAAAGGGCGAGCACGTGATAATCGGTGTATTTGGATGTCCTACCAAGGAAAACCGCTTTGAGGACGCACACAAAATCTATAATGCTTATGTAAATCAATAAAAAATGCACCGGGCTTGTGTCCCGGTGCATTTTTGTGTTTGTCAATTAGCGCTGGATGCGGCCAGAGCCGTCGCCGCCTGCCAGCTTTTCCACCTCAGCAACAGTGACCATATTGTAGTCACCCTCGATGGAGTGGTTCAGGGCAGAACCAGCAACCGCGAACTCAACAGCCGCCTGGGTGTCCTTGCCGGTGAGCAGGGAGTAGATAAGACCACCGCCGAAGCTGTCACCACCGCCAACGCGGTCAATGATGTGCAGGTCATACTTCTTGGAGAAGCAGTACTCATTCTTTGCTACGTTATAGAGCATTGCGCTCCAGCCGTTATCAAATGCGGAGTGGCTCTCACGCAGGGTGATGGCAACCATCTCGAAGCCGAACTTGTCAGCCAGCTGCTTGGCAACGGACTTGTAGCCCTCGTGGTTAAGAGAGCCGCCGTAGATGTCGGTAGCCTCGGCCTCAATGCCAAATACGTCCTTGGCGTCCTCCTCGTTGGAGATGCAGACATCTACATACTGGCACAGCTCGGTCATGGCCTCCCGGGCCTCTGCGCGGGTCCACAGCTTGCCGCGGTAGTTCAGGTCGCAGGAAATCTTGAT
>JAZQUL010000013.1:0-9726 GCA_045631285.1 Faecousia sp. | reverse complement strand
GTACAGCCGGCAAAGCTGCCCAGACAGACGGCCAGCAGCAGCGCTGCTGCGAGGATGGAGGAGATAATCTTTTTCATTCTGTCGCTTCCTTTTCTTATAGATTTTTTGGGGATATGCGGGGGTTAACCCTTAATACCGCTTCTGGAGACGCCCTTCATAATGTACTTACGAAGGAATACGAACACCATGAACAGCGGGAAGGATACTACGGCAACGGCTGCCATCTGCAGGGGAACGTCGGTCACACCTTCGGCTGTGGTAAATGCAGTACGCAAGCCATTGGTGATGAGGCGGTGGGCATTGTCATTAGCGACAAGCCGGGGCCACATATAGGAGTTCCAAGAACCCATCATCTTGAGGATCGTAATGGAGATGAGGGTGGGCAGCGCCAGGGGGATCATAACTTTCCAGAGGTACTTGAGATCCTTACAGCCGTCTACCTTAGCGGCCAGATACAGCTCGTTGGGAATTTGCAGGAAGTTCTGGCGAAGCAGGTAGATATAGAAAACGCTGACAAGGAAGGGAATAATCAGTACCCGGTAGGTATTGGTCCAACCCATAAGGTATACGGTCTGGTAGTTGGTGATGGTGAACAGCTCGCCAGGGATCATCATGGTGGCAAGCAGTGCTGCGAACAAAGCGTTTTTGCCCTTGAACTCAAGTCTTGCAAAGGCAAAGGCAGACAGCACGGTGATCACCAGAGAAAGGGCGGTGGAAACAACGCCGACCAGCATAGTATTATAGAACAACTGGCCCAGTACAAGGTCTTTGTTCTGGAAAACTTCCACATAGTTCATCCAGTCGATCTTCTCGGGAAACAGGGTGGGGATAGTCTGGCGGTATTCGCTCATCTCTTTCAGGGAGGAGATAATCATCCAGTAGAAGGGGAAGAGGACCACAAGAGCCATAATGAACAGGAAAAGATAAATGAGTACGATGCCGATGGTCTTAAGGACCTTTTGCTGCGCGGAAACCTTTTGCATATCCCGGTCGCGCATAGTTCTGATTTCAGACATAGCCGGCACCTCCTTAATAATGGGTCTTCTTTTTGCTGACATACAAATTGATCATTGTTACGATGAAGATAATCACGAACAAGATCAGTGCTGCAGCGCTGGCAGTGCCTTCCTGATTACCGATTGCGCGGTAAATAAAGCCGACCATAGTATCCAGCGCGTAGTCGTTGGCAACGGGACCCATAGAATCGCCGAAGATACCAACGATGCTGGAATATTCCTTGAAACCACCGATAAAGCCGGTGATGATAACGTATGCCAGCATAGGGGAAAGCAGGGGAATGGTAATGCGGGTAAATACTCTCCAGCGGGGAGTGGAGTCAACGCGGGCAGCTTCGTAGTACTGTTTGTTAACACTTTGCAGACCGCCCAGCAGGATGAGAATCTTGAAAGGTAATGCATTCCACACAATGTAGACCACCATAACCACGATGTTTGCCCAGTACTGGGAACCTGCATTCATCCAGTTGACATACTCAAAGCCCAGCGCTTCAAGAATATTGTTGATAATACCAACAGAGTCAGGACGGGCGCTGCCGCCAATAATCATATTGAACATAGCGGCGAACACCATACCAATGGCGATGGAGTTGGTAACATAGGGCAGGAAGAAAATGGTCTGCAGCAGGCGCTGGAAGGGCTTGATGGAGTTTAGCGCCACAGCAATCAAAAGCGCAAGGAAAGTGGAGATGGGGACGGTCAGAACCGTCAAAAGCATGGTGTTTTTGAGGCAGGTGATAAAGCCGGGGTAGGTAATAACACGGACAAAGTTGCCGATACCGACATTAAATACCTTGTTAATGTAGGGATTGACGGCCTCCATAGTGTTATAGCCTTCCAAAAAGGCCATACGCAGAGTGTTAATGATGGGCCACACGGTAAATATCAGCAGCAGCACGATGGCCGGTGCCAGATAAATCCAGGCTTTCCATTGGTGCTTACTATCTACCATATTACTTCACCTCAAAACGAATTCTCTCCTCGGTTTCCTTGTTGAAAAGGAATACCTTGTGGGGCTTCAAGGAGAAGCGAACGGTCTCCACACCTTCCTCTACCTTGTTGTCTGCATCAATGATAGAACGGACAACGGGATTCTGAGAGGCGGGGTGGGTGGAGACAATGCTGGAATCGCGACCCATAACTTCTACGCTGTTAAGTTCGCAGTGCATAGGACCGTTGGGATCCAGTTCAAAGCCTTCGGGACGGATGCCTACATGCACAGCCTGATCAGCAACACCGGGAACATCCAGCACAGCATCCTCGCCTAAGTACAGCTTGCCGGACTTGACGCTGCCGTTCAAAACGTTGATGGGAGGTGTGCCCAGGAACTTGGCAACGAACAGATTGGTGGGATCGTCGTAAACTTCCTGAGGCTTACCGATCTGCTGCAGCACACCAAGCTTCATAACTACGATCATATCGGAGATGGACATAGCCTCTTCCTGGTCGTGGGTAACGAAAATGGTGGTGATGCCGGTGGTTTTCTGAATACGGCGAATCTCCTCACGGGTCTGCAGTCTCAGACGGGCATCCAGGTTGGAAAGAGGCTCATCAAGGAGCAGAACGCGGGGCATTTTAACCAGAGCACGGGCAATAGCGACACGCTGCTGCTGACCGCCGGACATTTCGCTGGGCTTGCGGTCCATCAGGTCATCAATCTGGACCAGCTTGGCGACCTCGTGGGCGCGTTCCAGCATTTCTGCCTTGGTCATTTTGTCCTCGCCCTTCAGGTTCTGCAGGGGGAACAGAATGTTCTGCAGCACGGTCATGTGGGGGTAGAGGGCGTAGTTCTGGAAGACCAGACCGATACCTCTGTTTTCGGGGGTCAGCTCGGTGACATCGTCTTCGCCGAAGAAGATTTTACCGCCGGTAGGCTTTTGCAGACCACTGATCATATACAGCGTGGTGCTCTTGCCGCAGCCGGAGGGACCCAAAAGGCCAATCAGCTTGCCGTCCGGGATTTCGAAGGAGAAATCGTTGACAGCAACGACCTCTTTTCCTGCCTTCTTGTCACGGCTGGGGAAGACTTTTGTCAGGTTTTGCAATACTACTTTCATACAGAATCCCTTCCATCTTAGTTGTAGTCAGAACAGTTTGCCTGTTCTGCATGGATTTTCTTTGTATATTCCAGCAGGTCTTCCTGACTGCGGAAGACCATTTGTGTGGACAAGTCAATAACCACCGTTCCGGACATCAGATCGTGGATGGCAGAATTGGTACGGGTCAGAATCAAACAGATTGCCTGGCCGCAAAACAGGGCAACAAAAATTACCAAACTGATATAGTCTGCAACATTGAAAAAGAGCATCAGGAAAATATAAACAGGAATCATCGTTTCGGTAACAAATTTTCCCAATAAAGTCCGGATAAGAAGCTGCATTTTGGTGATTTCTACGCCATCGGTACGGACAAGACCGAGACTGAAAACCTTTTTTCCCAAGGTCTGTCCGTTTTTCAGGAACATAGGAATGAGGAACTCCACAATCAGCATACCGAATAGGATGCCGAAAGTAATAATAATCATAGACAGATTGACCTGCATATCATAGGCGCGCACGAACTCCTCATCGTGCATCAGGGCGTACATAGCCTCATCATATTGCTTGCGCTGTTCGTCGGTGAGCTTGTTATAATACTCATCCTCGGTGGTGCTGAAAGAAACACCAAATTCTTCTTCGAAATGTGTCTGCCGCGCCTCGATAGCATCGATGTAGTGGCCGTAGCCCACGATGTTGGCAATCAAAGTTGCAGCGCCGGCAACAAGAATGGTCAGTAAGATAAAATCCAGCAGCGCGGCGGCAATTCGCTTGGAAATACTGGCTTTTTGCAGATCGGTCATAAACGGTACTCCTTAAAATGTATATCAGCCAAGACTCAGCTTTTCACAAATCTGCGCCACAGCTTGCTCACAGCTTTCAAAAGTGACAGTATAGTCACAGATGTGGGCGTTTTTTGTCTCGGACTCAATGGCAAGAATGCGGTTAACCTTGTCAGGCGTAGGCGCATCTTTTTCCAGCAGCGCGGTGAGAAGTTCTTTTTTGTCCCGTTTGACGTAGATGGTTACCACGTTGGGGAAATGGGTTTTCATCGCCATTGCGCCGCAAATGTCCATAACAGTCAAAACGTGTTTGCCGCCGCGCAAAATCTGTTCCACGTCGGATTTTCGGGAGCCGTAGGCGTGATGACCGTAGGTGGTAGACTCGAAAATATCTCCATCATCGCACATCTTCCGGAATTCCTCCAAACTGACGTGGCGGTAGCTTTGTTCCGGGCGGGAGACGGCGCCTTTGTCTGTGGTGTAGCTGACCAGTTTTTCGAAACAGTGGCAGGTTTCAAGTAACCCTTTGGCAATGTCATTTTTGCCGCTGCCGGAAGGACCGACCAGTACCACAATACTGGGCTGATTCAAAGACAACTGCTCGGGCTTTACGCTATAACTGCCGGAGATAACCTCTACCAACTTGAGAAACTCATCGTAATTGTTGACTGCCAGCATACCTGTTGCTTCCTGATTCCAAGGACGGCGCATCAGGATGGGATAAGCCGCATTGGAACGGAATACGTTGTGCATGCCGTCGTCAAAGAGAATGTCCACATCGATCTTGTCTTTCCGAGCGCCCAGCAGGATGTGATCCTGGGGGATCTCGGGGAACTCCTCCAAAATACGCTGAAAGCGCAATGTCAGATATTCGGGCCAAACGGCAGTGGAGATGAACACCTCTGTCATTTGGGAGAGCTTCCGGACAAATTCCCGTGCGCCTTGAATGACAGGCTGGGTACGGAAAAACTCCGGGTCGTCCATAAACTCGAAGATCACGTCTGCCCGTGTTCCCAGCTTTCCCCAGTGATCCACCTCGTAGATGGTCAGCGGAGGATCAAACTTATATTTTTCATTGGCAAGACGGACAGCGTAGGGAACGCACTCCATCAAAAGGTCGTCCACATCCAGGGCGGTGGACAGCCGGTAGCTTCTGTTCATAGCGAACTCTCTTTCTGATGAGGAGATAAAGGGCGAATTGCCCCGAATAAGCAAATGAATATTATATATTATAATAAGGTATAAATGGGATAAAAGCGCAGTTCAATTCAGGGGTACCAAAAAAAACAAACAATACCCCTGTCTACTATAACATAAAGTGCGTTTTAAGGCAAGTCATTTTCTTCTTTTAAATAAAAAAACATCAGTGTATTTTTTGTGGACATTTCATCAAAATGACGAACTGCGGGAATACAAAACCCGGCAGTTGACCGACTGCGGTTTTTGCTGTATAATATCATAATTAGTCAAAAACCGAGGAGGCGTATGTGTATGAAAAAATTATTTGCCGCGTTGCTTATTGCAGCAATTCTGCTCAGTGGCTGTGATTGGACAGGTGATTTAAACCTAAATATAAATGTTCCTACTGCACCTACAAAGCCGCCTGCTGTAGATCCTTCGGACTGCACCCAGCATAAGGATGCTGATGCGAATGATTACTGCGACGATTGCGGCACCTTCCTGCTGGTCTACATTGACCTTTATTCTATCAATGACCTTCATGGCAAACTGAAAGACGGTGACAACCATTTTGGCGTAGACGAAATGACCACCTATTTGAAGAATGCCCGGGAAAATGACACCTATTCTATTTTCCTGTCGGCAGGCGATATGTGGCAGGGTAGCTCTGAATCCAATTTGACCAATGGCCAGATTGTAGTCGACTGGATGAACGAACTGGATTTTGCCGCAATGACCCTTGGCAATCACGAATATGACTGGGGCAGCGAATTTATCGAAACCAATAGTGAGATGGCGGAATTTCCTTTTCTTGCCATCAATGTATTTGACCGCGAGACAAATCAGCGGGTGGAGTACTGTGAAGCATCTGTGGTGGTAGAGTGCGGCGGTCTGCAGATCGGCATCATTGGTGCCATTGGTGACTGCTATTCTTCTATCTCCCCGGATAAGTGCGCCGATGTGTATTTTAAAACCGGCAGCGCGCTGACAACCCTTGTTAAGGAAGAAAGCACCCGTCTTCAAAATGAGGGCGTGGATTTTGTGGTCTATATGATTCATGACGGCTATGCAAACGATAACCCGATGAAGAATTATTACGACACGGCGTTGTCCGATGGCTATGTGGATTTGGTATTTGAGGGACATACCCACCAGGGCTACCGCCTTGTGGACGAGCACGGTGTATACCACCTGCAAAATAGGGGGGATAACAAGGGAGGTATTTCCCACGCAGAGGTTGCCATCAATACCGTCACAACCAGCTTCACTGTTCAAACAGCAGAGCTTGTGGATGCCTCCGTATACAAGGACCTTGCAGACGACCCCATCATAGAGCAGCTTTTGGAGAATTATAAGGATAAGATTGACATTGCCGATGTGGTGCAGGGCTATAACAAATCTTACCGGCGCTCCAATTTCCTGTGCCAACTGGCAGCAAAGCTGTATTATGAAGCCGGTTTAGAAAAATGGGGCGACCAATATGACATCGTCTTGGGTGGCGGTTTCTTCCAGGCCAGAAGCCCTTATGACCTTCCGATGGGAAATGTAACCTATGGGGACCTGTATTCCATCTTCCCCTTTGACAATGAATTGACCCTTTGCTCTATTAAGGGCAGTGATCTATCCTCAAAGTTCTTTAACACAAACAACAGTAATTACTATATTAGCTATGGCGCATACGGCGAGAGCGTAAAGAACAGTATTAAAGCAAACGAAACGTATTATGTAATCGTGGACAGCTATACCGCTTATTATGCTCCCAACCGCCTGACAGTAGTGGAGGAGTATGGTGATGCGGTCTATGCCCGGGACCTGCTGGCAGAATATATCCGCCAGGGCGGCCTGGCTTAATAAGGGAACGAATGTAGGGACCGGCGATCTCGACGACCCGAAATAAAAACCGGTGCTTGATGCACCGGTTTTTATTATCCTGCATACCATACTGAGAAGGAGAAAATGTCCGCAGTTGAAGCACAGTTGACTGTACATAAAAAGTAAATAGGCTCGATTGGCGTTCTTTTATGTATAAAATGAACGCATTTTTGTATAAAAAATATACAGAAAACAAGAAAAATAAAACTCTACACAATAATTAATGTAGATTACGACCAAAGTCTGCAGATAAATATATGTTTTTTTTGGTAAAAAACACCAATTTCTTATATTTATACATAAAAGGCTTGACAGATAGTGCTTTCGGTATTATAATATCTCTACGCCAAAGACATATGTATCTGCAAGAAAGAATTACCACTTGATTTTGTCCGCAGAATACATTATTAATATAGTATACAATGAGTGGTGTGTTAAAGCGCCTCTTTAGTATAATAAAATTCATAATGGAGGAAACAATTATGAGCATGAAGAAACTCCTTTCCCTGGCACTGGTTTTCGTCATGGTTCTTGGCCTGTTCGCAGGTTGTAAGAAGGACGAAAGCATTTATCAACCCTTTGATCCTGCTGACGTTGTCGAGCACACGGATCACACCTCTGTCTATGAGACTGTTGGTTCCAAGGTGACCATCGATATGGTCGAAGAAAACGATATGGGCTTGGCTTTCGCCACTGTTGACGGCGTAAAGTACGAGCTCGGTATGGATTTCCTGTCCTACGCAATGGTTTACAACTGCTCCGTTCCCGAAGGCAGCACCAAGTACACCAAGCAGGAAGATGTCTTCAACGAGTGGTGGAAGCTGTACATTCAGCGTTGGAACTACCTGGTTCCCGAAATCCCCCTGTACTCCAACCAGTACTTCGATCTGTACAATGCTAAGATCGAGGGTCTCGTAACCACTCCCTACTGGTCTCCTGCTGACGCCATCATCGCAGCTTCCGTTAAGACTGCTGATAACTCCGTTATTTTGGGTTCTGCTACCGCTCTGTCCGGTGCATTCCGTAACTCCTCTTGGGGCAAGGCATCTCCCGGTTCTTCCGATCTGGACATCGAGAACCTGACCACCGGTTACTCCACTCTGATGACCGACAAGAACGGCGCTTTCGTTTGGAATGAGTACGCTGTCGCTAAGACCCCTGTTGCTGTCAAGAACGACGACGGCACCCTGACCTACACCATCGAGCTGAAGAAGGATATGGTCTTCTCCGATGGCTCTAAGATCAACGCGAAGAACTATATCGCTTCCATCCTGGCCAACTCCACTGTTGTTGGCGCTGCTGCTGGCGGCACCGGCAAGAGCGGCCAGATCCTGGTTGGCTACGATGAATTCTACGCTTACGATGGCACCAATGCTGACGCTGAGGGCGTTTCTAAGTACTTCTCCGGTATTAAGCTGATCAATGACTACACCTTCTCCGTAACCTACACTGCTGACTATGCTGATTACTACTACGTAATGAGCTATGCTGCATTCTCTCCCTCTCCTCTGGCTCTGTACCTGGGCGAGAACACCATCGAAGTTGCTGAAGACGGCTCCGTTGGTCTGTCCGACGGCTTCTACGCCAAGACCAAGAAGGACGGCGCTGACGTTTACACTATGGCTGATGTCATCAACGCTAATCTGGAGTGGAACTCCAACCTGCCTTACTCCGGTCCTTACATTGTTAAGAACTACGACGAGTCCTCTCGCGTTGCTACCCTGGAGCTGAACCCCAAGTACCCCGGCGACACCGCCCGCGGCAAGGCCTCCATTAAGACCATCACCTACATCGAGGTTGTTTCCAAGACCCAGATGGATAAGTTCAAGAACGGTGAAGTTGACATCATTGCCGGCATTACCGGCGGTGCCGAGACCAAGGCTGCTCTGGAGCTGGTTAAGTCCGATCCCACCAAGTACGCCGAGACCCACTACGACCGCGCTGGTTACGGTAAGATCGGTATGCGATGCGACTTTGGCCCCACCTCTATGGTAGAGGTTCGTCAGGCTATCATGTACACCATCAACCGTCCTGAGTTCGCCCAGACCTTCACCGGCGGCTACGGCTCCGTTGTACACGGTCCTTACTACGAAAAGTACCCTGCTTTCATTGCAGTTAAGGACGACCTCAAGCTGAACACCTACGATTACTCCGCTGATGCTGCTATCGAAGTTCTGGAAGCAGGCGGTTGGATCTACAACGATAAGGGTGAAGCCTTCAAAGCTGGCACCGATGCTGTCCGCTACAAGAAGCTGAGCGGCTACGAGAAGACCGAAGAGAACCTGACCTTCAAGACTATTGACGGCGAGTACAAGACTGTTAAGATCGACGGCGAGTACTACATGCCTCTGGCTATCAACTGGTTCGGCACCCAGCCCAACGATGTTACTGACCAGCTGATCACTGCATGGCAGACCAACCCCGTTGCTACTTCTCAGATCGGTATGTATATCACCTATTCTCCCACCGACTTCAACACTGGTCTGTACGCCGAGCTGTATCGGATGGAGAGCAAAGGCTACGACGGCGTACCTAAGCTGAATGCTGTTAACTTTGCTACCGGCTTCACTTCCGCTGTGTACGACTATAGCTGGAACTGGACCATCGACCCCGAGCTGATCGCTGTTGGTTACTCTGTCTGCTTCGTCCGCGACGCTGCTGACTATATGGAGAACTACAAGTAATCCTTGGATATTAAATTAAGACCTAATAAATTTTAGCGCGATAGGGACGGCATTTACGGATGCCGTCCCTATGGTGGACTTAGCACTTGGAAATTTTTTGTCTAACAGCATTTTAACTGGGTATTGCATTTTGGTACCCCACTAAATTTGAAAACCC
>JAZQUL010000012.1:0-16059 GCA_045631285.1 Faecousia sp. | reverse complement strand
TCAGGTCTTGTCTTCCTAAGACCGCTTGGCCTCCGACTTATGATGCACGACCGTAAGGCTTTGCAGGCAGGTACCTCTCACTACTTTGGTGATGGTTTTGCCAAGGCGTTCGGTATTGAGTTTACCGACAAGACCAATCAGAAGACCAACCCCCACGAGACCTCTTGGGGCGTGTCTACCCGTCTTATCGGTGGTATCATTATGACCCACGGTGACAATAACGGACTTGTTCTGCCGCCTAAGGTTGCCCCTATTCAGGTGATTATCCTGCCTATTGCCCAGCACAAGGAAGGTGTTTTGGAAGCCGCTAACGGCCTGAAAGACCGTCTTGTAAATGCCGGCTTCCGGGTAAAGCTGGATGACTCCGACAACTCCATGGGCTGGAAGTGCGCGGAGTATGAGATGAAGGGCGTACCGCTGCGTGTTGAGTGCGGTCCCCGCGACCTTGAGAACGGTCAGGTGGTACTGGTTCGCCGTAACGATGGCGAAAAGATCATTGTAAAGATTGAGGATCTGGAGACTGCTGTTGCTGAGCAGCTGGAGCTGGTACACAGCGGTATGTTTGCAAAGGCAAAGAAGAACCTCGAGGATCATATTTATGAGGCACACAGCGTTGAGGAAGCCAAGGAGCTGCAGGATGCAAACGGTGGCTTTATTAAGACTATGTGGTGCGGTGAGCTGGAGTGCGAGCTGAAGATGAAGGAAGTGGCAGGTATGTCCTCCCGCTGCATCCCCTTCGCACAGGAAAACTTGGGCGAGACCTGCGCTTGCTGCGGCAAACCCGCCAAGAAGATGATCTACTGGGGTGTAGCCTACTAAGAAATTAAAATTACGGAGCGGTGATTTCACCGCTCCGTTTTCTATTAAGCCTTCTACTGGGAGAAGGTGCCCCACAGGGGAAAGATTGTATAAATTGCTTTTAGTTGACAGAAAAACCGATTGGGTGTATAATGTCCATAGCTGTGTAATTGGGAGGGGAAGGAATGAAGCGCAGAGCCTTGATTCGGGTTGGGTTTGTCCTAACCGTGGCGATTGTGATTGTCCTTCTGCTTTCTGTTATTAAATGGTCCGGTAAAGAGGACTTATATGCGGTAACTGCCCAGCAATGGGAGGCTGCCTTTGGAGATGCCGCCCACATCCAGACAATCTATCGAAATGTGACTGTGGAAATTGGCGACGGGACGCAAGTAAAGCCAATGCTTCTTGCAACAGCAGGCGGCGGCATTATGCTGGATTCCGAAGCAAAGGATAGAAAACTTATCTGTGTTCCATCAGAGGGGAGTTTTATTAGTTACATATGGCAGTACTCCACAGGTAAATGGGAAATCTACGAAGGAAAGGTCGCAGGCGTAGACGATTTGCTGACCAAAAAGCTTCCGGACTATGTGGATACCGCAATGTCTGGCCTTCAAGGCGAATTTGGACAGGCTACCTATCATTCGGAAGAAAAATGCTACGTAATCACGTCCCAAAAACCCGGAACAGGGGAGACTGACCCTACAACGTTGCACTGTAAGGTGTATTTTGAGGACGGCAAGCTTGTAAAATTAGAGACGGAGATCACCGGGCAGGAGACCCTGACAGTACACCTCTATAACATTGGCGAAACGGTGGTTGTTGCTCCGCAATTGGATGAATCACCGGAAGAAACAGTCAGCGAAAGCAAATGATGAAAGTTAAATTACAGGCGGACAATAAAATTCCGTCTTAGGATAAGGGGATTCCTTATGAATTATTACGATTATTATAGTCCAGACGAATTGGATGACAAGATCCAGCTTTCGGATCACTTTTCCCATAAGCGGCTTGTCCGTTTTGCAACGCCGTCTATCATTATGATGATTTGCACGACCATATTTGGCGTGGTTGACGGATTTTTTATTTCCAACTATGTGGGTAAGACCGCATTTGCCGCGGTTAACCTGATTTTGCCTTTTTTGCAGATCGTTGGCAGCTTGGGCGTTATTCTTGGCGCGGACGGCAGTATCCTGATTGCCCGCGCCTTGGGCGCAGGTGAACACGATAAGGCCGGCCGTTACTTTACCATGACGATGGCCGCTACGCTGATTGGCGGTTTTCTGTTTACAGCGGTAGGCTTGATTGCGCTTCGTCCTATGGCGTATTTGTTTGGCGCTACTGAGGAGATGATTGAGGACTGCGTGACTTACGGCGGTATCTGTCTTATCTTCAATACAGTATATCTGGCCCAGCGTATTTTGGAAGAGTATTTGGTTGTTGCAGAAAAGCCTCGCTTTGCGTTGAAGATTATGCTGATTGCGGGTATAGCGAATATCGTTTTGGATTTGATTTTTGTACATCCGGCATTCCTGAATATGGGCGTAAAGGGCGCGGCAATTTCTACCGGTATTTGCGAGTTGGCGACTGTATTGGTGGCTCTCGGTTGGTTTATTGGCCGCAATAACCGCACTGCTCTGCGCTTCAGACGGACGCGTCTTGAGTGGGATGTTTTGAGAAAGGCAGGTATTACCGGCTCTGCCGATACAATTTCCTCGCTTTCCGCTTCTGTAATTGGTATGCTGTACAATATGCAGCTGATGCGCTATGCCGGTGAGGATGGCGTTGCGGCATACGGTGTTGTGATGTACGTATCCTTCTTGTTTACAGCAGTTTTCTCCGGTTATTCTGTGGGTACTTCTCCAATTATGGGTTATCATTACGGCGCAGGAAACCGTGTAGAAATGCGTAACGTATTCAAAAAGAGCCTGACAATGCTGGCAATTGCTGCGGCTTCCCTGGTGGCGCTGGCCAGTCTGCTCGCCCGTCCGTTCTCAGCTATATTTGTTGGCTATGACTGGAGACTGCTGGACCTGACAACCCGGGCCTTCGTTATTTGTATGATTCCCTACCTTATTATGTGGTTCAACACATATCTTTCCACCGTGTTTACTGCGCTGGATAAAGGCCCTATGGCTGCGGCGCTGACTGCTTTCCGCGTCATTGTTTTCCCGTTTATCAGCGTCATTGTTATGCCAATGCTGCTGGAACTGGACGGTGTCTGGTTGGCGCTGACTGCTTCGGAAATTATGGGACTTATTGTCACAGCAATTGCGTTCCTGACGCAGAAACATAAATTTGGTTATTAATAAGTTTAGTAAATTCACAGGAGTGCCAGTATGGGTAACAAGCCTCTAAAAGAGAAAAAAGAGAATAGACGTTTTGTACTCTTGCATTGGCATAAGGTTGTTCTATGTCTTGTAGCCTATGATGCCCTTGTGATGGCGGCGTCCTATTTCTTCGCGCTATGGATTCGGTTTGATTGCCGCATAACGGAAATCCCTGCCAAGTATTTTACGTCTTGGATATCATTTACTCCGATTTATATAATCGCAAGCTTTTTCGTTTTCTGGAAGCTCCATTTGTACCAAAGCATTTGGCGGTTTGCTAGCTTTACAGAACTGAAGAAGGTTATTTACGGTGCCGTCATTACTGCGGTTTTGCATACTGTGGGAATCACGGTGCTGTTCAGAAGAATGCCTATATCCTATTACTTAATTGGCGCCTTTGTGCAGTTTATGCTGGTTCTCTTTGTTCGGTTTGCCTATCGCTTTGTGAACCTGGAGCGGAAAATCCACAGCAAAGCGCCTGAGGTAAAGGAAAGTCGTGTTATGCTGATTGGCGCGGGTTCTGCAGGACAGATGGTCCTGCGGGATCTGCACAATACTACCGAAATTAACAATCGTGTTTATTGTATTATCGATGACAATCCCAACAAATGGGACAGGTATATTGATGGTGTACCGGTAGTTGGCGGTCGGGATAAAATTCTTGAAAATGTAGAGAAATACGACATTGATAAAATATTCCTTGCTATTCCGAGTGCCACTGCTGTTCAGCGGAAGGAAATTCTGGAAATCTGTAAGGATACTGGCTGCGAAATGAAGAACTTGCCCGGTCTTTCGGATTTGGCTATTGGTAAAGTGACTGTAAATTCTCTGAAGGACGTCAATGTGGAAGACTTGTTGGGCAGAGAGCCTGTATCGGTCAATATGGATGAAATCTACGATTTTATCTCCGGAAAGACAGTTCTTGTGACCGGCGGCGGTGGCTCTATTGGTAGCGAGCTTTGCCGTCAGGTAGCGAAAAACAGACCGAATAAGCTGATTATTTTTGATATCTATGAAAATAATGCCCACGCAATTGGTTTGGAATTGCGGGATACATATCCGGAATTGAACCTTGAGGTTTTGATTGGATCTGTTCGGGACAGTAAGCGTATTATGCAGGTCTTTGAGAAGTATAAACCGGATATTGTGTACCATGCTGCTGCCCACAAGCACGTTCCGCTTATGGAGGATAGTCCCTGCGAGTCTATTAAGAATAATGCCATCGGCACCTATAAGACTGCCTACGCGGCTATGGCGAATGGTTGTAAGCGGTTTGTGCTGATTTCCACAGACAAGGCAGTAAATCCCACCAATATTATGGGCGCTTCCAAGCGGCTTTGTGAAATGATTATCCAATCCTTTGATAAGATGATCCGGGATGGTAAACATACAGATATTCATCCCATCCATATACATCCGGAGGATGATAAGCTTGTGGAAAAACTGCAAGTTCATGCAGAAATGGCTGAGACGAAATTTGTTGCTGTTCGTTTTGGAAACGTATTGGGGAGCAATGGTTCTGTCATTCCTCGCTTTAAGGAACAGATTTCGAAGGGTGGCCCGGTTACGGTTACACACCCGGATATTATCCGTTACTTTATGACTATTCCTGAGGCGGCAACACTGGTTTTGCAAGCGGGTACTTATGCCGATGGCGGTGAGATTTTTGTATTGGATATGGGCTCGCCTGTAAAGATCGATACTCTTGCGCGAAACCTTATCCGGCTTTCCGGTCTACAGCCGGATGTGGATATACCAATTGTCTATACCGGACTTCGTGTGGGCGAGAAGCTGTATGAAGAAAAGCTGATGTCCGAAGAAGGCCTCCGGACAACACCTAACAAACTAATTCATATCGGCAAGCCTGTGCCTTTTGATGCAGGTGCTTTTATGGCGGAATTGCCTAAGCTGATGGCCGCGGCTTATGAGGGGCGGGAGGATATTATGTGTGATCTTGTGGCTGAGATCGTTCCTACCTACCACCCGGAAAGTGTGAAGGATGCCCAGCATCAGGTAAAAGCCTATCAGTAGACAAAAACGCCCCGGGTAATCCGGGGCGTTTTGCTGTCCTTATCCAAATACTTCCGCTGCCGCAACAGTGCGGAAAATGTCTGGGTTAATATCCTCTCTGCCGTAAACGTCTAAGAAACGCTCCCGGTAGGCGTCTGTTTTCAGGTTGAATTGAAGTGACCACATTCCCCAAAACAGATCCACGTGCTTGTCGCCAACACCGGCAGTATCAAGATCGATAAAGGCAGAAAACTGCCAGTTATCCAATATAATATTGGGCAGACAGTAATCACCGTGAAGAAGCGTATCAGCCTTTAAGTATTTGCCGTTTGCTTCCAGTTCCTGCCAAGCTTCTTCTGCTGTGGCATAGCCCCAGTTATCGGGGAAGAGACTGACATCATAGTGTCCAAGCCGGAAGTTATTTGCTGCGGTGGTGAGGTAGTCTCTTGTGCGATTCGCTACCGGACAGCTAGTGGTATCCGTTTCGTGGAGCATCCGCAAAAGCTGGGCGGTGGTATCACAAAGTCTTTTTGGGTCGCCTGTGTATATCGGGTCAATGCAATCCTCACCTCTGGCACGAACAGTCAGCATCCAGTCTTCGTTAAGACTCTCATATGCCAGGACCTGGGGCGCAAGATGCTTGGAAGAAAAGAATGCGGTCAATGCGGCTTCTTTTTGCAGGGTGTATTTGGGCGCTTTCTTTAAGTAAAAGCCAGGTCCTTTGTCCAGAAACCACACCTGCGCGGTATTGGAGCAGCTGCTGTCAAATACAGCTGCACCGTCCAAATAAATGTGAAATTCTGACGGGATATCTGCCTTGCTCAGTATTACCGGTCTTCGAAGCATCTGTATTTACCTCTGTTTCAGCCTATTTTCTTGATTATATGAGAAACTACAATGTATTGCAATATGAAAATATTGAACCGCCTTACAAAAAAGTGAGTATTTTGCCCAGATCAGAGTGGGAGACTTTCTAATATTTGGCGGGGAATATGACTTGACTATTTTCGAGGAAATGTTATACTTAGAGGTGATGTTTTTAATTTTTAACACCTGTGGAGGTTATTTATGCGCGGTATTCCGTCCTTGATTACTGATATTCGGAAGAATGTGTTCACTGAGGTAGCGCGAATGGCGTATTCCGGCCGCGGCTACGAGGGTGTTGACGAACTTCCCTACATTATTGTACCTGGTGACCGGCCGCTCCACCGGGAGTCTGTTTTTTTGGAGCGCGCAATTGCCAGCGAGCGTGTGCGCCTTGCTATGGGTCTTAACATCCGTCCTATCCAGAGCCGTCACTTAATGACGGAAGGCATGGATGCAGCCGCGGTTGCAGAGCAATACTATGAGCCGCCTCTTATCAATATCATTCCTTACGCCTGCCACGCCTGTCCTACGGATCAGTACCGTGTGACGGAATCATGCCAGAATTGTCTGGCGGCCTCCTGCCAAAAAGTTTGCCCCAAAGGCGCGATTTCCTTTGTTAACGGAAAGAGCTTTATTGATCGGGATAAGTGCGTAAAATGTGGCAAGTGTGAGAAGGCTTGCCCGTATCATGCCATTATTCATTTGCAGCGGCCTTGTCAGGTTGCCTGCGGTATGGACGCCATTATCTCTGATGAAGAGGGACGTGCGATCATTAATCAGGATAAATGTGTAGCCTGCGGTCAGTGCCTTGTATCCTGTCCTTTTGGCGCTATTGTGGATAAGGGTCAGATTTTTCAGGTTATCCAGTCCATTTTGAAGGGCGATAAGGTAATTGCCATTGTCGCGCCGGCATTCATTGGCCAGTTTGGCAAACATTCCACGCCCGGAAAGTTCATTGCCGCAATGAAGCAGTTGGGTTTTGCCCGGATTGTAGAGGTGGCTGTGGGCGCGGATATGTGTACCATCGAAGAAGCCAGGGATTTTGTAGAAAAAGTACCTGCCCAGCAGAACTATATGGCAACCTCCTGCTGTCCTGCGTGGCATTCTATGATTCATAAGCTCTATCCCAGTGAAACGGACAAGATTTCTATGACCCTGACGCCGATGGTTTATACCGCTCGGTTGATGAAAAAGAAATATCCCGGCTGTAAGGTCGTGTTTGTAGGCCCCTGCGCCGCAAAGAAGCTGGAGGCGATTCGGGCGGATATTCGTTCTGATGTGGATTTTGTGTTGACCTTCGAGGAATTGCAGGGTATGTTCGAAGCAAAGGAGATTAATTTTGAGACTATCGAGCCTATGTTCGACCTGAATGAAGGCTCTGCCGCAGGACGTGGTTTTGCGGTTTCCGGCGGTGTCGCCAAAGCGGTAAATGACTTGATTGCGGAAAACCATCCGGAGCTTCAGGTGAAAACTGCCCGGGCTGAAGGTCTGCGTGAGTGCAGAAAGCTGATGACCTTGGCAAAAGCCGGTAAGTATAACGGCTACCTTTTGGAGGGTATGGCTTGCCCCGGTGGCTGTGTGGCTGGCGCGGGTACGCTGCTGCCTGTGGAGCTGGCGGCCAATGTTGTAAGCAGATACCAAAATGAAACCGATATAAAGAGCCCTATGGACAGCAGCTATAAAGATGCGGGAGAAGGCTTAGACTAAATAAGAAAGGAGCATCCTGCCATGGTAGAATTTAATGATATTTACGATAAAAGCAGACGTCGCACCGGACGGGTACATCGGCGCGGAACGCCTTGGCGTTTCGGTGAATACGGCCTGGTTGTCTGTGTGTGGATCTACGATGGAGAGGGAAAACTGCTCCTGACTATGCGGGCTCCTGAAAAGTCCTTTGGTGGTACTTGGGAAAACACCGGCGGTGCGGTGAGGGCAGGGGAGGATTCCCTGCAAGCAATTGTCCGGGAGGTGTCTGAGGAAACGGGAATTCAGGCGGAAGCCCGGGAATTTGAACTGCTTGCTTCCACTACAAGGCGACGTCTGCATTTTGACCACTATTGCCTGAAGCGAAAAATTCCTATCGATGATGTTGTTTTGCAGCCGGGGGAAACCGTGGATTGCCGATGGTTTACCTTTGATGAAATTCATATGCTGATCCATAAGCGGAAAATGTGTAAAATTATCGCCCATCAGTTTTTAAACTTTGAAGATGCATTGCGCTGCCGCAGTGAACAAAAATCTTGACAAGTGCTGGTAATTTGGGTTATGATAAGAAAAAGCGTTTTTTCTGCCCGGTAAAACGCTGTTGCCGGGCGAAGAAACGCTTTTGATATTTAGGAGGAATTCGTTATGATCGAAATTATGGATTGGCCTGTTAAGCGTGGAGGCGTACCGCTACGAGTTGCCAAGGGACATTTTGCAACCAATCATAGTCATATCAATTATTATATTGATATTACATACCAAAAGACCCGTCTCAGTGAGGCAAAGGAAAGCGCCCATGCGCTGGTCTCCAACTTTATCAATAATACCCCGGTTGATACAATTCTGTGTCTGGACGGCACTGCGGTTTTGGGAACCTTTGTTGGTGAAGAACTGACAAAGACCGGCTTCTGCACAATCAATGAACATAATACCATTTATGTAGTGGAACCGGAGTTTTCTACCTCCTCCAATATAATCTTCCGGGACAATATTCAGGCGATGATGCGTAATAAGCACGTGCTGGTGCTGATGGCCTCTGTTACCACAGGTTATACGGCAAAACGGGCGATTGAGGCTATCGAGTACTACGGTGGCCGAATTGCTGGTGTCGCTGCTATCTACCGCGCCGTAGACGAGATATTGGGTTATCCGGTTCGCTCTGTTTACAGCATTCAGGATATTCCGGATTATGCCAGCTATGAATATCAGAACTGCCCTTACTGCAAAGCCGGACAGAAAATTGATGCAGTTGTCAATAGCTATGGCTACTCGGAGTTATAAACAACCGGGCATATGCAAGAATCCACCCGTAAGGGTGGATTCTTGCTGTATAAAAGGACAAAAACATAAAAATCCCTATTGACAAGAATAGGGAAGTGTGGTAAAATCGAACAGAATATTGTGGGAGTGTGCGCTCTAGGCATACGAACCTTTATGGCAGTATGTTACCACGAATTTGCAATGCTGTCAATACGGGATGACGAAATACTGACAACCCACCCGCGCGTATCAAAGTAGATTCCGGCGAAAGCCGAAAGAAAGGCTGTGATGATTCTATGGCAATGGTCAAGGACCAAATGTTTGGTAAGACCATGCGTAAGAGCTACGCAAAGTACGAAGAGATTCTGCAGATGCCCAATATGCTGAAGATTCAGAAGGATTCCTACCAGTGGTTCCTGGATGAGGGCCTTCGTGAAGTGTTCAAGGATGTTGGTGTGATTACCGATGCCTCCGGTAAGCTGGAGCTGAGCTTCCTGGATTATTCTATGGACGATAAGCCCAAGTATACCATCGAGGAATGTAAGGAGCGGGATGCCACCTATGCCCGTCCTGTTAAGGTCCGTGTGCGCCTACGCAATACGGAGACTGACGAAATCAAGGAACAGGAAATCTTTATGGGTGATTTCCCCATTATGACCAACGGCGGCACTTTTGTGATCAACGGCGCTGAGCGTGTCGTTGTTTCCCAGATCGTTCGTAGTCCCGGTATGTATTATGGCCACGAGGTGGACAAAGCTGACCAACATACCTACAACGCAACGGTAATTCCTTACCGCGGCGCATGGCTGGAATATGAGACCGACCTTAGCGATGTGTTCTGGGTACGCATTGATAAGAACCGCAAGCTACCCATTACCTGTCTGATCCGTGCCCTCGGTGTAGACACCGACGAGAAGATCAAGGAGATGTTCGGTGCAGATCCCCGTATTCTGGCTACTATCGAGAAGGATACCTGCAAGACCCGGGAAGAGAGCCTGCTGGAAATCTACCGCAAGCTGCGTCCCGGTGAGCCTCCCACGGTAGAGACTGCTGCAGCCCATTTGGAGGGCCTGCTCTTTGATGCCCACCGTTATGATGTGAGCGCTGTTGGCCGCTATAAGTTCAATAAGAAGATGGACATTGCTGCCCGGCTGTCCGGTCAGGAGTTGGCAGAGCCGATCGTAGACCCTATGACCGGTGAAATTCTGGCGATGGACGGTGAGATTATCAGCCGCGCTATGGCCCGGGAATTCAGCGATAAGGGCGTGAATGAGGCTGTTGTTAAGGTGGGCGGCCAGAGCGTGAAGCTGCTGTCCAACGGTATGGTTGATATGGCTGGCTTCGTGGATTTTGATCCCAAGACCTACGGCATTAAGGAAAAGGTTCGCTTTGCAGTTCTGAAGGAAATGCTGGAGACTGTTTCTGCTGACGATTGGGAAGAGGCGATTGCCGAACGTATGGACCAGCTTATTCCTAAGCACATCATTGCCGACGATATTATGGCATCCATCAACTACCTGAACTGCGTGGCTATGGGTATTGGCACCTCCGATGACATTGACCACTTGGGCAACCGTCGTCTGCGCTGTGTCGGTGAGCTGCTGCAGAACCAGTTCCGCATTGGCTTCAGCCGTTTGGATCGCGTAATCCGCGAGCGTATGACCGTGCAGGATCTGGATGCTGTTACACCTCAGAGTCTCATCAACATCCGTCCTGTTACGGCTGTTATTAAGGAATTCTTCGGTTCTTCTCCCTTGTCTCAGTTTATGGACCAGAACAACCCCCTGGCTGAGCTGACGCACAAGCGCCGTCTGTCCGCGCTTGGCCCCGGCGGTTTGAGCCGTGAGCGCGCATCTTTGGATGTTCGTGATATTCACTACACCCACTATGGCCGTATGTGCCCCATTGAGACTCCCGAAGGTCCTAACATCGGTCTGATTAACTATTTGGCAAGCTTTGCAAAGATTAACGAGTATGGCTTTGTGGAAGCTCCCTACCGCAAGGTGGACAAGAAGACCGGCAAAGTCACCGATCAGGTTGACTATATGTCTGCTGACGTGGAGGACGAGTTCTATATCGGCCAGGCCAATGAGCCTCTGGATGAGGAAGGACGTTTGGCAAATGCCCGTATTACCTGCCGTCACAGAAATGAGATTATCGAGGTTGACCGCAATGTGATTGACTACATTGACGTGTCTCCCAGAATGATGATCTCCGTTGCAACCTCCTTCATTCCGTTCCTGCAGAACGACGACGCAAACCGCGCACTGATGGGCGCCAATATGCAGCGTCAGGCAGTTCCGCTGCTGACCACCGAGGCTCCCATCGTTGCTACCGGTATCGAGCATGCTGCCGCCGTTGACTCCGAGGTCTGTGTAAAGGCAGAGGGTGAGGGTACTGTTCAGGCTGTTTCTGCTGACGAAATTACTGTTTTCTATGATGATGGCGAGGTCAAGACCTATCGCCTGACCAAGTTTGCCCGTAACAATGCCGGTACCTGTATCAACCAGCGTCCCATTGTGAAGGTTGGCGACCGTGTATCTAATGAGATGATCATTGCAGACGGTCCTTCCTGCGCCAATGGTGAGATCGCGCTAGGTAAGAACGTACTGATCGGCTTCGTTACTTGGGAAGGCTACAACTACGAGGACGCCATTCTGCTCAACGAGCGCCTTGTTCGTGAGGACGTGTTTACCTCTATCCACATTGAGGAGCACGAGACGGAAGCCCGGGACACCAAGCTGGGACCGGAAGAGATTACTCGCGACATCCCCAATGTCGGTGAAGATACCCTTAAGGACTTGGACGAAAACGGTATTATCCGTGTCGGCGCCGAGGTTCGTTCCGGTGACTATCTGGTCGGTAAGGTCACGCCTAAGGGCGAGACCGAGCTGACTCCTGAAGAGAGACTGCTCCGCGCCATCTTCGGCGATAAGGCAAGAGAAGTCCGTGACACCTCCCTGAAGGTGCCCCACGGTGAGAGCGGTATCGTTGTGGACGTTAAGGTCTTTACCAAGGAGAACTCCGATGAGCTGGCTCCCGGTGTTACCAAGTCTGTCCGTGTTTATATCGCCCAGAAGCGTAAGATATCTGTGGGCGATAAGATGGCCGGCCGTCACGGTAACAAGGGTGTTGTCTCCCGTGTTCTGCCTGAAGAGGATATGCCTTTCCTGCCCGACGGTACACCTCTGGATGTTGTGCTGAACCCCTTGGGCGTTCCTTCCCGTATGAACATCGGTCAGGTTTTGGAAGTCCACTTGGGTTATGCCGCCAAGGCTCTGGGCTGGAAGGTAGCAACCCCCGTATTTGACGGCGCCAACGAGAAGGATATCCGCGATACCCTGAAGCTGGCAGGCCTCCGTGAGGACGGCAAGACCGTTTTGTACGACGGCCGTACCGGTGAGCCTTTTGATAACCTGGTTACTGTTGGTTATCCCTACTACCTGAAGCTCCACCACCTGGTCGATGATAAGATTCACGCCCGTTCCACCGGTCCTTACGCACTGGTTACCCAGCAGCCCTTGGGCGGCAAGGCCCAGTTCGGCGGCCAGCGTTTCGGTGAAATGGAAGTTTGGGCGCTGGAAGCTTACGGCGCAGCTTATACTCTGCAGGAGATCCTGACAGTTAAGTCTGACGATGTGACCGGTCGTGTCAAGACCTATGAAGCAATCGTCAAGGGCAGCAATATTCCCAAGCCTGGTGTTCCTGAGTCCTTCAAGGTTCTTGTTAAGGAACTGCAGGCGCTGTGTCTGGATATTCGTGTTCTGGACGAGCAGGGCAATGAAATTGAGCTGAAGGACGAGGATGAGGATGAGGATATCATCTACACCCCCGACCAGAGAAGCCAGATGGTCGTGGATACCGACGAAGTTCTGGAGTCCGGCTTCATCATTGATGAGGATGGTCCGGAAGATATTATGGATGTACTTGGCGCTGTGGATACAGATGCCGATGACTATGAAGATTAAGGAGGCGAGAGTATGGCTGATGTAACATTTGATGCCATTCGAATTGGCATTGCATCTCCCGATATGGTCCGTAGCTGGTCCTTCGGTGAGGTTAAGAAGCCCGAGACCATTAACTATCGCACCCTGAAGCCTGAACGTGACGGTCTTTACTGCGAGCGCATTTTCGGACCCCAGAAGGACTGGGAATGCCACTGCGGTAAGTACAAGAAGATCAAGTATAAGGGCAAGATTTGTGACCGCTGCGGCGTTGAGGTTACCCGCGCCAAGGTGCGCCGCGAGCGTATGGGTCACATTGAGCTGGCCGCGCCCTGCAGCCACATTTGGTACTTTAAGGGAATCCCTTCCCGTATGGGCCTGATTTTGGATATTTCTCCCAAGATTTTGGAGAAGGTTCTGTATTTTGCTGCCTATATCGTAACCGATCCCGGCGACACACCCCTGCAGCGCAATCAGGTGCTCAATGAGAAAGAGTACCGCGATATGCGCGAAAAGTACGAGGATGACTTCAAGGCCGGTATGGGCGCTGAGGCTGTTAAGGAGCTGCTGCAGCAGATCGATCTTGAGACGCTGTCCAAGGAGCTTCGCGCTGAGCTGAAGACAGCTTCGTCTCAGAAGAAGCTGCGAATTGTAAAGCGTTTGGAGGTCGTAGAGGCATTCCGGGAGTCCGGTAACGATCCTGCCTGGATGGTTATGGACGTTCTGCCCGTTATTCCGCCCGATATCCGTCCCATGATTCAGTTGGACGGCGGCCGTTTCGCAACCTCCGACCTGAACGATCTGTACCGCCGTGTTATCAACCGTAACAACCGCCTGAAGCGGCTGATCCAGCTTCACGCCCCCGACATCATCATCCGTAACGAGAAGCGGATGCTGCAGGAGGCTGTGGATGCGCTCATCGATAATGGCCGCCGCGGCCGCGCTGTTACCGGCGCAAATAACCGCGCGCTCAAGTCTCTTTCCGATATGCTTAAGGGTAAGCAGGGCCGTTTCCGTCAGAACCTGCTGGGTAAGCGTGTTGACTACTCCGGTCGTAGCGTTATCGTTGTAGGTCCTGAGCTGAAGCTGTATCAGTGCGGTGTTCCCAAGGAAATGGCAATCGAGCTGTTCCGGCCCTTCGTTATGAAGAAGCTGGTGGCTGACGGTCTGACCAATAATATTAAGTCTGCTAAGAAGATGATCGATAAGGGCGTGACCGAGGTTTGGGATGCTCTGGATGAGATCATCAAGGACCGTCCTGTTATGCTCAACCGTGCGCCTACGCTGCACCGTTTGGGTATTCAGGCATTTGAGCCCATTCTGGTTGAGGGTCGCGCATTGAAGCTGCACCCCCTGTGCTGTACTGCATTTAACGCCGACTTTGACGGTGACCAGATGGCTATTCACGTACCTCTGTCCGCAGAGGCACAGGCAGAGGCCAGAATGCTGATGCTTTCCGCCAACAACCTGCTCCGTCCTCAGGACGGCAAGCCTGTTGCCGTTCCCACCCAGGATATGATCCTCGGCGCATACTACCTAACCTATACCAGACTTGGCAAGGCTGAGAAGGGCGCAGAGGAGGTATTTGTTACCGATGCCGGTGATACCGAACTGCCTGTGGGCGAGCTGGTAGATGCTGACGTATTTGTAGCCGCAAACAAGAAGGCAAAGGCTGAGGGTAAGACTCAGGCCAGCTTCCGTCCCAAGCTGCATTTCTCCAGCGTAAATGAGGCTATTGCTGCCTATGCGGCCGGTACAGTCGGTCTCCATGCACCTATCTGTGTCCGCTATGGCAAGATGATCGACGGTGAGATGCAGTATCGTGTGATCAACGCAACAGTTGGCCGTCTGATTTATAACGAGCCTATCCCGCAAGATTTGGGCTTTGTAGACCGTACGGACCCCGCCAAGACATTTGATCTTGAAGTTGATTTCCTGGTTGGCAAAAAGCAGCTGGGTAAGATCATCGACAAGTGTATCCGTCGTCACGGCTTTACCGTTGCGACCGAAATGCTGGACCGCGTAAAGGCATTGGGTTATAAGTACTCCACCAAGGGCGCTATCTCTGTTTCTATCGCAGATATGGTCGTTCCTGAGCGTAAGTATGAGCTGGTTAGGGAAGCAGAGGCCAAGGTTGTGGAGATCGAACAGTTCTACCGCAAGGGCTATATTACCAATGACGAGCGTTACCGCTTGGTCGTTCAGCAGTGGGAGCGCACTACTGCAGATGTAACTGGCGCACTTCAGGGCAACTTGGACGAATTCAACCCCATCTATATGATGGCGGACTCCGGCGCCCGTGGTTCTATGGCGCAGATTCGTCAGCTTGCCGGTATGCGTGGCTTGATGGCCGATACCGCTGGCCGTACCATCGAAATTCCTGTTAAGGCAAACTTCCGTGAAGGTCTGTCTGTTCTGGAGTACTTTATTTCCTCCAGAGGCGCACGTAAGGGTATGACCGATACCGCGCTGCGTACCGCTGACTCCGGTTACCTGACCCGTCGTATGGTCGACGTTTCTCAGGATGTTATCATCCGTGAGCACGACTGTAAGACGATAAACGGTATTTGGGTTGGTGCTGTGGTGCAGAACGGTGACGTGATCGACACTTTTGGCAACCGTATCAAGGGCCGTTATCCCGTAAATGACGTGCTGCACCCCGTAACCGGTGAGCTGCTGCACTCCAAGGACGTTATGATGATGCCCGAGGATGCGCAGAAGTTCGAGGATGCCGGTATTGAGAAGATTTATATCCGTACTGTCTTGGGCTGCCGCGCAAGAAGCGGTGTCTGCGCTCGTTGCTACGGTATGAACCTGGCTACCTCCAAGAGTGTTGACCTTGGTGAAGCTGTCGGTATCATCGCTGCACAGTCCATCGGTGAGCCTGGTACCCAGCTGACTATGCGTACCTTCCACTCCGGCGGTGTCGCAGGTGACGATATTACCCAGGGTCTTCCCAGAGTTGAAGAATTGTTCGAGTCCCGCCGTCCTAAGAAGATGGCGCAAATTGCTGAGGTCACCGGTGTTGTTGCTGTCGACGATACCCGTCGTACCGCTCAGCGTAACATCACCATCACCGCAGAAGACGGCGAGGTAAAGGTCTATCAGGTGCCTTACTCCGTCGGCCTGAAGGTTCAGCACGGTAAAGT
>JAZQUL010000011.1:0-10132 GCA_045631285.1 Faecousia sp. | reverse complement strand
TGCGGACACGACCACGACCATCATCACGATTGTCATTGTGGTCACGACCATCACCACCACGAAGAGGGCGGCTGCGCCTGCTGTGAGGCAAAGCAAGTCGGAGGCCAAGCGGTCTTAGGAAGGCAAGACCTGATAACAACTCCTTGGCTCACAGAACGACATGGCTACGATCCGACTTCTGCGGACACGACCACGACCATCATCACGATTGTCATTGTGGTCACGACCATCACCACCACGAAGAGGGCGGCTGCGCCTGCTGTGAGGCAAAGCTGCGGGGCGAGCAGAAATTAGATAATTGGATATTATGCCGTATCGGTATATCCGGGCTTTTCTTTGTGGCAGGCCTTTTCTTAAGCGGCTATATCCGGGCAGCTTGCTTTATGGTGTCCTACGGTGTGATAGCCTGGGATATTCTTTGGGCTGCAATTCAAAATATCCGCAAAGGTCGGGTCTTCGACGAGCAGTTTTTAATGTCCATCGCCAGTATCGGCGCTTTCTGCATCGGGGAGTACCCGGAGGCGGTGGCGGTTATGCTGTTTTATCAGGTGGGCGAGACCTTCCAGACCATCGCCATAGGACAGAGCCGGGCATCTATCAAGAGCCTGATGTCCCTTCGCCCGGAATATGCCACAGTCATCCGGGATGGAGAGGAATATACCCTTTCTCCTGAGGAAGTGGCGGTGGGTGAGACCATTATCGTTCGCCCCGGTGACAGAATTCCTTTGGACGGCATAGTGGTGGGCGGCAATTCCAATATCGACAATTCTGCATTAACCGGAGAGAGCGTGCCCCAATACGTAGAAGCGGGAAGCCACGTCCTTAGCGGTGGCGTCAACCAGTCCGGCGTACTTTACATCTGCACGGAAAGCTTGTATCACAACAGCACCGTGGCGAAGATTTTGGAGCTTGTGGAGCACGCGGAAGAAAAGAAAGCCAAATCCGAGCGCTTTATCACCCGTTTTTCCCGTTGGTACACCCCTTGTGTGGTGGTAGTTGCGGCAACGCTTGCCCTGATTCCGCCCATTTTTGTGGGTGATTTCGGCGGTTGGCTTCATCGGGCGCTGGTGTTTTTGGTGGTATCCTGCCCCTGTGCGCTGGTGGTTTCTGTGCCGCTGAGTTTCGTAGGTGGCATTGGCGGCGCAGCCAAGCGGGGCGTGCTCATTAAGGGTGCAGATGCGCTGGAAGCCCTTGCCCGGGTCAACACGGTTGCGTTTGACAAAACCGGAACCCTTACAAAGGGCGTATTCCTGCCTGCCGAGATTTGCCCAATGGAAATTTCCCGTGAGGAGCTGCAGACGGTTGCTGCGGCACTGGAAAAGCACTCGAACCATCCCATTGCCCGGTGTTTGGCGGCTTTGGGTGACAAGACCGCAGAAAATGTGCAGGAAATGGCCGGTGGCGGCATTTCCGGCTACGTGGACGGAAAACTTTGTTATGCAGGCTCCCGCCGTTTCCTGGAGGGATTAGCGATTGAAATTCCCCAGCTTCGGATTGCGGGAACGGCAGTCCATATTGTCCGGGAAGATACCTATTTGGGCTACATTACCGTCCGCGACGAAATTCGCCCGGAGGCGAAAGAGGCGGTTTATCTGCTGAAAGCCGAGCGCATTGAGACGGTGATGCTCACCGGAGACCGGCAGGATATTGCAGACCGGGTGGGTCAGACCATCGGTATCGAGGAAATTTGCGCCCAGCTTCTGCCTCAGGACAAGGTGACGGTATTGGAGGGTAAAATGGCAATGGGCCGCCACGTGGCGGTAGTTGGCGACGGTATTAACGACGCGCCTATTCTGGCCCGGGGGAATGTAGGCATTGCTATGGGCGGTATCGGCAGCGATGCAGCCATTGAGTCTGCTGGTGTGGTGCTGATGGACGACAACCTGGAAAAAATCCCTGCGGCTATTATGTTTGCCAAGAAGACAATGAACATTGTCCGGCAGAACATTGTTTTTTCTCTGGCAGCAAAGCTGCTCATTATGGTTTTAGGCGTGTTGAATATTCCCAATATGCTGTGGATTGCGGTATTCGGTGACGTTGGCGTAATGGTTCTCGCTACGATCAACGCGCTGAGGAGCTATCTATGGACAAAATAAAGATCATCGCTATGGATTTGGACGGCACGCTTTTAGATTCGGAAAAGCGGCTATCCGAGGAAAATCGGGCAGCCCTCCAAAGGGCGGCGGATGCGGGCATTGAAATCGTGCCGACGACGGGACGGATCTACGCCATCATCCCGGAAGTTATTCGGGAACTGCCGTTTGTTCACTATGCCATCACCGTCAACGGCGCGGAGGTCTATGACGTAAAAAATGATCGGGTGCTGGCAAAAAACGAACTGCCGTGGCAGAAAGCCGTGGAGATTATGGAATATCTGGACGGCTTTGATGTGGTTTACGACTGCTATCAGGGCGGCTGTGGCTATATGACGGCGGCGCATTTAGCAAAAGTGGAAGATTATATTTTAGGCGCTCATTTTAAGGCGATTTACGCCAAATCCAGAAAACCGGTGCCGGAACTGAAAGATTATCTTCGGGAACAAGGAAGAGGCGTCCAAAAGTTTCAGTTGTGTACCAAGGACCAAACACTGCGGATGCAGCTTTTGGAGGATTTGAAAACGCGGTTTTCCGGTGTAGTTTTCAACTGTGTTTTGCCCTATAATATAGAGATAAACGGTGAAAAGTGCCACAAGGGCGCTGCGCTGGAGGTTCTTTGCGCCCATTTGGGTTGCACGATGGAAAATGTAATGACCTTTGGCGATGGGCAGAATGATATGACGATGCTGCAAATGGCGGGCATCTCTTTTGCAATGGAAAATGCCACCCCGGAAGTCAAGGCGGCAGCGAAATATATAACCGGCAAAAACGACGAAAGCGGTGTAGCCCAGGCGATCAATAGCCTTCTCCTGGGAGAAGGTGCCCTCGCAGAGGGCGGATGAGGGACTAATAAAATATGCGGGTCGTCGAGGACGTCGACCCCTACGACAACACCCTCCCGGCGGGAGGGTGTTCCTCTTATTTTGTAACGATTTCCAAAAGGGATTTGGTTGTCAGCCCTACAATGCAGGAAACATCGGCCTTTTCCGCGGCCTGACGGAAACCGTCGGGGGTGGCGGGATAACCGATAAAGCTTTTTGCGAGGGCTTGGGGGTCACCGGCGGAAAAAAAGTCACCATAGAGGGTTGCGTCGGTAATAAAGCCTTTTTCCACCCGGAACTGGAAGCTGAGCCGTCCGCAGCCTTCTACTCTGCCGGAGAGAGTCATATCGCAGGCGGGGGATGCGCCCCAGTTCCACGCCCAGGTGCCGTAGCGGCTTTTCTTCAGGGCGGTGATAGCCGCAAGGTCGGTATCGGTAAGGGTGTAAATGTCCATCTGCTCGTTTTCAAAGAGGGCTTTTCGCAGCGCATCCCGGAAATCTTCCAAGGTCGTTCCCTCGGGCAGCAGCGGCTTTAGGTTGGTGATGCGGCTGCGAACGGAAGCCACACCCTTTGCCTTGATTTTCTCCGGGTCAGGACGGAGCGCCTTTGCGGCGACCTCCAATTGAGAATCAAAAAGCAGTGTGCCGTGGTGCATTACCCGACCGTATTTTACATACTGGGCATTGCCGGAGAATTTAAGACCGTTTACCGTAATGTCGTTTCGGCCGTTGACCTCTGCTTCTGCGCCCAAAGCGCGGATGGCCTCTGCTACCGGGCGGCAGAAAAGAGCTAAGTCCGGCTCTTTGCCTGCGGCATCCTGAATGAAGGTGAAATTCAGGTTACCCAAATCGTGATAGACAGCGCCGCCACCGGAAAGCCGACGGACGACGGTAATATTATTTTCCCGGATAAAGGCTTCATCTACCTCGTTAAAGGTGTTCTGATGGCGGCCAACCACCACGGTAGAGGCATTCTGCCATAGGATAAAATAGTTGTAGTCCTTGGAAAGACTTTCAAAAACATATTCCTCCAGCGCAAGATTAAACGCCGGGTCGGTGGTATCCACCTGAATATAACGCCAAGGCATATAAAGCCTCCTTTTGTATAGGGATACATATAGTATATCCAAAATGAATAAAAAAGCAAGCGGCGAGTTAACTCGCCGCTTTTGGCACGCCCGAAGGAATTCGAATCCCCGACCTTCCGCTTAGGAGGCGGACGCTCTATCCAGCTGAGCTACGGGCGCATATACAAGAAGCATTGTACCCAAAAAAAGTTTTTCTGTCAACAAAAACAGGCGATTTTTTCAGAGGCGACGGCATATACTGTCAGGAGAGCTTTAAGCCGAGGGAAATCTAACCCCGATAGGTTTTGAGCTGCGGCTTTCCGTCAATACTGCGGAAAATCCCTCGGAAATATCGGACGGATATTCCCTTCGTGATTTTACTTGTCTTGACGAAAAGCTGCTATCTCAAAACTGCACAGCACCCCACAGCAAGGAGTTTTGCTGTGGATTTTTGCGCAGATGACGCAGCCTTGCTGACGCAAGGCAAGGAAGATAAGGAAAAATACAACCAAAAGAACTGCTGTGGGGCTTTGGTGTTCGATTCCCCTCGGCTTAAGGAGGTGCAAGATGCAAACAAGCAGCGAACCTATAGTGGATTTGGAAGACCTTTTATATGACGAGGACTGCGGCGGTCCCAGTCAGCGGTAAAAAAGACCCGGAGTACTCCGGGTCTTGGTTTTATACAGCAGTCAGCTCCTTAGTGCGGTCGAGCAGGTATAGCTCCTCGGTGGCGAGGGCCAGTTTGGTGATGCAGTTTCGCTTGGAGACGCGGCAGTAGAAGGAGTCGTTTTCGGTGGAAATATCCACATAGTCCGTCTTGTCAAGGGCGGGGAAACCGTACTCCACGTGCAGGCTGTTGGATTGGTCGGGGGTGCGCTGGATGAAATAGTCAGCATCCCGGTAGTGACCTTCCAAGATAAAGCCTTTTTCCATATCGTGGGTCAGCTTTGCTTTTCCCAAGGGAATATAGCGCCAGCAACGGGGCAGGCTGTAAACCTCCACCTCGTCCTCCCAATGGTAAGTGCCGTGTTCAATCTCTTTTCTGACCTCTTGGCGCTCCCAGTTGAACCAGTCGGGGATGTGGTCAAATTCTGTCTCGCCCTCGGTGGCTTTCAGGTAGCCGTCCTCTTGCCATACCCAGCGCTTGCCGCAATCTGTGCAGAAAATCTCTGCACCGGCGGAGTCCATGGCTTCCGCGCCGCAATGGGGGCATTTGTAGAGAACCTTGTGGAGATTTTGGGCGCGATAAGGCTCGGTGATGAGAATGCCGTTGTCCTTTTGGTACTGATAATCGTCGTACTGGAGAGCAGAGCGAATGGCTTCGTTGATCTCTTCCACGGACATTTCTTTTACCTGCTGGGCGGTGAGTATCTGAGTCAGGGTGGTGTGATGGGGTACTTTGCGCTTGCGAGGAACATCCCAAACGGGGGCGCCTAAGTGGTTGCCCCGGTGCAGAACAGCTACCACAGGCACTTTATTCATCTTTACCAGCTTGCCCACGGAGTCCGGGATAAAAGAGGGGATGCCGCAGGGACTGTACCGCGCTTCGGGATACATACCCAGCACATCGCCGCGCTTAATCACCTTGCGGATGGATTTTACAAGGGCAATGTCGGTGGTGAATTTCCGAGTGGCGATACAGCCAATCCACTCCATTAAAAACCACTTAATGACATAACCGTCAATGTTGACCACATTGCTGACGCTGTGGGGCCAAGTGCCCATAGCCGCCAGTTCAAAATCAATAAAAGCCATATGGTTACTGAGCATAATATAAGGGGGCTTGAGACCCTCCATATTGATTTTTTCCACCTTGTATTTCTTTCCGGTAAGAAATATTTTGCAAAGCAGCCAAATAAGCCCGGTCCAGAATTTGTTCTGGTGCATAGGTTTTTTCGCTACGTTATAGTGCTTTTTGTTTTTATAATTTGGTTCAATATTCATATCTTTTTTCACACTCCGGGGGCAATTGTAAACGATTTTTGAACAAAAAGCAATAGCGGATTGCGAAAAAGGTCGAACAGTGGTATACTGAAATATATTCTTAATTTGTTAGGATGTGGGAAAATGGATGTATTTTGGTGGATTTTCGGTGTTTTAGGACTGCTTATCTTGGTGGTGCTGGGCGTATCCTATTTGTGCTTTCGAATGACCTTTTACATCTCCGATAAGGAAAAGAAAGAAAATGCCCTGCGGATCTTGCCGCCCGGACGGGCATACGTACCGTTTCACGATATGATGAACGGCTGGCAAAAGGAAGTTAAGACTTTTTCTTACGAGACCTTCACGGTAAAGAGCTTTGACGGACTGACCCTTAAGGCGAAGTATTACGAAAAATATCCCGGTGCGCCCATTGAATTGATGTTCCACGGCTATCGGGGCAATGCCCAAAGAGATCTGTGCGGCGGTGTCCAGCGCTGCTTTGCCTGCGGCAGAAATGCATTCTTGGTAGACCAGCGCGCCAGCGGTGACAGCGACGGCAATGTGATTTCCTTTGGCATCAACGAACGACGGGACTGCCACACTTGGCTTCGATTTATGACAGCGCATTTCGGAGCGGATGTGAAGATTATTATTACCGGCATTTCTATGGGCGGTGCAACGGTGCTGATGGCCGCCGGTGAAGAGCTGCCGCCCAATGTAATTGGTGTACTGTCGGACTGTGGCTATACCTCTCCCAAGGAGATTATCTGCAAGGTTATCAAAGAGGATATGAAGCTGCCGGCAAAGCTTGCGTATCCCTTTGTAAAGCTGGCTGCCCGACTATACGGTGGCTTTGATTTGGAGGAGACGGATGCTCTCCGGGCGCTTCAAAATTGTAAAGTGCCGGTGGCCTTTGTCCACGGGGAAGCGGACGGTTTTGTTCCCTGCGATATGAGCCGCAAAATGCACGAGATTTGCCCCGGGAAGAAAATGCTCTATACCGTACCGGGCGCTGACCACGGTCTTGCCTATCCAGTGGCGGGAGATAAATACATAGAGGAATTGCAGAAATTCTTTAAATAACGCAGCGGGCCGACAGGATATACCTGCCCGGTCGTTTTGGCGCATAGTGTAGGGCGGGGGCTTGCTCCCGCCGTTTTTAATGTGTGCCGTATCGACGGCGGGAGCAAGCCCCCGCCCTACGTTTCATTTTGTAAAATCTACGGCATAAATTCTTTGCAATACATACTTAAGGGACAGTTGCCGCACTTGGGATTCCGGGCGGTGCAGGTGTCCCGACCGAAAAGTACAATTCGGTGGCAGAAGTCAGAGCTTTCCTCTGGGGGGAGTATCTTGCGAAGCTGGTTTTCTACCTTTTCCGGTTCTTTGCCACTCGCAAGGCCTAAGCGGTTAGAAATCCGAATACAATGGGTATCGCAGACCACGCTGCCGGGTACGGCATAGAGGTCGCCCAGCAGCAAATTCGCAGTTTTTCTGCCTACACCTGGAAGCTGCAGAAGCGCTTCCATTGTGCCGGGGACTTTTCCGCCGTAGTCGGAAAGCAGCATCTGACAGGCAAGAACAATGTCCTTTGCCTTCTGCCGGAAGAAACCGCAGGTGCGGACGTAGTTCTCCACATCCTCAATCTTGGCGTTTGCCATATCCTCCAAAGTGGGATAGGCGGCAAAAAGCGCGGGGGTAATTAAGTTAACCCGGGCATCGGTGCATTGGGCAGACAGCCGCACGGCAATCATCAGCTCGTAGTCCTTCTCATAATGGAGCGCGCAGAGCGCGCTGGGGTATTGCTCTTTGAGAATTTCTATAATATGGAGGGCTTTCTTTTTCATTTCCCAACCTCCTTTTCTTTACTATATCACAGAAAAATAGGAAAGAAAAGATACCTGCACAAATTTCCTGTTCTTCAATAGGATGAAAAGGAGGTGGATATTTATGGAGGGGAAATTAGACCGCTTGCCGCCGGGAAGCTGGGGCGTGATTACGCGGATGGGCTACGGGCCGCGGCTATATCACTTGGGGCTTCGACCGGGTATGACAGTGTTTTGCAGGTACAAAAGCCGGGGTGTTATGGTGCTGAAAATCGGGAAACGGCTGCTGGCGCTGCGGCGGCGGGAGCTATATGGTGTTTGGGTAGATTACTGATCTGTTTCTATGATTTCTGCTGTGAGAGCGGAGATTTCGTAGGCAGTCCGTGTCTCCGGACCATCGGGAGTCAGCTTGGTGTAATTGCGGCTTTGGAGACGTCCGCAAATGCGGATTTTATCCCGAACACCGCAGCGGGAGACCTCCTGGGCCGTTCGCCCCCATAGGATACAGGGAAGATAATCTGCCCGGCGGAAAGGACGGGGGACGGCCAGCATTACGTCGCAAATATCCCGACCTAAGGGTGTGCGGCGATAAGTGGGGTCTTTGCAGAGAATACCCTCAATCAGCACGTCGTTGATGGGGTCGCCGTCTTCGCAGGTGATGTCTGTGGCAAATACAAAAATCAGTAGATGCCGCACGCCGTCTGTACGCTGGTTGTGGGAGCGAATTTGCCCGGTGACGGTGAGCATACTGCCCCCGGAGAGATCGAAGCCGCAAAGTACCGACTCCTCTGCCAATACCGGCAGACGGTCAACTGCCCCGGAAAGCCGGGATACCAGCAGGAAGAAACGGAAAAAACGGCAGCCGTGATTTTCGTGGGAAAACACCGGAAGATCTTCCAATGTTCCCCGGATAGTAATGCTGTTGGTTATATGTTCCATATGTACCACCTCATAGCCAAATGTATAGAACATCTTATGGCGCAGGCAGTAAGAAAATGACCTCCCATCGGGAGGTCATTTTGAGAATTTATAGAGGAGATAGCCCATAGTCAGCCCAGTCAGGTTCAGAAGGATGTCATCCACATCCAATCTTCCCCGCAAGGAAAAAAGCTGCAAGCCTTCAATCAGCAGGAGCAGGAAAAATACCGTCAGGAAAAACCGCCAAAAAGGGCGGAAAAAGTGCCATAAACGGGGGAAAAAATACCCCGCCGGAATGAACAGAAAAACGTTTCCGATGAGATTTACGGCGCAATGGCGGATAAGGGACGCGTTAGAGCTGTGCCGCAATACCCAGAGGTAATTACGGATGGTATACAGCGGCTTTACGCTGTAATTTCCTGCCACCTGCGCCCAATACTCTCCGTAATTTGGCTGACGGGTGCCAAAAAACAAAAGCCAAATCATAATTCCGCAGTAAAGAAAGAAAAAGACATATGCTACAAATTTCTTATTCGTTTTTTCCACTTTACCACCTCGCTTTACCAGTATAGGGGGACTTTCGCAGAATTATTTCCGCCGATTTCGTTTTTGCGCCGGCTTTGCAGGCGGTTTTGCCGGTAGGCGGGAGGCAGGCTTTCCCTGACGGGGCGGTACGGCGCGGATCAGGCACTTAGGGCCGGAGCCAATAAGGTCCTCCCGGTGGGCTTTTAGCAGCGCCTCCCTGACGAGATAATAGTTTTTTGGGTTGCGGTACTGGATCAGCGCCCGTTGCATTGCCTTTTCGTGGGGGTCGGTAGGCACATAGACCTTGTCCATTGTCCGGGGGTCTAAACCGGTGTAGTACATCACGGAGGAAAGAGTGGAAGGTGTGGGATAAAAATCCTGCACCTGTTCCGGGTTGTAGCCCATATCCCGGATGTATTCCGCAAGCTCCACTGCCTCCTTCATCGTTGAGCCGGGATGGCTGGACATCAGATAGGGAACAAGGAACTGCTTTAAGCCGTATTGCTTGTTTAAGGCGTAATATTTGTCCACAAAGCGGTTATAAACCGCGTTTTTCGGCTTGCCCATCCGGGTCAGCACCGCGTCGGATACGTGTTCCGGGGCGACCTTTAATTGGCCGGAAATGTGATACTGCACCAATTCCTTGAAGAAAGTATCCTTTTTGTCCGCGAGGAGATAGTCAAAGCGGATGCCACTGCGGACAAAAACCTTCTTGACGCCGGGAATTTTTCGCAGTTTCCGCAGCAGCGCTACATAGTCGCTATGGTCGGCAATCATATTCTTGCAAGGCGTGGGGAACAGGCATTGGCGACCGCCGCAGGCGCCTTTTGTGAGCTGCTTTTGGCAGGCAGGCTGGCGGAAATTGGCAGTAGGGCCGCCCACGTCGTGAATATAACCCTTGAAATCCGGGTCTTTTGCCATAAGCTCTGCTTCCTGCAGGATGCTTTCGTGGCTCCG
>JAZQUL010000010.1:0-10807 GCA_045631285.1 Faecousia sp. | reverse complement strand
ACCGTCGATGACGTACTTACTGTCGGAATACAGCTCCACAATGCAGCTTTCTTTCAGCGCAGACAAGCCTTCAATGACTGCCGTCAGCTCCATTCTATTATTGGTGGTGCTTGCTTCCCCGCCGGACAGCTCTTTTTCCGTGCCCTTATAAATGAGGATGGCACCCCAGCCGCCAGGGCCGGGGTTACCGGAGCAGGCACCGTCTGTATAAAGCTCTACCTGCTTCAATTTTCGCTCTCCTCTTCCTGAGGTACGCGCTCGATCGATACGAGGGAATTACCCTCCTCGATACGCATAATGATAACGCCCTGCACATCCCGCTTATAGATATTGATGGTATTTGCCGGCACACGGATGATGACACCGCCATTTTCAATCAGCATCACATCGTCCGTATCCTGCACCACGCGGCACCCGGCGACCTTGCCGGTCTTAGGTGTAATATTATAATTCTTGAGACCCTTACCGCCGCGGCTCTGGGGCGCTTTTTCCCCATCCGGGCCGGTACGGAGGTACTCAGAAAGTTCAGTACGCTTGCCGTAGCCATTTTCGGTGACGGTCAGCAGCGTTGTGCCTTCCTCAGCCTTTTCTGCACCGATTACCACGTCACCATCGCCCAACATAATACCACGCACGCCGGTGGCATCACGTCCCATAGGCCGCACATCGTTTTCGTTGAAGCAAATGGCCATACCGTCAGCAGTAGCGAGGATGATATTATCGTTACCGGTAGTGCGAAGCACGTTGATCAGGTGGTCACCCTCGTCCAAAGTGATGGCGCGGATACCGGTCTTTCTGCGGGTATTCAGCGCAATAAAGGGAATACGCTTGACAGTACCGTTTCGGGTACACATCATCAAATACTCATCCTCGTTAAATTCACGGGTGATCACCATTGCGGTGACCCTTTCGCCCGGCTCAAGGGGCAGAATATTAACAATAGCAGTACCACGGGCCGTTCTGCCGGCTTCGGGAATTTGGTAGCCCTTTCTGTGGTGGACACGACCCATATCCGTAAAGAACAGCATATGGTCGTGGGTAGAAGCTACATTCAGGCTCTTGACATAGTCCTCGTCCTTGAGATTTTGGGCATTGACACCGCGACCGCCACGGGCTTGCGTGCGGTAAGTGTCTACCGGCATACGCTTTACATAGCCCTGATTGGACAGGGTAAAGGCGCAGGTTTCCTCTTCAATGAGGTCTTCAATGTCGATTTCGTCCTCAATGTCCTGAATTTCCGTCTTACGGTCATCGCCAAACTTATCGCGGATAGCAAGCAGTTCTTCACGCAGTACACCCTGCAGCTTAGCAGTATCACCCAGCAGTTCCAGATAATAAGCGATCTTTTCCTGCAGTTCATTATATTCCGCCTGCAGCTTTTCTCTGTCAAGGCCTTGCAGTGCTTTCAGGCGCATATCAAGGATTGCCTGTGCCTGCACCTCGGTAAGTCCAAAACGCTCGCAGAGCCGTTCCTTCGCATCGTCATAGGCGCTGCGGATAATGCGGATAACCTCGTCGATGTTATCCTGGGCAATCAGCAGGCCTTCCAAGAGGTGCGCCCGCTCCCGGGCCTTGCGGAGGTCAAATTCGGTGCGGCGGGTCAGCACTTCCATCTGGAAAGTAAGGTATTCGTCAATAATCTGCCGGAGTGACAGAATACGGGGTTGCTTTTGGTCATCTACCAGCGCCAGCATAATGATGCCGAAGCTCGATTGCAGCGCAGTCTGCTTAAAGAGAGTATTGAGAACAACCTGGGGATTGGCATCCTTCTTCAGTTCGATAACAATCCGCATACCGTTGCGGTCTGTCTCGTCACGCAGGTCGGAAATACCCTCAAGGCGCTTGTCCTTCACCTGATCGGCAATATTCTTGATAAGCTGCCGCTTATTGACCTGATATGGAAGCTCAGTCACAATAATTCTTGTGCGGTCAGCGCCAAAGCTCTCAAATTCCGCTCTTGCCCGGACGACCACCTTGCCGCGGCCGGTGGCATAGGCGGCGCGGATACCACTGCGACCCATGATGATACCGCCGGTAGGGAAATCCGGGCCGGTGATATGCTCCATCAGGTCAATGGCGGTAATTTCCGGGTCATCCAATACTGCCACACAGGCATTGATGACTTCCGTCAGATTATGTGGCGGAATATTGGTCGCCATACCGACGGCAATACCGGAAGAGCCGTTTACCAAGAGATTCGGGAAACGGCTGGGAAGGACGCGGGGTTCTTTCCGGGATTCGTCAAAGTTGGGGTCCCAGTTGACAGTATCCTTGTCAATGTCCCGAAGCATCTCATTGGAGAGCTTACTCATTCTCGCTTCCGTATAACGGTAAGCTGCCGGAGGGTCACCGTCCACAGAACCGAAGTTACCGTGTCCGTCCACCAGCATATAACGCATAGAGAAATTCTGCGCCAGACGGACCATCGCGTCGTAAACCGATGCGTCACCGTGGGGATGGTACTTACCAAGCACGTCACCGACACAGGTCGCAGATTTCTTAAAGGGCTTATCGGATGTGAGACCGGACTCATACATCGTATAGAGGATACGACGGTGAACCGGCTTCAAACCGTCACGAACATCCGGCAGCGCTCTGCCGACGATGACGCTCATGGCGTATTCGATGTAGGATTTCTCCATTTCTTCCACCAGATTGGATTCTGTAATTGCCTGATCCGGGAACAGAATATCCTCCGGCTTATAATCGCGGTTATGCTTTGCCAATGTGCGTCACCTCCTTAAATATCAATATTAATGGCGTACTTTGCGTTGCGCTCGATCCATTCCTTACGTGGCTCTACCTGCTCGCCCATCAGTACTGTAAAGATTTCATCCGCGCGGCGGGCATCCTCCAGCGTAATTCTGCGAAGGGTACGGGTAGTGGGGTCCATTGTGGTCTCCCACAGCTCGTGGGGGTCCATTTCACCAAGGCCCTTAAACCGGGAAATCTCCACCTTCGCGCCGCTTTCGCCACGCATTTCCGCAGAAACTGCGTCTCTCTGCTCGTCGGAGTAAGCAACCCGCTCTGTTTTGCCTCTCTTTAACTTATAGAGAGGGGGAACGGCGGAGTAAACATAGCCGTTTTCAATCAGCGGCCGCATATAGCGGAAGAAGAAGGTCAGAAGCAGGGTGCGGATATGGGCGCCGTCCACGTCCGCATCGGACATAATGATAATCTTATGATAACGAAGACGCTCAATATCAAAATCCTCGCCAATGCCGCCGCCCAAGGCGATGATCAAGGGAGAGAGCTTGTCGTTGCCATAAATTTTATCGGCACGGGCCTTTTCCACGTTCAGCATTTTACCCCACATTGCGAGTATTGCCTGGAATCGGGAGTCTCTGCCCTGAATGGCAGAGCCGGCAGCGGAGTCACCCTCGACGATGTACAGCTCGCAGAGCGAGGGGTCTTTTTCATTGCAATCCTGCAGCTTATCGGGCATACCGCCGGATTCCAAGCCGGTTTTCCGGCGGGCATTTTCTCTTGCCTTCCGGGCGGCCTCTCTTGCCCGGTTTGCCATCATTGCTTTTTCTAAGATAATCTTAGCGGTAGCAGGGTGCTCTTCAAAATAGGTAGCAAGCTGATCGCCTACGATCTGTTCCACCAAGGTACGGATATAGGCGTTACCCAGCTTTGCCTTAGTCTGACCTTCAAACTGGGCATCCGTCAGCTTTACAGAGATAATTGCAGAAATACCTTCCCGGCAGTCCTCACCGGAAACCTTGTCGTCACCCTTAATAATACCGACCTTGATACCGTAATTATTCAGTACGCGGGTCAGCGCGGTCTTAAAGCCGGTCTCGTGCATACCGCCTTCGGGAGTGCGGACGTCGTTTGCAAAGGACTGCAGACTTTCGTTGTAACCATCGTGGTACTGCAGTGCGATTTCCGCAGAAGCATCGCCCTTACTGCCGGACATATAAATCACGTCACTGTGAACGACAGTCTTATTTTGGTTTGTCCAGGAGACAAATTCCCGGATACCGCCCTCATAGCACATCGTCTCAGTGACCTGCTCATCACCCCGGTCATCGGTAATGGTGATACGAAGGCCTGCGTTCAGGAAGGCTTCCTCACGCATACGCTCGTGGAGTGTCTGATAGGAGTAGACCACATCATCGAACATCTCCGGGTCAGGCTGGAAGGTGACCTCCGTACCGGTTTTATCGGTCTTACCGATAATCCGCATTTCCTGGGTGATGTGACCGCGGGCAAATTTCATCTCGTAAATATTGCCGTTTTTGAATACACGGGCAGTCAAACTCTCACTGAGCGCATTGACAACAGACGCACCAACACCGTGAAGACCGCCAGAGACCTTATAGCCGCCACCGCCGAACTTACCGCCGGCGTGTAGAACCGTAAATACGACCTCCAAAGCCGGCTTGCCGGTCTGGGGCTGAATATCTACGGGGATACCACGGCCGTTATCGGTAACGGTGATAGAGTTACCGGGATTGATGGTAACATTAATATGGTTACAGTAACCGGCCAGGGCCTCGTCGATGGAGTTGTCCACGATTTCATACACCAGATGGTGCAGACCCGAGGTAGAAGTAGAACCGATATACATACCGGGGCGCTTACGAACGGCCTCCAAGCCCTCCAGAACCTGAATTTGTTCACCGCCGTATTCCTGTGTTACCTTAGTTTCTTCAGACATAAAGAGTCCTCCTATGCTCTTTGCATATCGTAGGGCGGGGGCTTGCTCCCGCCGGCCATTTTGTATACAAAATGGCATCGCCGTAGGCGATAAAAAGTCTAAACGGTTTTACCGTTTTCGATTTCAATCGTCTTTCCCAACTGGGTAAATCTCCCCGGTTCACAGCAGGTGATAAAAACCTGCCCGCCGGTGATTTGATTGAGAATAAAATCCTGCCGTCCGGGGTCTAATTCCGACAGCACATCATCAAGTAGCAGTACCGGCATTTCCCCGCTTTCCCGCTGCATCAGCTCCCGCTGGGCAAGCTTCAGGCTGATGGCCGCCGTCCGCACCTGTCCCTGCGAGCCAAAGGTCTTTACGGAAAGTCCGGAAAGGGATACATCAAAATCATCCTTATGAGGACCGGTCAGGCATTGCATACTCTCCAATTCCGCCCGGTAATGGCTCTCCAAATGGGCCTGCAAATCCTCTATTAGGACAGATACAGATGCAAAAGGATCGTTTACCGTAGAAACGGTATGATATTGCAGCGAAAAGTCCTCTTTTCCGCCGGAAAACTGCCCGTGATACACACTTGCCACTTTTCCTAACCCCTCAAAAAACCGGGCGCGATAGGAAATCAGCAGCGCGCCAACCTGACAAAGGCGGGCATTATACTCCGGCAAAATCTCCAAGAGGGCAGGATTTTCAAACCGGTCCTTGAGAATACGGCTTTTTTGTTCCAAAATGCGGTTATATTCCGTCAGCGCAGCCTCGTAATTGGGCCGTAGCTGGCAGAGTGCCTGATCCGCCAGACGGCGGCGTGGGGATGCGCCGGTCTTTAGTACCATTAAATCCTCTGGGCAGAAAAGCACGGTCTGCAAAACACCGCTGATTTCCCCGGCAGCCTTTTTCTTCACGCCGTTACAGGAAAGCTGCCGCTGTCTTCCATTGGGAAACAGCACCCAGCGAAGCGACTGCTGCCGCTCCTGAGAAAAGACAGAACCGCTGATTTCCGCAAAATCCGCCCCAAATCGAACAAGTTCGCTTGTCTTTTGGGCGCGAAAGCTCTTTCCCGAGCCTAAATAGCCGATTGCCTCTATTAAATTGGTCTTTCCTTGGGCGTTGTCACCCACAATAAGGTTCACCTCGGTGGAAAAATCCAGCGAAAGCGCCTCATAATTCCGGAAATCCCGGATATTTATATTACTGAGCTGCATGGATGGAAATAAGGTACTTATCGCCATTAAAGGAGAAGCCGTCGCCGGGATAAAGCTTCTTACCCCGCATGGTACAAACCTCACCGTTTACCAAAACGTCCCCATTTTGGATGACGGTCTTTGCCATACCGCCGGATTCTACCGCGTTGGCAAATTTCAGCGCAGCTTCTAATTTAATAAACTCTGTCCCGATGACCACCGGGATGACATTTTCCTTTTTCTTAACGGTAACTTTCATAAATTTCCTCAGTTTTTAATTCTTACCGGCAGAACCATGTAAGAGAAATCATACTTTTCTTCTGCGGAGGTAAAGACGATGGGGCTTAAGCTGTTGGTCAGCTCCAAAACCACTTCCTCGCTGGGAATGACCCGCAGAGCATCTGCCAAATAGCGGACATTGAAGCCAATTTCCAGATCCTTGCCGTCACCGGCGATAGCGCAGCGGTCTTCCGCAGCGCCAATGGTGGTATTGGTACGCAGCTGCAATACCTGTTCGGAGAACACGCACCGTACCGGGCTTTTGTACTTTTCGGAAACAATCAGACCTACGCGCTCAATGGCAGAGGAAAGGTCAGATACATTTGCTGTCAGCTTAATGGGGCTGTTTGTAGGGACAACCTTCCGCCAATCCAGGAAATCGCCCTCCAGCAGACGGCAGATAAGGGTGGCATCGCCCAAACTGAACAAAATATGTCTGCTGTCCAGCGTGAAAGAAACCTCCTCGTCGTTATCCACCAAAATCTTCTCCACTTCCTTGAGACCCTGGGCAGGCACAACAAAAGAAATCTCCGTGCCTGCATCGGCAGGGAATGTGCGCCGGGCAAGGCGGAAACCGTCAACTGCGATGGCGGAAACCTTGTCATTTTCCACCTCGAACTTGACGCCGGTGTGGATGGGGCGGCCCTGATTTTCGGAAACCGCAAAAATGGTGCTGCCAATCAGCTCCTTCAGGTTGCACTGAGGGAGCGATACACTGCGGCCGCTGCCCACATCGGGAAGAGACGGATAATCCTCCGCAGGCTCTGCGGAAATGGTAAAGGCAGAATAACCGGCCCGGACAGAGACTTTATAATTCTCATCCACCGCAACGGTCACAGGACCTTCCGGCAGACGGCGAATAATGTCGCCGAACAGACGTGCAGGGAATACGCACTTGCCTGCCTCCATAATTTCTGCATCCACCCGGTAAATAACGGCTGTTTCCATATTGTAGCCGGTAAAGGTCAGGTCTGCGGAAGCATCGCAGTAAATACCCTCCAGGGCAGTGATGGCGCTCTTGGGCGCAACTGCGCGGCCGGTAATATTAAGCGCTGTTACCAGCATACTTTTTTCACAGGTAAACCGCATATGAAAAACCTCGATTCTGTAAAATAATAAAATATAAATATATAAATAGATATATTAGGTAGTAATAATAGCAGTAGGGGAAAATATATGGGGAAAACTCCCGAAAGCCTTGTAATTAGGGCGTTTTTTATCCACAGCCCCTTTGTGTAATTTACAAAGCTTTTTCACAGCCTTTGTGGAAAAGAAAATTGCAGAAAACTTTTCCACAGAAAATCTTTCCACATTCCACAGCCCCTGTGGATAAAATTTTGTCTGTCTTTTATCTTGTAGGGGCGACCATCGGTCGTCAGCGGACGTGCAATGCACGCCCCTACAATGATCAATTACAGGCAGGAATGAATATTGGCTGTAATATCCCGGATGTTGTTTTGGAGCGCTGTGCCGCCAACCTGCAAGGCCTTTTCAATCTTTTCTACGGAATAAAGAATGGTGGTGTGATCCTTGCCAAGCTCCATACCGATGGCGGGGAGGGAGAGGTTGGTCAGCTGGCGAATCAGGTAGATGGCGACGTGCCGGGCTTCTGCCACCGTCTTTGTCCGCTGATTGCTCCGAAGAACGGCTTCGTCGATAGAGTAGAACTTACAGACCTGGCTGATAATCAGGCTGGGGGTAGGCAATGCGCTTCCCTCGCTCTTAAACATATCGCTGATGGCCCGGGATACGTTAGGCAAATCCAGAGGCATATTGTTCAGGTCACGGTAAGCCATAATTTTCTTTACCGTACCCTCGATCTGCCGGACGTTGGTGGTGACATTGACTGCGATGTAGTTACATACGTCGTCAGGCAGCTCCAGGCCCAGAGAGACCGCCTTATTCTTAATGATGGCCATACGGGTCTCGTAGTCCGGCGGCTGCACATCTGCGGTAAGGCCCCATTCAAAACGGGTTTTCAGCCGGTCTTCGAGGGTGAGCATATCGCTGGGCTTCCGGTCGGAGGTCATAACGATCTGTTTATGCTCCTCGTAGAGCTTGTTGAAGGTATGGAAGAATTCTTCCTGGGTGGATTCTTTACCGGCAATAAACTGAATATCATCAATGAGGAAGAGATCCGCCTCCCGGTACTTATTGCGGAATTCCAGATTTTTACCGCTGCCGATGGCGGCAATCAATTCATTGGTAAACTGGTCGCCTTTAATATAGACGATATTTGCCTTGGGATTTTCCTTACGGATGCCGTTGGCAATGGCGTAAAGCAGGTGGGTCTTACCCACACCGGCAGGGCCGTAAATAAACAAAGGGTTATAGACCTGACCGGGGTTATTAACAACCGCATTGGCGGCAGAATAAGCGAAACGGTTGGAAGGACCGACCACAAAGTTTTCGAAAGAAAACTGGGGGTTAAAAGCAATCTGGGGCACACCCTTTTCTTTTTCTTTGTAGCTTTCCAGTTCCTGAGAGCTGAGAACCAATAAAGTGGCATCGGAATTAAAAATCTCCCGAAGAGCGGCATTGATTAAATCGGAGGTCTTGGCGGCAATCATATCCCGGTGAAATTCTGAGGGGATATGGATTACCAAATGGTCGGCATTCAGCTCCACCACCTCTGCGCTGTCAAACCAGCCGGAAACAATGGTGCTGCTAAGTCTCTCCTCCAAATACTGCAGGATTTTCGCCCATACATAGGCAGACGAATACATAATAAACGGCTCCTTTCTCTTTTCTGCGCATGCCGAAGGTTTCTAATGAAAAAGCATACCTATTCACCGTAAATTTTACCACATATCTGTGGAAAAAACAAGGCTTTTTTGCGATATACATTATTAAATAAAGAATTTACTTTACATTTCGTGTCCTGAAAAAATTTTTTGAAATTTACAAAAAAAAGTATTGACAAAACAAAAAGCAGATGTTACAATGCAAATGTAAATAAGAACTATTCTTATTTAGGAGGTAACAAATGGAAGCGCAAAAGCAATTCAGAAAGCGCAACGCCATTCTTTCTTACCTTCAGGCGACCAACGAGCACCCCTCAGCAGAGATGGTGTATATGGGACTGAAAGAGAGCTGTCCCGATCTGTCGCTGGCCACCGTCTACCGGAACATTGCTCTGTTTCGTAATCAGGGTTTGATCCAAAGCGTGGGTACAGTGAAAGGGATCGAGCGGTTCGATGGAAATACCGAGCCCCATGTTCACTTTATCTGTAACGAGTGCGGAAGTGTCCTGGATCTGCCCGAGGTAGAGGCGCCCGCGCAACTGACCCAAGCCGTGGAAAACGGCACCGGAGGCAAGGTGAATATGTACAGCCTGAGCTTTACCGGAATTTGTAAAAACTGTATAAAAAAATAAAAATTAAAAACAAGAAAATTTGGAGGAAAAAGTTATGAAAAAGTTTGTTTGCAGTGTTTGTGGTTACGTTCACACCGCCGAGGAGCTGGACGCCGAGTTCCGTTGCCCCGTATGTAAGGTCCCCGCTTCCAAGTTCGTGGAGCAGAAGGGCGAGATGAAGCTGGCTGCTGAGCACGAGTTCGGGGTTTACGGCAAGACTGTAGAGAACAACCCCGACATCTCCGCAGAAGATAAGGCCTACATCAAGGAGCAGGTGTTCGCTAACTTCAACGGCGAGTGCAGCGAGGACGGTATGTATCTGTGTATGGCCCGTATCGCCCACCGCGAGGGCTACCCCGAGATCGGTCTGTACTGGGAAAAGGCAGCTTGGGAAGAGGCTGAGCACGCAGCAAAGTTCGCAGAGCTGCTGGGCAGCACCCTGGAGCCTAATATGAAGGCTACAACCAAGGACAATCTGGCTTGGCGCGTGGACTGCGAGTTCGGTGCAACTGCCGGTAAGTTCGATCTGGCCGCTTGTGCAAAGAAGAACGGTCTGGATGCTATCCACGACACCGTCCACGAGATGGCTCGCGACGAAGCTCGCCACGGCAAGGCTCTGCAGGGTCTTCTGGAGCGTTACTTCAAGTAAGAAAGAAGAAACCGGTGGGCGCAATACCCACCGGTTTTTATAAAACAGGAGGAAAATATATGAACGAACAAGTAGCGAAGCTCTTAAATGAGCAGATTAATAAAGAATTCTATTCGGCATATCTGTATCTGGACATCGCAAATTACTACGATGAACTGGATTTGGACGGCTACGCCAATTACTATATGATTCAGGCGCAGGAAGAGCGGGATCACGCCCTGCTGTTTATGAAATATATGCAGATCAACAACCTGAAGGTGACCTTGGAGGCGATTTCCCGTCCCGATAAGGAATTTAACACCGTTCTTGATCCCTTAGAGGTGGCCGCAGAGCATGAGCGCTATGTGACAGCCTTGATTAACAACATCTACCACGAAGCCCATCAGGCAAAGGATTACCGCACGATGAAATTCCTTGACTGGTTTATCAATGAGCAAATGGAAGAGGAAGAAAATGCCGATTCTATGATCAGCCGCTATCAGCTCTTTGGGCAAGACCCCAAGGGTCTGTACCTGCTGGATCAGGAATGTGCCGCCCGGGTCTATGCCGCGCCGTCGCTGGTACTGTAATATGGAAAACGAACTGCGCTTCAAGGAAAGCCTTGTTGTCCGGGCAGAAAAGGACTGTCAGGTCTATTGCCCCATTTGCCATAAGGTTCTCGATGTAAAAGCGGGTCAGCC
>JAZQUL010000009.1:0-10155 GCA_045631285.1 Faecousia sp. | reverse complement strand
ACTCATTGATAAGGCCTATGACCATTGCCGCACCATCCTGACGGAAAATAAGGACAAGCTGGAAACGGTGGTTTCCTACCTGCTGGAAAAGGAAACAATGACCGGAAATCAGTTCCGCGACTGTATGGAAGGCAAGCCCATTGGGGAAGCCGAGGAAAACCCGCTGTTTTCCAATATAGAAAAGTCTGAAGAATCATAACCACCGCCGTGTGCTGGGGGTTTTCATATACAAACAAAATGTGCCCCCGAAACACACCGTTTCGGGGGCTAAATTTATCAGTCGATATTCTGGAAGTGGTTTTTCTTACTGAAGTAAGCCAGCGCATATTCTGTAAAGGCCATAACCATAAAGATGAGGTCAATGACAGCAATGATTTCTACTTGACGGACGGTCATTTTGGGGTACACAACCATAGCAATCAGGCTGAGGAACAGCACCGTTGTGCAGATTTTGCCGGTAATCAGCGCGCCCTTAAGAATCTTGCCTTTCCTGTACAGCCAGTAGGCGGCCACAAGCTGGAATGTCTCTTTCACCACAAAGAGGGCAATCACATAGAACAGCACCTGATACCGCATAGCAAGGCAGACAATGAGTGTAAATTGGGTGGCCTTATCTGCAATGGGGTCTAACACCTTGCCCACCGTGGTTATCAAATTAAAATGCCGGGCAATCTTGCCGTCAATCATATCGGTCAGGCAGGAAACCGCCAAAATTGCGCCTGCGATATAGAAATCTGTACTGTTCTTTGCGTTCAGATAGATTACCACATAAACCGGGATCAGTAAGAGTCTGAAAAGGCTCAGCAGATTCGGGACGGTAAGTATTTCTTTTTTCCAATCCTTGATAAGTCTCATGGCGCTTCCTCCAGGGTACACGTTAACTCCATTATTATATGCCTTTATTTTCCGCAATTCAAGTATAATTTTGAAAAAAAGCCAAACTTCACAAAAATTTCCTATTTATCCGGATTGGCGGTGTTATGGTGGGCGCTGAGGGTGAATTGCTTGGATAGGTTCTTGAATGTATTTCGGTCTAAGTCCCCGGTTTCCGGCAGGGCATTCAGTTTTTGGAAAGCCCGGAGCGCCTCTGCGGTTTCCCGGTCTAAGATGCCGGTATGGTTCGGCTCTGGGATGGTCAGATGGAGGCCGGAGAGCCAAATAAGCATACTTTGGGTCAGGTAGAGATAGGGACTGCTTTCTCCCAGTCGGAAGACCTGACCCGGCTCAAAAAGAATTTCAATCGGCTCTGTTTTGCCGATATTTACGATGGCAAGGTCGTAGATTTCTGCAACCTTATCCCAGGTTGCCTGGTCGGTCACACCGCTGACCGGCAGATTATAATACCGCTGGAAAGCGGCAACCGCGCTCATTGTGGCAGGACCGTAAATGCCGTCGGGAATGACTGCCGGGAGATAACCGCCGTCATTCGCGATGACACGCAGCATTGTCTGGAGGGAACGGACGCTTTGACCTACAAAGGATTCACCGGGCTTCATCGTACCACCTCCTGACGGACCGGGTCTTGGGTGCCCATACTTAAGTCTCTCCCAGGGAATTGGGTGAGGGTGGGGGTTCTTGCATACTGCTGGCGGTTTCCGTTACCATTTCCGTTTCGTGTCCGGGCAAATGCGGGAACAGCCTGGGCGCCGCTGACGGGGAAGGTCTCACCGCTTCGCAGCGTGGTATTTTCAATGCCCGCGTACTGCTCGTATATCGCATCCCAGGTTGCCCGGTCTACGATGCCGGTTTCCGGCAGACCGAAACGCCTTTGGGCGGCAAGAACGGCATCCCGTGTGTTATTGCCAAATATGCCGTCCACAGACAGTGAGGGAATGGCGGAAATATATTCCGAGAGGACAGAAAGCCAATACTGCAAGAGCCGCACCTTGTCACCGGAGTCGCCAACCTGCAAGCCGTTTGGACTGCTCCAATTAACGGCGTAAAATTGCTGACCTTGACTGCGGAGTTCCGACAGGTTGGTAACAGCGGTATAAAGACGGACAATGGCATACCAAGTGGCTGGGCCGACAATGCCGTCGGGCGTCAGATTAAATATTTGCTGAAAGGCGCGGACGGAGGCTTCTGTACGGCTGCCGAAAATACCGTCCACGTTGGCAATTTTGGGGATTGCTGGATAGTTTTGGGCAATGCGGTTGAGCGCGACCTGCAAAACCACCACGTTTGGCCCGGAGCTGCCCCGCTGCACCGGTGTGCCGGGATAGGAGTTCATAAGTCCCCGCACCGGGGCGTTGGGGACGATTTCTACATTGCCGTAATAGCTGCGGAGAATTTGGTCATAGGAATAGCCCTGGCGAGCGAGATTTTCGCTGCCCCATTGACTGAGACCTTCGCAGGTGACGGTTGTGCCGTTGCAGAATTTGGCGGCCAGCGGCTCTACGAAGCCGGGACGGCGGAGATAATCGTTGAAAAATTCATCCACCAACCGGGAGATATTCTGGAAGTAACTGCGTCCGTTGACAAAGGCCTGGTCATAGGCGGTGTTATTTGTAATGTCAAAGCTGTAACCACGGCTGCGGTAAAATTCCGTATAGACCCGGTTGAGGGCGAAGGACACGATGGCGAGAATGTTTGCCCGGAGGGCATCCTCGTCCCAAGTGGGATATATTTCGCTGGAAGCTACATTTTTTACATAGTCCACAAAGGGGACGGTCACATTGGCGGCATTGGAAGACGGTGAACCTAAATGTACAGTAATGTTTTCGGGAACATAGGGCGTTACGACCGGCATAGCAACCCTCCTCACAAGTTTTGGGGCGGGGTCAGGAAGCTTTCGGATTTATTCCAACTGTCCGGGTACTCCGAAAGCGGAATCAGCTCCAAGTCCTGATCCGTCACCGTATCGGCAAAGACCTGCAAATTCTCGATGAATATCTCTTCGTAATCCGTGAGTCTGGCGTATAGATTTACCGTGGTGAAGGGAATGACCCCGGTGTTGGGACTTAGGCTGGCGGCCCGGTCGGGAACATCCACGGTGATTGGCGTATCCAATTGCCCGCTTCGGTTGGTAAGGCGCATCGCGATGGCCGAGCCTCCCGCATCTGTAACGGTAACGGCCACATCTTTTAAAGGAATCCGGGCGTTGCTGACGTAGGCGTTAACCTGAATTTGACCTTGTGCGCTCAGAAGACCACACTCCTTTCTTCTTTTTATCGTATGTATCACGGGAAGAAAATGTGCGGATACTACAAACAAGGCCCCCTCTGACGAGGGGAGCCTACGGTATGGGGTCACACGAACCCCTGCATTTGCGTAATATTGTCTGTCTCACAGTCCAGAAGCTTTTGGGAGATGGCGCAGATGCGGCCGGTGGTCTCCGGGTAGCGGTGCAAATTTTTCAGGGTCTTGATGCTGCCCTTGGTGTTGCCCTGAATCATCATTGCAGCGATGGTGGCGTCCGGGTCCTTGCCGGATACACGCATCCGGGTGCTCATTCGCGCCATCCCTTTGACGGCGGGATTCAGGTTCTTGACCTGCCATTGGCGCTCATCGGCAATCTTCATTGCTTCTTTTTCGATTTCGTCGTACTCTTTCTTCTGGTCACGGAGGGCTTGCCGCAGTTCCGGCTGCCGGGTAAATTCCAGTACCGCCTCAATGCCAAGCTGTCCCATCTGCGTTGTTTTAATGACGGAATTTAATACGTCTTTTCCTGTTTTCATTTTATCACCCCTTGTAACATTCCCGCGTGCGGGGAAAATTATGCACACATTTTCACAAGTTTAATAGAATGTACCACGAAAGGAAAGGGATGCATATGTGTGGAATCGCAGGGATGGTAGCCATACCGGCTGTCGGTACGGACAAAATGATGGAGACAATGAAAAGGCGGGGTCCAGACGGACAGGGATATTTTCAGGATGGGCAGTGCTGTCTGCTCCACAGCCGTCTTGCGATTATTGACCCCGATGGCGGCGCGCAGCCCATGACCTTTGCCCGGGGAAATGAAAAATACACCATTTCCTATAATGGGGAACTATATAATACGGAGGAAATTCGCAGCCGTCTCACCGCATTGGGGCATCATTTTATAAGTCATTCCGATACGGAGGTGCTGCTCCAAGCCTATGTCCAATGGGGCGAGGAGGTACTGACGGTATTAAACGGCATTTTTGCCTTCGCTGTATGGGAGCATCACACGGGGCGGCTCTTTATTGCCCGGGACAGAATTGGAGTAAAACCCCTGTTTTATACCCTTCATCAGGGCGGTATTCTCTTTGCTTCAGAAATAAAGACTATTTTGGCATACCCCGGGATGGAAGCCCGTTTGGATGCCCAGGGGGCGGCAGAACTGTTGCTTCTTGGCCCGGGACGGATGCCGGGCAGCGGTGTATTTCGGGATATTTTTGAGCTGGAGCCGGGCTGCTGCGGTATATTTGCAGAGGGAAAATGGCAGTGGAACAGGTACTGGAAGCTGCGTGACCGCACCCATGAAGAAAGCTTTGAGGAAACTGCAGAGCACGTTCGGATGCTGCTGACCGATTCTATTCACAGACAGATGGTATCCGACGTGCCTATCGGGTGCTTCTTATCCGGCGGACTGGATTCCAGTCTCATTTCCGCAGTTTGCGCGGTGGAGATGAAAAAGAGGGGAGAGCGCCTCCATACTTTTTCCCTGGATTATGAAAATAACCGCAAATTTTTTGTGCCGGGGAAATTTCAGCCAAATACCGACACCGACTTTATCCCCATTATGGAAAATGCTTTGGGGGTCATCCCACACAGGACGGTGCTCACACCGGAAACCTTGGTGGAAACTCTTGAGGATGCCACCATCGCCCGGGATTTACCCGGGATGGCAGACGTGGATTTCTCCCTTTTGGCATTCTGTAAGGAAATTCGAAATGTTGTAAAGGTGGCCCTTTCCGGGGAGTGCGCGGATGAAATTTTCGGTGGTTATCCCTGGTACCGCGACCCGGAGGTGAGAGCGCGCAGCGGCTTCCCCTGGGCGCAAAATACCCGGGAGCGGGCATTGTTTCTGACACCGGAAATCCGGTCAGAAATCGACCCGGAGGCCTTTGTACAGGACACCTATCAGTCAACAATCAATGCCTGCGACATTCTCCCCGGAACGCTGCCGCAAGAAAGACGGATGAAGGAAATGGTGAATTTGAACCACCGCTGGTTTATGCAGACCCTCCTAGACCGGAAAGACCGGATGAGTATGTACTGCGGTCTTGAGGTGCGTGTGCCTTTCTGCGACTACCGGATTGCGGAATATATGTATGCCGTACCTTGGTCTTATAAAGACTATAACGGCTACGAAAAAGGGCTGCTGCGGCACGCAATGCGCGGCATCCTCCCGGAGGAAATCCTGTGGCGCAAAAAAAGTCCTTATCCAAAAACCCACGACCCCAAGTACGGGGAAATGGTCGCAGGTCTTTTGCGTGAGGTACTCAATGACCCGTCTGCGCCCATCTTCCAGTTAGTTGACAGGAAGGCGCTGGAAGGACTTTTGACAGCAGAATATGTATGGCCCTGGTACGGGCAGCTTATGAAAACGCCCCAGACCATCGCCCATATGCTGCAGCTGAATTTCTGGCTAAGTCATTATAAAGTTTCAATAATTTGAGTTTACTACAAAAACAAAAGTTTTTTTACGAAAGACTATTGACTTATTTGACGCGATATGCTATAAATCTCACATATATAAACCGTTGATGCGGGAGTAAAGTCGGTTATGCTTTCACAGAGAGTCCGGGGCGCTGAGAGCCGGGCAAAACACAGATCGGCAAATGGGCCGCGGAGGGTGCAGGGAAAGGGGAGACCCGAGTATCTGCAACGCGAGGGTATGCGTCAGTTACCGGAGATATGTTGGTATCTCGCAAAGGGTACAGCTACGGCTGTAAATCAAGGTGGCACCGCGGATCTATGTATTCGTCCTTGACAGAATTTTCGTCTGTCAAGGATTTTTTCTTTTCAGACGGTACATTAGGAGGCAGTTATGGAAGGTAGATTTGGTATTCACGGCGGTCAGTACGTACCGGAAAGCTTGATGGGCGCGCTGGCGGAGTTGGAGGAAGCCTACAATTTCTATAAGAATGACCCGGCATTTAATGAGGAACTGACCCGGCTCTTTAACGATTATGCCGGCAGACCCTCCCGGCTGTACTTTGCAAAAAAGCTGACCCGGGAGCTGGGCGGCGCGAAGATTTACTTAAAGCGGGAAGATATGAACCATACCGGCGCCCATAAAATCAACAATGTGCTGGGTCAGGCGCTTCTTGCTAAGAAGATGGGAAAGACCCACCTTATTGCCGAAACCGGCGCAGGACAGCACGGCGTAGCCTCTGCTACCGCCGCAGCGCTGATGGATATGGAATGTACGGTTTATATGGGTCAGGAGGATATTGAGCGGCAGGCGCTGAATGTCTATAAAATGGAGCTGCTTGGCGCGAAGGTCGTGCCGGTCACCAGCGGCACAGGAACGCTGAAGGATGCGGTTTCTGAGGCGATGTGCGCTTGGGGACGTTGTGTAAAGGACACCCATTACTGCCTCGGCTCTTCCGTAGGCCCCCATCCGTTCCCCATTATTGTGCGGGATTTGCAGGCGGTCATCTCCAAAGAGATTAAGGAGCAGATGATGGCTGCTGAGGGACGGCTTCCCGACGTGGTTATGGCCTGTGTGGGCGGTGGCTCCAATGCCATCGGCACATTCTACCACTTTATCGACGAGCCGGGCGTGCAGCTTATTGGCTGTGAAGCCGCAGGACGGGGCGTGGACACCCTGGAGACGGCGGCTACCATCAGTACCGGTGATGTGGGCATCTTCCACGGTATGAAGTCCTACTTCTGTCAGAATGAGGACGGTCAGATTGCCCCTGTTTACTCTATTTCCGCAGGCCTTGACTATCCCGGCATCGGTCCGGAACACGCAGGTTTATATGATTCCGGTCGGGCGAGCTATGTGCCGGTAACCGACGATGAGGCGGTGGAGGCATTCGAGTACCTGTCCCGGATGGAGGGCATTATTCCTGCCATTGAGTCTTCCCACGCCGTTGCCCACGCAATGAAGATTGCCCCCAAGATGGATAAGGACAAAATCATCGTCATCACCCTGTCCGGCCGCGGTGACAAAGACTGCGCTGCCATCGCACGATATAAGGGAGGAAAGCTCTATGAATAAGCTGTCAAATGCTTTTTCCAACGGAAAGGCGGTTGCCGCCTATTTTACCTGCGGTGACCCGACGGTAGAAGCCACATTGGAAGCGGCTGGCGCTGCGGTCGCCGCAGGCGCGGATATTCTGTTTCTCGGCATCCCGTTCTCTGACCCCACAGCCGTAGATGCAGTCATTCAAGAATCTTCTTTGCGGGGTCTTGCCTCGGGAACGGTTACCAAAACCGTAATGGAAACAGCGAAAGCCTTTTCCGATAAAGTGCCTGTGGTGCTGACGGGCTACGCCAATCTTGTCTACAGTCCCGGTATTGAGAATTTTGCAAAGCAGTGTCAGGTCTGCGGTGTGTCCGGTGTTATTCTCCACGATGTGCCTTATGAGGAACAGGAGGAATTTAAGGCGGTCTTCCGCAATTACGGTGTTTCTCTTATTTCTATGGTTTCCCCGGAACTGCCCCAGCGCATCCCGATGATTGCTGGTAGCGCTGAGGGCTTCCTCTACATCGTCACCGGCGCGGAAACGAACCGGGAGGATGTGCAAAATGCGGTACGTATTGCCCGGGAGTATAGCCCGGAAATTCCCTGCATCATCGGCTGTGGTGTTGCAGATGCCGCGCCCATCGAGACCTTCTGCGCGGATGCAGACGGCGCGGTGCTGGACTATGAACTTGTGTATATTATGGGCGAGTACCCGGTAGGCGCTAAGCGTCATATCAGCGCCTATGTAGAACGTATCAACAAATTACTCAATAAATAATGGAGGGGATTTTTATGCCAAGGGTATATAATTTTTCTGCCGGTCCGGCAGTGCTTCCTGAGGAAGTACTGATGGAGGCGGCTGCGGAGATGCTGGACTATCAGGGGACGGGAATGTCCGTGATGGAGATGAGCCACCGCTCTAAGACCTACCAGAAGATACTGGACGACGCAGAGGCAGATTTGCGGGAACTGATGAACATTCCCGATAACTATAAGGTTCTGTTCCTGCAGGGTGGCGCGTCGCAGCAGTTTGCGGCTGTGCCGATGAACCTGATGAAAAATAAGGTGGCCGATTATATTATCACCGGCCAGTGGGCAAAAAAGGCCTACGAGGAAGCAAAGAAATACGGCGTAGCCAACGCCATCGCCTCCTCTGCGGATAAGACCTTCTCCTACATTCCCGACTGCAGCGACCTGCCCGTATCTGACAATGCGGACTATGTCTACATCTGCGAAAATAACACCATTTACGGCACAAAGTTTAAGACCCTTCCCAATACCAAGGGCAAGATTTTGGTGTCTGATGTGTCCTCCTGCTTCCTGTCCGAGCCGGTGGATGTGACAAAGTACGGCATTATCTACGGTGGCGTCCAGAAGAATATCGGCCCTGCGGGCGTGGTTATCGTCATTATCCGGGAGGACCTCATTTCCGATGATGTGTTGCCCTGCACCCCCACGATGCTCAAATACAAGATTCACGCAGACAATGGCTCCCTCTATAATACCCCTCCGGCCTACGGCATTTACATCTGCGGTAAGGTCTTTAAGTGGATTAAGAAGATGGGCGGTCTGGCAGCGATGAAGGCCCACAACGAGGAAAAAGCGGCTATTCTCTACGATTTCCTGGACCGCAGTAAGCTGTTTAAGGGGACTGTGCGAAAGGAAGACCGCTCCCTTATGAACGTACCCTTTGTAACCGGCAGTGAGGAGCTGGACGCAGCATTTATTAAGGCGGCAACAGAGGCCGGCTTTGTGAATTTGAAGGGTCACCGCACCGTTGGCGGTATGCGGGCCAGCATTTATAACGCAATGCCCATTGAAGGCGTGCGAAAGTTAGTGGCATTTATGGAAGCATTTGAGGCACAGCACAGCTAAGGAGCGATTACTATGGCAAAAATTCATTATCTCAATCCTATTTCCCCCAAGGGCACTGCCCTCTGGACGGAGGACTACGAAAAGACAGAAGAACTGGCCCTTGCCGATGCCATTATGGTACGCAGCGCCAAGATGCACGAGCTGACGCTGCCGGAAGGTCTTCTGGCGGTGGCGAGAGCCGGCGCAGGCGTCAATAATATCCCTCTGGATAAATGCGCTGAGCAGGGCGTTGTGGTCTTTAACACACCCGGCGCCAATGCCAACGGCGTGGTAGAGATGTCTATTTGCGGTATGCTCCTTGCCTGCCGTGATGTAGTGGGCGGTATCAACTGGGTGCAGTCCATTAAGGACGCAGGAGACGTGGCAGCCAAGGTAGAAAAGGGCAAAGCCCAGTTTGCAGGCCACGAAATTCGGGGCAAGCGTTTGGGCGTTATCGGACTGGGCGCCATCGGCGGCCCTCTTGCCAATGCGGCGCGGAAGCTGGGTATGGAGGTTTACGGCTGTGACCCCTATATTTCCATCGATGCGGCCTGGCATCTGGACAGCCACATTGTCCGTGTGAAAACCCGGGAGGAAATCTACGAAAACTGCGATATCATCTCTCTCCACGTGCCTCTGGTGGACGATACGAAGAAGATGATTAATGATGAAGCCATCGGCAAGATGCGCGATGGCGTGGTGATTTTGAATTTTGCCCGAGATTTGCTTGTGGACGACGAGGCGCTGGAAAAGGGTCTTGCCTCCGGGAAAATCCGCCGCTACGTCACCGATTTCCCCAACGATAAGACTGCTTCTATGGCAGGCGTTATCGCCATTCCTCACTTGGGCGCATCCACCGAGGAGTCCGAGGACAACTGCGCCAAGATGGCTGTCAAGCAGGTAATGAATTATATTGAAAACGGCAATATCATCAATTCCGTCAATTATCCCAACTGCGATATGGGTGTTTGCTCAAAGGCGGGCCGTATTACCATTCTGCATAAGAATATCCCCAACACCCTGAGTCAGTTTACATCGGCTATGGCAAAGGAGAATATCAACATTTCCGATATGCTGAACCGAAGCCGTGGTGAGTATGCCTACACGATGCTGGATTTGGACCACCCGGCGCCTCAGGCTGCGCTGGAGCATATTTCCCAAATTCCGGGCGTACTGCGTGTGCGTGTCATCAA
>JAZQUL010000008.1:0-2937 GCA_045631285.1 Faecousia sp. | reverse complement strand
CAATGCGGCCGCGGTCCAATACAATGATTTTATCTGCCGCGCTGAGGGTGGTAATCCGGTGGGACACCAAAATCACGCTGGCTTTTCCGAACCGCTGAGAGATAGCGCTCCGAATTTTGGCATCGGTCTCCGCATCCACCGCAGACAGCGAATCGTCGAAAATCATAATGGGCACATTTTGTGTAAGCGTCCGGGCAATGGCCGCCCGCTGCTTCTGACCGCCGGAAAGGGTCACGCCCCGTTCGCCTACCATCGTCTCATAGCCTTGGGCAAAAGAGGTTACCGTTTCGTCCAGCGCAGCCGCTTTAGCCGCCTCCCGAATCTGTTCCAATTCCATATTGGGGGATGTGATGCCGATATTCTCTCGGATGGTACGGGAAAACAAGAACGGCTCCTGCAGCACCATACCGACATTTTTCCGCAAATGGGCTGTTCGAATTTTGTTAATATCCGTACCACCAATAGTAATCCGACCATTCTCGGGCTTTAATAAGTATAGCTTGTCCAAAAGCAGCATCAGCGTGCTTTTACCGCTGCCTGTGCCGCCCAAAATACCAAGAGTCGTACCTGCCTTCATTGTAAAATGGATATCGTGGAGCATCTGGGGAGAATTTTCATAAGCGAAATTTACGTGCTCAAAGCAAATATCCCCATCCATCGGAGCATCAAAGGCATCTTCTTCATCCTTTTCTGCCGGAGAGTTCATTATGTAAAAGACCCGGTCGATGGAGACGCCCGCCTTACTCATTTCCGCGATCATACGGCCAAGCTGACGGATAGGCCAAATAAGTATAGAGTTATAAGAAATAAAGGCAATATACTCACCGGGCAGCAGCTTTCCGTCTACACAGAATACCGCGCCAAATACCACAATCAGCAACACCTGAAGTCCCGAAAGAATGTCAGCAGTTGCCCAAAAGCTACTGAGTATTTTACCCATTTTCTCCCATAAGCCGGTATAATAGTCGTTCTGCTTTTTGAATTTATCCACCTCGGCGCGCTCCAAGCCAAACGCCCGAACCACCCGAACGCCGGTGAGATTCTCCTGCGCCATAGCAGAGAGCTTGCCCTCATTTTCGTCGCAGTCCGTAAAGCCACCCCGGATCTTCTTGTGGAAGATAAAGGAATAGCCCACAATGATCGGCATTGGAATCCAGGCAATCAGGGTCAGCAGAGGGTTCATAGACAGCATAAAGATTGCCGACAGCACCAGCACAATAACGATCCGGAAAATAGAGGTGAGCTGCTCGGAGAGGAAATTCTTCATCGTGTCGATATCCGAGGTGCAGCGCTGAATAATATCACCGGTGCGGTTACCCATATGCCAAGAAAAGGGCAATCTTGCAATGTGGGAATAGAGTCCGTCCCGCATAGTTTTCACTAAAGTCTCTGCGCCCTTGGTGTTAAAGACCCGGAAGGCATACTGAGAAAGGACCTGAAAAGTGGCAACGACCACCACCGCCAGCGCCATAACCCATAGGTTTTGCCCCAGATAAGAGAAGCCGCCCACCTTGTCCACCAAATTCATAATAAATCCGGGGAAATCACCTTCCTGTCCCCCGATGGCGCAGTCCACCGCCGCCCGGATGATCTGGGGGTTTATCATATCCGCCAAGGCTGTTACCGTTGCCGCCAGAATACCCAGGGCAAAATACCGCTTCGAACCCCGCAGAAAACGAAGCAGCAGTTTCAGCTTGGCCTTTCTTTCCGTTTTTTCTTTCATTTCATATCTCCTGTCAAAAAAGTAGAAAAAGCGCGGGCAAAAGCCCGCCCCAAGTACATTCTGAGTAGCAGAAAACGCCTACTGTAAGCCCTTCGGAGCGAAGCCTTTATTCCCAATACAGTTATTCATTTTATTAGTCATTATGCTTCACTCCTTTCTGTAAAAATTTTCTTTAATGTAGCACCAAGGCACCGCTTTGTCAAGTCCTTTTGCCGATAAAAGCTGCTTTTTGATTATTTTGTGCCAAACAAGCGGTCGCCGGCATCGCCCAAGCCGGGAAGGATATAGCCGTTCTCATTAAGGCAGCGATCGAGGGTAGACACATAGATGTGTACATCCGGGTGTGCTTCCGCCACACGGGCAACGCCCTCAGGCGCGCCGATGACAGCCATAAACTTGATAGTCTTGCAGCCCCGCTTTTTCAGCATCGTAATGGCATCGCAGGCACTGCCGCCGGTTGCCAGCATCGGGTCAACCACCAACACCAGCTTGTCCTCAATGCCGTCGGGCAGCTTGCAGTAATACTCACAAGGCTCCAAGGTCTCCTCATTGCGGTAAAGGCCGATGTGGCCCACTCTCGCGGAGGGGAACAGCACGTGGACACCGTTGACCATACCAAGGCCTGCCCGGAGTATCGGAACAATGGCAATGGCATTGTCCTTTACTACATACTGCGTGCAAGTTTCCAGCGGTGTCTTTACTTCCTTGGCTACCGTAGGAACGCCCTCACGGAGACATTCAAAGGTCATCAGCGTGGTAATCTCCTCCACCAGCTCCCGGAATTCCTTCATACTGGTATTTTCATCCCGGAGGATGGCAACCTTGTGATTAATGAGCGGATGGTTAAAAATGGTTACATTTTCGTAGTTTTTCATATGTCTGCTCCCCATTTGTTTTTCTTTTAGTCTATCACATATTTTTACATATTTCAAAGCTTTTTCATCATTTTTCGCTTTTTCTGGCTCCATACCATCTTTGTGACGCCTTGAAACCAAAAGAGATGGTAGGTGTCTAAGCGCCTACCATCTCTTTTTATGCCATATTCATTTTTGCTTCCGTTATTTGACCGGGCTGGTAGAACGGAGGGTTACGTCATGGGCGCCGCCCTCTACAATGGAAGTAGCAGACACCAAGGTAATCTTGGCGTTTTTCTGCAGGTCGGGGATGTTGGTAACGCCTACGTTGCACATGGTGGATTTCACCTTATACAGAGA
>JAZQUL010000007.1:0-3105 GCA_045631285.1 Faecousia sp. | reverse complement strand
CGGTGGATGCGGAGACCGATGCCAAAATTCGGAGCGCTATCTCTCAGCGGTTCGGAAAAGCCAGCGTGATTTTGGTGTCCCACCGGATTACCACCCTCAGCGCGGCAGATAAAATCATTGTATTGGACCGCGGCCGCATTGTGGAGGAAGGTACGCACGAGGAATTAAAAGCTGGCGGTGGTATCTATCAAAAGATCTACGAAGCCCAGACCGGAATTGGGGAGGAGGATGTATAATGAAAGAAAAATCCAACCACCTTAAATTCTTTGGTATCGGTAAGGTTCTGCCGTTTCTTAAAAAAGTCCGGGGAATGATTCTTTGTATGGTCGTCTTGGGACTTATCAGCAGCGGTGTGGACGTAATTATGCCCCTGTTCCAGCGGTATGCCCTGAATTACTTTATTAGAGAGGGTACGTTTGACACCCTGCCTTTCTTCATTGGTCTTTATGTGCTTACACTATTGGTTGCAGCGGTGGTCAACTATATCTCCTGCTCGCAAGCAACCATTGTAGAAATGCGGGTGACAAAGGAGCTGCGGCAGAGAGGCTTTGACCATTTGCAGACCCTGTCTTTCTCCTATTTCAATCAAAACAGCGTTGGCTACATCCACGCAAGACTGATGAGTGATACCAACCGCATCGGCTCGTTGGTCTCTTGGTCGCTGATTGACTTTGTGTGGCGTGTCAGTTACTTACTTGGCGCTGTGGGTACGATGCTGTATCTCAATTTCCGCTTGGCGCTGATGGTGTTGGCGGTACTGCCGCTTCTGGCGGTACTCTATATTATCTTCCAAAAGAAGCTTATCACCGTCAATCGGGAAATCCGGGAAATCAACAGTAAGATCACCGGCAACTTTAACGAAGGCATTACCGGCGCAAAGACCATCAAGTCCTTGGCTGTCGAGGAGGAAATGGACGACCGTTTCCGCAAAGAAACGACCGCTATGCGGGCGAAAACCGTGCAGTCCGCCCGTATCCGGGGCCTTTTTGGCGGCACGATGGCGTTTGCTTCTTCTGTGGCACTGGCAATCGTTTTGTGGCAGGGCGGCCATATTGCTGCGGAAGAGATCGGTACGTTCTCCGTCTTTATGTCCTATGCCCAGGGTATGATGGAGCCGCTAAGATGGCTGGTGGATGCCATTTCTGACCTCATTACCACCCAGGTCAATATCGAGCGGTTTACAAATCTTTTGGCAGTGCGCTCTGATGTGGAGGACACGGCGGAGGTCATCGCAAAATATGGCGACAGCTTTGACCCCAAAAAAGAAAACTGGGAGCCAATCCGTGGCGATATTGAATTTCAGGATGTGACCTTCCGGTATCCGGACGGAGAGGAAAATGTGCTGGAGCATTTCTCTCTGAAAATTCCCTTTGGCACCCATCTTGCTATTGTGGGTGAGACGGGCGCGGGCAAATCCACGCTGGTGAATTTGGTGTGCCGGTTCTATGAGCCGACTGAAGGCAAGGTGCTCATCGACGGTAAGGATGCCCGGGAGCGGTCTCAGCTTTGGCTCCACGATTCTATCGGCTATGTTCTGCAAACGCCCCATCTGTTCTCCGGAACGGTGCGGGAAAATCTGCTGATGGGCAATCCCAATGCCACCGAGGAACAGCTTTGGGAGGCGCTGAAGGTGATTTCCGCGGAGGAAGTGGTGCAGCGGCTGGAAAACGGACTGGACACCGATGTGGGCGAGGGTGGCGACCTGCTCTCCACCGGTGAAAAGCAGCTTATCTCCTTTGCCCGGGCGGTACTTGCAGACCCTAAAATTCTGATTTTGGACGAGGCCACTGCGTCCGTGGATACGCTCACCGAGGCGAAAATCCAAGGGGCGATGGATAAAATTACTACCGGCAGAACGTCGCTGATGATTGCACACAGACTTTCCACTGTCCGTAATGCGGATGTGATTTTGGTGGTCAAGGACGGCAAGATCATCGAGCAGGGTAACCACAAGGAACTGCTAAAAAAGAAAGGCTACTACCACGCCCTCTATACCCGCCAGTACGAGGACGAGGCAACCGCCCGGATTCTCTCTTAACAAAAATGTAGGAACACCCCTCTGGGGTGTCCGTCCGTTATCCATTAAACCATCGGACACCCGAGGACGGGTGTCCCTACAAGGGATCTTCTAAAGGAAATTATCGGGTAGTTTGCAGGTGTGATCAGTTGCAAATGTTATAAAAGAGTGATACAATGAACAAAAAATGAACGGATGGTGTATTTATTATGAAAAAATGGTTGTCATCAGTTTTAATGGTCATCCTATTGCTTACAGTCATATCCTTATGTACAGCTTGTTATTCTCCCCAAAACGGAGGACTTTTGTTCACCGAGGTGGAGGGTGGCTATCAAGTAACCGGTGCTTCTCTTTTGGACAGATTTTACAAAAATTATACAGTAGTGATACCAAGCCATTACAATGGAAAGCCAGTTATAGCAATTTCTGATAACGCTTTTAAGGGGTATACCAGTTTGATGACTGTTATTATCCCTGATACTGTGAAAACGATTGGCGATAATGCATTTGATGGATGCATTCTTCTTTCAAGTGTGGATATACCTGATTCTGTTACACATATCGGGTACGATGTGTTTAACGATTGTCTTGCATTAACCAATGTGACCATCCCGGATAGTGTCACAACCATTGGCAGTCATATGTTCTCTAACTGTCGTAGCCTGTCCAGCGTGACTATCGGTGACAGTATAACAACCATTGGCGTTGATATGTTCTTTAACTGTATCAGTTTAACCAGCGTGACAATACCTGAAAGCGTCACAACTATTGAAACTTTTGCGTTCGAACACTGCACTAACTTGAAAAATGTGACCATCGGTGACAGCATCACCACCATTGGACGTTATGCGTTCGAAGGTTGCACAAGCCTGACCTATAATATTTATGATAATGCGAAATACCTTGGCAACGATATGAACCCCTATGTAGCATTGGTTGGTGTTACGTCAAAAGATATTACTTCTTGTAATATTCATTCTGATACAAAAGCAATTAGCTCTGATGCGTTCTATGACTGTGGCAACCTGACCTATAATATTTATGATAATGCGAAATATCTTGGTAACGATAGTAACCCCTATGTAGCG
>JAZQUL010000006.1:0-2350 GCA_045631285.1 Faecousia sp. | reverse complement strand
CACAGAAATTGCGTGTTCTTTGGTCCAAAGCTGCATAACATTTTTCTCCTTTTTTCTTTTTATCCTCCTATACTGTAACAAATTATTAATAAATTTGCAATCTTTTTTTAACGGAGTACCTATGTTTTATCAAAATATTGTCCCGGGGCGGTTTCTCTCCCGCCCAAACCGGTTCATTGCTCACATCGAAATCGACGGGCAAGACACCGTCTGCCACGTAAAAAACACCGGCAGGTGCAAGGAGCTTCTAAACCCCGGTGCGGCTGTCTGGTGCGAAAAGTCCGATAACCCCGCCCGAAAGACCCAGTACGATCTCATTGCTGTCCAAAAAGGCAGCCGGCTCATCAATATGGACTCCCAAGCGCCTAATAAGGCCGCACAGGAATGGCTCTCCAGCGGCGGCTTAGGAGACATTGAAAATCTCCGGGCAGAGACCACTTGCGGAAATTCCCGGTTTGATTTCTCCTTTGAAAAGGGTGGAAAAAGGTGCTTTTTAGAGGTAAAAGGCGTCACTTTAGAGTGTGGCGGCATCTGCGCCTTCCCCGATGCGCCCACGCAGCGGGGCGCAAAACACCTGCGAGAATTGACCACCCTTACAAAAGAGGGTTTTGGCGCGTATGTATTATTTGTCATTCAAATGACCGATGTTCTCTATCTTCACCCCAACGATGACACCGACCCGGCTTTCGGTGCCGCCCTCCGGGAAGCCGCAGAGGCAGGCGTTCAAATCCTCGCAATGGACTGTATTGTAACTCCGGACAGTATGACCATCCAAAACCCCGTAGAGGTGAAATTATAAAAGACTGTGGAAATTCCACAGCCTTTTATAACTTTTCTAATATCTCTTCCAATTCGGCAATGCTCTTTATTTCATAATCCGGCCGGTCTTCCGGCTGTGCTGTCTTTCCCTTGGGATTGACCCAGCAGGTATAGATCCCGGCATTTTTGCCGCCACGGATGTCGGAGCTGATGCTGTCACCCACGATTATCGCTTTCCTGCGGTCGAAGTTAGGTATTTTCGCAAAACAGCTGTCAAAATAGGCTTTATCCGGCTTATTTGCGCCGATATTTTGGGAAATAAATATCTCCTCAAAATAGGGGGCAAGTCCTGCGCTGGCAATTCTGCTCTCCTGCACGCGGCCTGTGCCGTTGCTCGCCATATACAGCTTATACTTTTTACTGAGAGACTTTACCGCTTCCTCTGCCCCGGGCAAAAAGTAATGCCCCTCAGAAAGATGGTCCATATATTTTTCAGCAGTCTCCTTTGGGTCAGCAACTACGCCCAGCACCTCGAAAAGCTCCCGGAATCGCTGCCAAATCAGTTCTTCTCTGGTTACTTTCCCCAGCTCCAGCATTTTCCAGTACCGGAGATTAATTTTGCTGTACAGCGCGCAGTTTTCCTCACTAGGCGCAACCCCCGCCCCCGATAAAGTTTTGCGGATTGCCACCGATTCCTGCATATGGAAATCTAAAATGGTATCGTCTAAGTCCAGTAACAGAAATTCAATCACCGTTTTTTCTCCTTACAATAGCGTTTGCGATATTTGCAAACTGCGCGATAGAGAGAGTCTCACCGCGAACCGTTGCAGGCAGTCCGCAGGCTTCAATAATCTCCCCCGCTCCGCTCTTTCCCAACTCCGGGAAGCCGGAGGCAAGACCGTTCTGAAGGGTCTTTCTGCGCATGGCAAAGCTGGCTTTCACCACCCGGAAGAAGGTGGCTTCATCCAGAATTTCCCACGGCTTTTCCTGTCGCGTTTTTAAGGTAATGACCGCAGAGGTCACCTTCGGCTGGGGCAAAAAGCACCCGGCAGGTACGTCAAAGAGCAGCTCCGGCACCGCGTAGTACTGGCAGAACACCGTAAAGGCGCTGTAATCCGCCGTGCCCGGCTTGGCCGCGATCCGCACCGCCACCTCTTTTTGCACCATAACCGTGACAGATTCAAAGCATTCCGCCTCTAAAAGCGCAGACAGAATGGGAGAGGTGATGTAATAAGGAAGGTTGGCGCAGGCCATAGGACGAAGTCCCGAGAATTTCTCCTTCACCAGCGCCGCCACATCTTGTTTCAGCACATCGTCCCAGATGATTTCCAAATTATCAAATTCGCCTACCGTCATATCAAGGATCGGCTTCAGCCTCTGGTCCAATTCCACCGCGCAGACCTTTTTTGCCCGCAGGCAAAGCTGCTGGGTCAGCGGGCCGATACCCGGGCCAATCTCCAAGACACCGGCGGTCTCGTCCACACCGGCATCCTCTGCAATCCGCTCCGGCACCCACCGGGAAATAAGGAAATTTTGTCCTTTCGCTTTAGAAAAATGAAAGCCGTGTTCCGCAAGGAGTGGCTTCATAATG
>JAZQUL010000005.1:0-34896 GCA_045631285.1 Faecousia sp. | reverse complement strand
TGGTTCTTGGAGGGCGTTCCCAGAGGCACCAAGTACTGCCTCGAGGGCTATCTGTACCCAAATACCTATACGTTCTATAAGGATGCAGAGCCCCAATACGTGCTGCAAAAAATGCTCAACGCCTTTGACTCCCGTTTTTCCGATAAGATGTACGAAGATTTCCTGAAAATGCAGGAGACCTATGCACAAAGGCTTCGAAACAGCGGCCTTTCCAGCAGCTATATCGAAGCCAACAAGCTGACCTTCCACAAGCTCATTACCATCGCTTCTTTGGTGGAAGAAGAAACTGCCAGCGCCGGAGAGGGCTATGACATTGCTTCCGTCTTCTATAACCGCCTGACAAAGCCCGGCTCCTACCCCACCTTAGACAGTGACCCCACCGTTTACTACGCAATGGGTGTTTACTATGACCGTCAGCCGCTCAGTAAGGAAGATTTGAAGTTTAGCAGCCCCTATAACACCTATGTGTCCCGGGGTCTGCCTCCCGGACCCATCACAAACCCCGGTCCTTACAGCATTTACGCTGCGCTTGATCCTAACGAAACCAGCTATCACTTCTTTGTGTATGACAAATCCATCAATGGACACCGTTTCTCTAAGACGCTGCAGGAGCATAACGACTGGATTGCCCAGATTGGAGCGGCCCAATGAGGAAATTAGAGCTACTGTCCCCTGCCGGGGATATGGAAAGGCTGAAAATGGCCGTCGCCTACGGCGCAGACGCGGTGTATCTGGCAGGAACTGCCTTCGGTATGCGTTCCTTTGCCGGTAACTTCACCCCGGAGGAACTGCCCGCAGCGGTAAAGTACGCCCACGACAGGGGCGTAAAAGTCCACGTAACTGTTAACACAATGCCCCGCAACGATGAAATCTGCCAGCTTCCCGCTTATTTGGAACAGCTGCAGGATGCAAGTGTGGATGCCCTCATCGTTGCCGATATGGGCGCGTTCTCTTTGGCAGGCAAGTATGCCCCCAAGTGCGCCCGGCATATCTCCACCCAGCAATCTATCGCCAACTATGAATGCGCCCAGGCCTGGTACGACTTAGGCGCCAGCCGTGTAGTCTTGGCACGGGAACTAAACTTAAAGGAAATTACGGAAATCCGTCAAAAGGTCTCCCCGGAACTGGAAATTGAGACCTTTGGTCATGGTGCGATGTGCGTCAGCTATTCCGGCAGATGTCTGCTGAGCAATTATATGACCGGGCGGGATTCCAACCGGGGCGCTTGCGCCCAGCCCTGCCGTTACCAGTATGCGTTGGTGGAGGAAAAGCGCCCGGGCGAGTATTTCCCCGTTTATGAGGACGAAAAGGGCACATATATCCTCAATTCTAAGGATATGTGTACCATCGACCATCTAAAGGAGCTGGCCGATTCGGGCATCGACTGCATTAAAATTGAGGGTCGGGCAAAATCCGCCTACTATGCCGCCATCGTCACCGGTGCTTATCGGCACTGCATTGACGATTTAGCTGCCGGACGGGAGATCGACCCGGTTTGGCGGGATGAGGTGGACCACGTTTCCCACCGCATCTACTCCACCGGCTTCTATTTCGGTCAGCCCGGTCAGTATACGGAAAATTCCCGGTACATCCGCCAGTGGCAGGTTTGCGCCATTGTGGAAAGCTGCGACGAGAACGGTCTCGCCCTTTGCAGTCTGCGAAATAAGTTTGCTGCCGGTGACGAATTGGAGGTCGTAGGTCCTGATCTGCGCCCCTTTGCCCTTACCGTTCCTGAAATGCAAGATTTAGATGGCAACGCGCTCACCGAGCCGCGGACACCCCAAATGCAATTCTACATCCAGCTTCCTACGCCCGTTCCGCCCCTGACCATTCTCCGCCACAGCGTGGAGCTGTCTGCAAAATAAAATCACTCCCCGACTGAAAAGCCGGGGAGTTTTCGTTTATTCGGAGCCTTTGATTTTGGCTGCCAATTGATCGTAAATACTCTTTGTTTCCGCTGCGTCAGCACCAACGATCGCCAGCACTTCTTCTCCCTTTCGAAGCACGACACAGCCTTCGCCATTTGTGTAGGCATAAAGGGTATATCTGCCAAATTCCTCGTTTTGGAACACACCGGTGCTCAGTCTCGGCGAGCCAAAGCCCATTTCCCGCACACCAATATCCGCCTTTTCCCGATATTCTACACTGTCCACTTCATCATATCGAATGGTCAAGGTCTCGGAGAAGCTGGCGCGAACTACAAAGCTTTCCGCACCGAACTCCACATCCACCGTACCCACCGTCATCATAATTACTACAAAAATGAGAATCAGGGGTACACAGATAGCGCTAATCCAAAGGGCAACCTTATCCGACTTCTTATCGAAGACAGGCTCATATTCGATTCCCTCGGCTTGATGCTTTTTGTACAGGCGGTAAGAGTAGACCGTAGGCGCAATAACGCACACCGCGATCACTGCGATCATCACACCAATGGCAAATTCAATACCCAAGAAAGCGGAGAGGATCAGCATAATACCGCCCGCCACCCAAATGCGGCCGCCCAAACGGTGGGTCTTTTGCCAGTTTTCATCGTTGCCTACGGTCCAGCGCAGCTTAATACCCATAGTACGGTTTCTTGTGGTTTTCGGCAGATAATTGCCCATAAAAAGGAACATAACGCCGATTAGTGCAGGCATAACCGTAAATACATTGAATTCCTTCTCCAGCGCGATGCTGTACATCGCGGTGCTGATGGCAATGGAAAGAACCGGCATCATCCAAAAGATAATGGCTACGATTTTCTTATTGTGCTGGGTGTTTTTCTTATCCAAGGTCATACCCAGCATACACAGCCAGTGAACAGCCAAAAAGATCAGCGGCATACCAAATACCATAAAGCCCTTGGGTGCCATACCATCGGCAACACCGTCGCCACCCCAATGGCTGACCATACTCTCCGGAAGCTGATCCCAAACCAGCAAACCATAGATAATGGGTAATAAAGTCACAACGGAGGACAAAATCACCGTCCATTTATTCTTCTTAATCATCCTTTTCCTCTCCTTTCAAATCTCGAACCCATAATAGAATTTCTTCCAAAACGGAAGCATTCAGTTCATAGTAAATAAATTTTCCCTCCCGGGTGTCCCGGACAAGGTCAGCATCCTTCAGCACCGACAGATGCCGGGAGATGGACGCGTCCGTCACCTGGAAGTGTTCCGAAATTTCGCCTGCCGACAGTCTTCCCGCCTTTAGTAGATTCAGAATCTCCCGGCGGATGGGGTCAGACAGCGCCTTTAGTGTGTGTTGTAGTCCCACGGCAATTACCTCCTTCTATGTTTAACATTTAACCTAATTGTTAATTGTATTATAGAACAAAGACCCTCCTTTGTCAAGAGGGTCTTTGAAAATATTTTTCTTACCTGTGTATTTCAAAATATTTTTCTTACCTGTGGGTATTGCAATACTGCCGCAATACACTCGTTAACGTTTCTTTTTAATAACAAACAGTACTGCGCCACCGATTACCGCTACGCCAACCACGCAGGCTGCAACAACCACAATCCATCTGGTATTCTTCGCAGGCGGGGTATAATTATATTCCACGGTAGCATTTAATAAGGATTCATTAGCAAATGCAATACGGATCTCGTCCCACCATTCCTGCTTTCCACGGAAATCAACCGTCTCCAAGCTGTCGCACCCATTAAACACAGCAGCTCCAATTTCCGTCACGCTACCTGGTATGGTAATGGTTTCCAAAGCGCCGCAGCCCTCAAAAGCTCTCTCTTCAATCGCTGTCACACCATCTCCGATGGTGGCGCAGGTCATCGCTGAGCAAAATGAAAATGCATTCTCTTTAATAGCGGACAATCCCTCCGGAATAATAACACCCGCCAGGGCTCTGCAGTTTGAAAACGCGCCCTCCCCAATGTCTGTCACGCCGTCCGGAATCGTAATGCTCTTTAAAGCGAAACAGTGAGAGAATGCACTATTACCGATGGAGGTCAGACTCTCAGGAATCGTAATCTCTTCCAATTCAAAGCAACAGACAAACGAGCTGTCACCAATAGAAGTTACACCCTCTGGAAGAACAACTCTTGTTAACTCTGCGCAGTGATTAAATGTCTGCTTTTCAATGACGGTCACACCTTTCGGAACCGTAATACTCGTTAATGCATTACATCTATCAAATGCAGACTCTCCAATGGCGGTCATTTCCTTTGGAAACGTAATACTTTTTAAACTGTAGCAATTTTGGAATGCTTTCTTACCAATGGAGCTTACGCTGTTCGGAATGACAATACTTTCTAAGGCCGGGCAGTAATAAAATGCAGACTCTCCAATGGTCGTCACACCCTCTGGGATCGTAACGCTTTCTAAACTCATACAGCCGGAAAAAGTGGATATCTCAATGGCTCTAACTCCTTTTGGGATAATGATGCTAATTAAACTCTCACATTCTTTGAAGGCAGATTCCCCAATAGAAACCACGCCATCAGGAATCACTATGTTCTTTAGTTTTGGACAGCCCTGAAACGCAGAAACGCCAATCGAGGTTACACTGTCAGGAATCTCTACACTCTCCAAGGCTCCGCAATCCAGAAATACAGATTCACTTACGGAGGTTAAATTGCCCAAAATAGTAACACTAATTAATCTATCACAATCTTGGAACACAGATGCACCGATAGATGTCACGCGACCAGGGACGACTATTGTTTCTACATTCCCGCATCCTTGAAATGCAGATTCGCCGATAGAAACTACATTTTCCGGAATCGTGAGACTTGTTAAACTGGTGCAGTAATCAAAAGCAAATGCACCTATAGAAGTCACCCTCTCTGGGATTGTAAGACTCCTCAAACTGGTACAATAGTGAAATGCATAATCAGCAATAGATGTGACGTTGTTCGAAATTGTAAGATATACAATACCGGTGCAGCCGCTGAAAGCATTTTCCTCAATAGTCGTCACGCTATCCGGAATGGTAACATTCCATAGGCTATGGCAGTTTTGGAAAGCAAATTCGCCGATTGTAGTCAAACTATCCGGGAAAGAAATATCTCTCAGGGTGCTACTAAACCGGAAAGCAGATTCGCCGACGGAAGTCACACCATCCTTAATAATCACACTGGAAACTGGAACACCTGCATCGAACCACGGCGCAGTACTTATATACATATTATAAAGACCCTCTTTATAGGAGTAATCATCCATCGCGCCGGCGCCGGAAATGGTAAGCGTACCGTCATCGGACAGTGTCCAAGTCAGGTTCTTGCCGCAAGTGCCGCTTGCTGCAGCTTCTGCTTTAACTGGCAGCAGTATTGTGCAAAGAGCGATTAATGCCACTGTTAATATGATGCCAAAACCTTTCTTTTTCATAGAAATTCCTCCTTATCGAGAACAAAAACTCTCAAGCGAGCCTATCAGGGCTGTTTGCTAATTTCACTATATCACATATAAAAGCAAAAAGAAAGCCCAAACGGGCTTCCTTTTATCAGTTTTTGAGACTTTGCAGCGGTGCTGGGATTCGACCGCCGCGGGCAATAAAGTCTGCCGCAGATTCCGAATGCACTGGCATCACCGGGGCAGTTCCCAGTAAGCCGCCCATTTCCACACGGTCGCCTACCGTCTTGCCGGGGGCAGGAATAATACGCACGGCGGTGGTCTTGCTGTTTACCATACCGATGGCCGCTTCATCCGCAATGATGGCAGAGATGGTAGCCGCATCGGTATCGCCCGGTACTGCAATCATATCCAAACCTACGGAACAGACGCAGGTCATAGCTTCCAATTTAGAAAGTGTCAGCACGCCTGCTTCCGCCGCAGCAATCATACCCTCGTCCTCGGACACGGGAATAAACGCGCCGGAAAGGCCACCCACGTGATTGGATGCCATCACGCCGCCCTTTTTCACTGCGTCGTTCAGCAGCGCCAGCGCCGCTGTTGTACCGTGGGTGCCGCAGACCTCCAAGCCCATCTCCTCCAAAATACGGGCAACGCTGTCACCTACCGCAGGTGTAGGCGCAAGGCTCAAATCCACAATACCAAAAGGCACACTCAGCCGCTTGGAGGCTTCTACACCAACAATCTGTCCCATACGAGTAATCCGGAAAGCGGTTTTTTTAATGGTCTCTGCCACCTCGTCAAAGGGACGACCCTTAACGCTTTGCAGCGCGTGATACACAACACCGGGGCCGGAAACACCTACGTTCAGCACCGTCTCCGGCTCACCCACACCGTGGAACGCGCCTGCCATAAAGGGGTTATCCTCCACCGCATTGGCAAAAACCACCAGCTTGGCGCAGCCAAGACCGTCATCATCCCGGGTGCGTTCCGCAGTTTTCTTAATCACCTGACCCATTTTGGCTACCGCATCCATATTGATACCGGCTTTGGTAGAGCCAACGTTTACGCTGGCGCAGACCCGTTTGGTGACCGCCAAGGCCTCCGGGATAGAATCCATCAGAATAAGGTCACCTTTCGTCGCACCCTTTTGCACCAACGCTGAAAAACCACCGATAAAATTGACGCCGCAAGTATCCGCTGCCCGATCCATAGCAATGGCCAACGGCACATAGGAATCCGTATTGCAGGAATTGCCCACGATAGCCATCGGGGTCACGGAGATTCGCTTATTGACAATGGGAATGCCGAACTCCCATTCAATCTCCTCGCCTACTTTCACCAGATTTTCTGCCCGACGGACAATTTTTTCATAAATCTTATCCGCGCAAACCTTCACATCCTCGTGGGCGCAGTCCAGAAGAGAAATACCCATAGTGATAGTGCGGATATCCAGGTGTCGTTTGTCGATCATATCCTGGGTAGTTATAATGTCCTTTAGTGTCAGCATTATTTACCTCACACTCGATGCATCGCTTTAAAAATATCTTCCCGCTGGAGCCGGATGGAAAGGCCCATTTCTTTGCCCTTTTCCTCGGTCAGCTTCGCCAATTCCGCAAGGGATACGGTGGCTTTTTCCGTATCCACCACCATCATCATAGTGAAATAGCCCTGCATTACAGTCTGACTAATGTCCAGCACATTGACGCCAAACTCTGCCAAATGGGTACAGACCGCTGCGATAATGCCCACACGGTCCTCACCAACCACAGTTACAACTGCCTTCATTTTAACACCTCACAGTTCATAATCCGCGCAAACGCGGCTATCCAGCAAATGAAAGAAATGGTCTTTGGCTTCTAAATGCAGGGGGTGGTCTTTGTAATTCTCCAAATCCTCCCGACTTTCAAACGCAGAGTACAGCGCATAATCCATCCCGTTAAAGGCGCGGCGGATCTCCATATGGGTAAGACCGGGGATTTTGCCTACCAGCGGCTCAAGCACAGATGCAATAAGCTTTACGGCTTCTTCCTTGTCCACACCTTCTTTAAATGTATACAGTACAATATGCTTAACCATCATATCCTCCTTTTAAACGAAAAGGGGCGTTGCTTCTGCAACGCCCCGCTCTATTATTCGGCTTCCTCAGCAACCTCTTCGGCTGCTTCTTCTGCAGGCTCCTCAGCCACCAGCAGAGCGCGGATAGACAGGGAGATGCGCTTGTTCTCAGCGTCGACCTCAGTGATCTTGACCTGAACTTCCTGACCCTCGGACAGAACATCCTCAGGCTTGCCGATGCGCTTATCAGCGATCTGGGAAATGTGGATCAGACCGTCAACACCGGGGATGATCTCAGCGAATGCGCCGAAGGTCATCAGCTTAACAACCTTAGCATTCACAACATCGCCCACATTGTAGTTCATCATAAACTGGTTCCAAGGATTCATCTCAGCGGTCTTGTAGCCCAGAGAGATCTTGCGCTTCTCAGCGTCAAAGGAGATGACGTAAACGTCGATCTCGTCGCCAACCTTAACAACCTCAGCGGGGTTCTTGATGCGGTTCCAGCTCAGCTCAGAAACGTGAACCATACCGTCCACACCGCCGATGTCCACAAATGCGCCGTAGGAAGTCAGGGACTTAACGGTGCCGTGGTACTTTGCGCCGACCTCGATCTCGTTCCAGATCTTCTCCTGATTTGCCTTGCGGCTCTCGGAGTTAACAGCACGGATAGAGCCGATAACACGACGGCGTGCGCGGTTGACCTCAGTAATCTTCAGCTGGGTAGTCTTACCAACGAGAGCAGCCATATCGCCGCCCTTAGCAACACCGGACTGAGAAGCAGGAACAAATACGCGGATGCCCTTAACGGTAACAACCAGGCCGCCCTTGTTCTCCTCGGTAATGGTGCCTTCCATAGTGGTCTTCTCTTCGCAGGCAACAGCCATATCGTCCCAGAATTTGATGCCGTCCAGCTTCTTCTTGCTCAGCTGGCAGGTACCCTCCTGATCGTTCACGCGGACAACGAATACTTCGATCTCGTCGCCAACCTTGAGGATATCCTCGGGCTTTACAGCCGGGTCTGCGCTGACTTCGTCATACGGAATGTAGCCGGCATGCTTGGTGCCCAGATCGATCTGAACTTCCGTTGCGCCAATACCGGTAACGATGCCAACAACCTTATCTCCTGTATTTAAAGTCTTGATGGACTGCTCCAGAAGCTCAGCGAAGCTCTCCTCCTGCACAGTCTCAACATTCATAATTTCGCTCATAGTCTTATTGACCTCCTTTATAATCCACGCCGGTGTCGAAGCGCCGGCCGTGATTCCGATAACAGACGCACCACGGAAAAAGTCCGGATTTAGTTCGGTGGCATTGTCCACCAAGGTAACCCGATCGCAGTACTCGCGACAAATCATAGAAAGTCTCGCAGTGTTAGAACTTTTGGTATCGCCAACAACCACCATTGCCTGACAAAAGGCGCTCAGTTTTGCCGCCTCATTCTGACGAGATTCAGTCGCTTTACATATTGTATCATAGATTTTTAAATTAGCAAACAATTTTTTTGCGATTTTAGAGCAAATTTTCCACAAACTTTCAGTGGAAGTTGTCTGCGAAACAAGGCATATTGGCAGATTTTGCCGGTCAGGCAGGTTTTCCGCCCATTTTTCCAGTCCTTCCGGTGTTTCAAAAACCTGACAATTCTTGCACCAGCCCGCAATGCCCTGCACCTCGGGATGGGTAGGTGTACCGATAATAACCGGAAGTCTCCCCTCCGCCTCTGCGTTTTGCACAATGGTGTGGATTCGCTTCACAAAAGGGCAGGTCGCATCAATCACCTCAGCCCCAGTTTCTACCAAGCGGTTATATACATCCTTGGAAACACCGTGAGAACGGATAATCACCGTATCCCCTTCCCCGGCTTCCTCCGGCATTTCTATCACCTTTACGCCCATTTCCGCAAAATGGTTTACCGCGTGGCGGTTGTGGATAATAGGGCCGAGGGTTGCCACTTTTTTTCCGCTGCGGGCCGCCTGTTCCACCAGTTCCACAGCCCGGGAAACACCAAAGCAGAAGCCGGCGCTCTTTGCCAAATGGATGCTCATAGTCCAATTTTCTCCCCAACAATTCGCTTCATTTGAGCGATGACACCGGCAATATCCAGTTCGGAGGTATCCAGCAAAATCGCATCCTTTGCCTGCTTCAGCGGGGCGATGGGACGGTTAGAATCCTGATAATCCCTCTGCTTAATGTCCTTGAGGGTCTGCTCGTAGCTTACTTTCTGTCCTTTTGCCAACAACTCGTCGGTACGGCGCTTTGCCCGCACCTCCGCAGAGGCAGTAAGGAAAATCTTGACCGTAGCCTTGGGCAAAACCACTGTGCCGATGTCCCGACCATCCATAATCACGTTATGATGCCGCGCCACATCCCGCTGCATATCCAGAAGCATATCCCGCACTACCTTGTGGGCAGAAACAAGACTTGCTTTCTGAGAGATGTCCTGGGTCCGGATTTCATCGGTCACGTCCATACCGTTCATAATCATATGCTGCCGGCCTGTTTCATCGTATTCGATGCCCACGGTCAGCTCATCGATGTACCCCTCCACACCGTCTGCGTTCTTGGGGCTGATGCCGAGCAAATCCAGAAAAAAAGCCACGGTGCGATAAATCGCGCCGGTATCCACATAGTAATAGCCAAGCTCCTTCGCAAGCGCCTTTGCAATGGTGCTTTTGCCTGCGCCGGCAGGGCCGTCGATGGCAATGCTGTATTTCTTTTCCATCCTGCTACCTTCCTTTATTCCTTCCGAAGCTTTGCGAGGGCTTCCGCTTCCGCACGGAGTACCTCCTCCGGTGTCATGTGTAATTTTCTGCCGGTTTCCTCCGGAGAAAGGGGTGCGCCGCCCTCCAAACCGAAGCGAAGGGTCAAAAGCTCCGCTTCCCGGGCTGTGAGGCCCGAGAGCATCTCATTGATACGTTGACGGCTCTGGAAATAGGCCGTATCCTCCACAGCCATCTGATCCTCAGGGTCTTCTTCCTTTTCTTCTCTTTCTTCCTCTACCCGGGATTTGCCGCGGGCAGCTTGTAACATCGATGCAAAGGCCTCCGCCTCCTGCGGGCTTACGTGCAAAACCTCTGCAATCTCGGCAGTTGTGGGATTTCTGCCCAATTCAGAAAGCAGCCGCTGGTCTGCATCTACAAAGTCTGCCATACCCTGCCGCATTTTGCCGCCGATGCCGCCCTCCCGGGCGCAGCGAACCATCTCCCGCGCCATATAAAAATCAATCCAATGGCTGCAGTGGGCTGCAAAGTCACCGCCCTTGTAGGAAAGAATACCCTGCCATAAGCCTAAGCTTCCCTCTTGGATTAAGTCTAATAAAAGTACGCCTTTTCCTGCCAGAGTGAAAGCCTTTTCTACCACCGCAGAGAGCATCCCTTCCGTGAGCCGGGGCAATACGCCATCATCGCCGGACAAATATTTTTCTGCCAAAATCTGCATATCTCCCGCCACAGGAAGGGAGGCCAGTTCCTCCAAATAGACCCGAAGAGGGTCATTTTCGGAAAGCCCGGTTAGCAGTGCCTTTTTCTCCACCAGTTCCTTTTCACGACGGAGACGCAGCGCAGTCTCCTCTGCCACAGGGATTCGGTCAAGACGGTCAATATCAATAGAAACGCCCTTTTCTTCCAGAAGCTCCAAGGCATCCTCCAAAGAATCCTCTTCCGTCAGCGCCAGCAAATGCAGGGCATCTATTTTTTCGCCGGGAGAGCGTTTTCCAATCTCCTCTTCCCATTGAGAAAAAGAAATATCTAAATTCATACGAGAAAATCCTCCAATCCCAGACCGGCGCTCCATTTCGCCAGTTTTTTAATGGCCTGCTGCTCAATCTGCCGCACCCGTTCCTTGGAAACGCCCAGCTTTCTTCCGATTTCCTCCTGCGTATAGCATACGCCATCCTCCATACCGAAACGGAGTCGCAGAACCAAGCTATAACGCGCATCCAATTTGCCCAGCAATTCCTCCAAGGTTTCTTTCAATTCCTGTCGCACAAGACTTTCAAAAGGCTGGGGTGTCTGGGTGTCTTCCAAAAGAACACCAAGCGTACCATCCTCTTCTTTGCCCACAGGGGCATCCAAAGAGCAAATCTCCGGCACATAGCCCAGCAGCGTATTTACCCGCTCCACCGTAATTTCACAAGCCTGCGCCAGTTCTTCATCGGTAGGCTCCCGCTGGAGCTGCTGCATAAGCTTTGTCCGGGCGGACAGTACCTGCCGCACCCGCTGGGCTGTATGCTCCGGCACCCGGATAAGGCCCATATGAGCGGCAATGTACCGCCATATCCGCTGCCGAATCCACTTGGTAGCATAGGTAGAAAACCGATACTCCAGCGTATAATCAAAGTTTTTGGCAGCGATCAGCAGACCGATACTGCCCTCCTGAAACAAATCCAGCAGCGGCACGCCACGGTCTGCATATTCTCTTGCCACGGAGACCACCAGCCGCAGATTGGCGCTGACCATTTTTCGGACGGCTTCTTCATCTCCCGCCCTGCAGGCCATCGCCAGTTCCCGCTCCTCCTCGGCAGTCAGCCGGGGATAGCTGCGAATCTCCTGAATGTAGCGACCCACATCGTCACTTTGGGGCGCTGTAATTTCTAAAAGGCCTTCGGTCATCCTTTGGTTCCTTTTCTTTCTTTCATCTTATCCCGCAGCGCCAGCAAATCCGCATCGCTCTCGACGGAAGACACCTGCTTTTCCCGCAGAATGATTTGCATACAGTCACGGAAGGCATCTTCTCCCCCCGGCTCGCCGTGTCGCTGCATAATGCCCGCAATATGGGACATTTCCTCGGCCGTCAAGTCCGCAATCACACCCAGAGATACTTCCAAGCCCTGCATATACCGACTCTTTAACTGGTCGAATACATTGCCCAGCAGCGGCACAGAAAAATCCTGTCCGCTGAGGGTTTGCGCCGCAGAAAGCAGCGACGGCTGGCGCAGCGCCTTGCCAAGAATTGCTTCCTCTGCCATTGCCGAACGCATATTCTGATACCGAACAGACCGGATTTTAGGCTGCAGCGCCTGCGCCGGCGCTAAATCAATTTTTTCCTGCTGCTTTTTCTCCCGGTTTATGCGGCGTTTAAAAGCTTTATTTACCTCTAATTTCATCGCCTCCGGGGTAATCCCTGCCTTTTCTGCTACACGGGCGCCATAGATTTCCCGCTTTACGGAACTGTCCAAGGTACAAATGAGTTCAGAAGCTTCCTGCACATAGCGAATCTTCTGATCATCGTCCTTTAAATCATACTTAGCCGCGATGGCCGCAAGCTGATAGTCCACCCGACCCGCGGACTCCTCTAAAAGGAGCTTAAAGGCATCGGGGCCAAACTTGTGCAAAAACTCATCAGGGTCCTTTGCATCCCGCATTTTGAGGACTTTAACACGAATTCCTACCTTTTCCAGCATAGGGATGGCCCGTTTTGCCGCCCGTTGACCGGCTTCGTCACCGTCATAGGTCAGCACCACCTCTTCAGTGTAACGGCTCAGCAGCGTCGCGTGTTCTTCCGTCAGCGATGTGCCGAGGGATGCCACCGCGCAGTCAAAGCCGTACTGATGGAGGGTAATGACGTCAATATTGCCTTCTACCAAAATAAGATAGCCCTGCTTGCTCTTTTTGGCAAGATTAAGACCGAACAAATTCTTTCGCTTATTGAAAATAATGGTTTCCGAAGTATTTAAGTACTTAGGTGTCCCGTCATCCAGTACGCGGCCGCCAAAGCCAATCACATTGCCCCGGACATCGATAATAGGAAACATCACCCGGTTGCGGAAGCGGTCGTAAATGCGGCCGTTCTTCTCGCCCACCAAGTCTGCATCTCGCAGTTCCTGGTCAGTGTAGCCCTTTTTTCGCATAGCATCCACAAGGGCATTCCAAGAATCCGGCGCATAGCCTACACCAAACTGGGTAAGGATGCTCTTAGATAATCCACGCTTCTGTACATAAGCAAGACCCTTTGCGCCTGCAGGCGCATAAAGCTGACTGTGGAAAAACCGGGCAGCTTCTTTATTAAGCGCCCAGAGCCGTTCCTGTTGGCGGTAGCGGCTTTGGTACTGCTCGTCCTCCGGCACTTCCATACCCGCCCGCTTTGCTAAACTGCGAACAGCATCAGGGTAAGTAAGGCCTTCCACCTCCATCATAAAATTGATGGCGCCGCCGCCCTTGTGGCAGCCAAAGCAGTAGTAAATGCCCTTATCGGGCGCTACCGAAAAGGAAGCCGTTTTTTCACCGTGGAAGGGGCAAAGACCGAACATATTGGCGCCGGAGCGCTTGAGGGTCACATACTGCCCCACCACATCCTCAATGGGATTGCGGGCAATCAGCTCGTCAATAAATGCTGCGGGAAATGCCATAAAAACCGCCTCCTTTCTAAATCTCATACATAATCAGGTATTATATCACATAACACCCGTATTTACCACCCTATTGGTGTAAAAAGTTCTGTTTATTTCTTCCAAATCTGTCAAAGAGGAAAAGCCCGGTACTCCTGCCCCAGCTCCATGGTCTCCACCGTGCCGGCAGTCATATCCGTAAGCCGTTTGATAAAAGGCTCCGCTTGTGCCTCGGCAAACAGCGCTTCAATTTCCACGTCTGCGCCAAATTGGGTGTCCCGGATGATGCCGCCAAAGGCTTCGATCTCCAATTTCACACGCTCATAGTAAGTATAGGGACAAGGGATATAAAGTGCAGTCCAAACCCGCTTCATTGCCTTACCTGCCGCATCCACAGCAATTTTCGCGCCCTTGGTATAAGCGCGTACTAAGCCGCCTGCGCCCAGCAGCGTACCGCCAAAATATCGGGTCACCACGCAGACGATATTATAAAGTCCCTCTTTTTGCAGTACCTGCACCATAGGCATACCGGCCGTACCGCCCGGCTCTCCGTCATCGGAAAACCGCACCGCGCCGTCCCGGATCACATACGCCCAGCAGTTATGGGTAGCATCGTAATGCTGCTTTTTCATCTCCTGAATCTTCTGCAGCGCCTCGTCTTCCGTCTCCACCAACCAAACTCTGCCGATAAACCGGGATTTTTTCTCTACAAATTCCGCCTCTCCGAAGCCGCAAGGCACCAAATATTCGTCCATATCAGTGCTCCTTTACGACATAGGCGCTGAGTCTGCCATAAAGCACCGGGTCTACCACCGTTTCGATCTCGATACCATCTTGGGTATACTCCACCTTTTTGACTTGGGCAGTTGAATGCAGTGTATCCAGCATTGCGCCCATAGAATACGGGAGCAAAACAGTAATATGATGCAAGCTGTGTCCCAAAGCTTCCTCGATGGCCTTGCACAGCGTATCCATGCCGATGCCCAATTTGGCAGAGATCTTTACCACATCCCGTCCTACGGGAATTTCCTCCGCGGAAACAAGGTCTGCTTTATTATAACAGGAAATGACCGGTGTGCCCGGTTTTGCTAACTTTGCAATCAACTTTTCCACGACCTCAATGTGATCCTGCTTCTCCGGGTCGGAGGCATCAATGACGTGGAGCAGTAAATCCGCATACTCCAGTTCCTCCAGCGTTGCCCGGAAAGCATCCACCAGATGGTGGGGAAGCTTTGCAATAAAGCCAACTGTATCGGAGAGGATCACGTCCAAATTATCCGACACAGAAAGCTGGCGGGAAGTGGTATCCAGCGTATCAAAAAGCCGATTATTGGCAGGAATGCCCGCATCAGTCAGCTGGTTTAAGAGTGTGGATTTTCCTGCATTGGTGTAGCCGACAAGGGCGTCCACCGGCACGGAATTTTTCTGCCGTCTCTGCCGCTGAACAGAGCGCACCTGTCTAACTGGGGCAAGCTCATCCTGTAGTCTGGAAATCCGCTCCCGGATATGCCGGCGGTCGGATTCCAATTTCGTCTCACCGGGGCCTCTTGTGCCAATACCGCCACCCTGCCGGGAAAGGCTTTTGCCCATACCGGACAGCCGGGGCAGCAAATACTTATACTGGGCAAGCTCCACTTGGAGTTTACCTTCCTTGGTCTTTGCACGCTGGGCAAAAATATCGAGGATCAGCGCGCTGCGGTCCAATACCGTAACGCCCAAAATTTCCTCCAACGCCCGGATATTGCCGGGAGACAGCTCATTGTCAAAGACCGCCATGGTTGCTTCTGTGGCTTCAATGAGCATCCGCACCTCTTGCGCCTTACCCTCACCGATAAAGCTGTGGGCATCGGGGGTATGACGGTTCTGCAGAATCTTACCTGTACAAAAACCGCCCGCGGTCTCCAGCAGCGCCTCCAGTTCCTCTAAAGTCTCGTCGGTGGCGTTCTGCTCCTTTGTAAAGCAGTCTGCGCTGAGGCCGACCAGCACCGCCCGCTCCTGCGCTGTCCGTTCAAAATTTTCCTGCATAGGGCAAAACCCCTCCAATCATACACATTAGGAGTATTATATCACATTTCCCGCATATTTCTCAAGGCTATAAATAAAAAAATTCGCACCGCTGTTGCGGTGCGAATTTAGCTCTTACTTCAGACCAAATCTCTTGTTGAAACGATCGACACGTCCACCGGTGTCAACCAGCTTCTGCTTGCCGGTATAGAAAGGGTGGCACTTGGAGCAGATCTCAACACGGATCTCCTTCTTAGTGGAACCGCAGGTAAAGGTGTTACCGCAGTTGCAGCGAATGGTTGTCTGTTCGTAGTTGGGATGGATGCCTTCCTTCATTTCGTTCACCTCTTTCTCGTAAGCTAAAAGGGCATAATAACCCGAGCAATCTTCAATCGCCCGCATATCATAACACAAGGTTTAAAGAAATGCAAGCATTTTTTTCGATTTTTCCAAAAATTTAATTAAAAAGCCCAGTTGCCGCCCCGGAAGATGGGAACGACCGTGCCATCTTTGCAGGTTGCATCAATATTCATACTGTCGCAGCCGATCATAAAGTCCACGTGGATCATAGATTCGTTCACACCCAAAGCCTTGCATTCCTCGTTGGTCTTGTCGTGATAGCCGCGAATAGTATCGTTAAAGCCGCGGCCAACTGCCAAGTGGCAGACGGCATTCTCATCAAACAGGGTGTTATAGAACAGCAGGTCGGTAACGTTAATGGGGCTGGTCTGGGGAACCAGCGCACACTCACCAAGATAGCCTGCGCCCTCATCCATATTGACCATCTGCTCCAAAAGCGCCTGACCCTTCTGGGCGCCAACCTCAACGGCCTTGCCGCCCTCAAAGCGCATCCAGAAATTCTCAATCAGCTGTCCCTGATAAGAAAGGGGCTTGGTTGCGTATACAATGCCCTCTGCCTCGCCCCGCTTGGGAGAGATGAAGCACTCCTCGCTGGGAATATTGGGATTAAAGGAGATGCCGGTCTTGGCAGTCTCACAGCCGCCGCAGAATACTGCCTCGGGGATCATACCAACGGTCAGGTTGGTGCCATTGTCAGCGGTATAATGCAGCTTTTGGATGCCCAAATTGTTAAGATACTCGCAGCGGTCGTGGAGATCCTTATTGTGGTCCTCCCAAGCCTTAATGGGATCCTCGTTTACACGGGAAGTTGCAAGAATTGCCTCCCACAGCTTTTCCACAGCAACGCTGGTGCGCTCGCCGGGGAATACCTTCTTTGCCCAAGCCTTGCCGGGAACTGCGGCGATACACCACTGCTCCTTGCCATCCAACTGGTCGTGGTAGGGCTTTACGATGGGATAAGCCATCTGGCTTGCCTTTGCCATCTTCTGAACATTGATACCCTTCAGGCCGTCGGGGTCCGCAGAGGTCAGGTGGATACGGGCAGGCACTGTATCGCAGTAGTGCTGGAGTCTCGCCTTCTGCCACTCGGTAACCTCGCCAAGAGCCTTCAGGCTCATATAACGGTAGTGCAGCTTACGCAGGGGCTGGTAGCTCCACTCTACGGTGACAGAGCGCGCCTTGCACTTGTAGCACTCGTCTACCAGAATCTCTACGAACTCGGGCTGGTCAAGACCTGCGTAGATAAGAACGTCCTGCCCCTTCTGAATATTGACGCCCATCTGGGCGATCAGCTTGGCATATTGCCGCAGTATAGTCTTTTTCACAGGAAAAACCTCCTAATTTATATAATAAAGCCATTGTAACAGAATTCTTTTCTTCCGTCAATAGGTTGCTTTTTTCGCATACCGGGTCTATAATAACAAAAAAGCGGGAGGTGTCCGAATGCTCACAAAAGAGGAATTTCATAACAAAATTGCAAGCGGTCTGCGTTTTTTGGATGGCGCAACCGGCTCTAACCTTATGAAAGCGGGAATGCCCCGGGGTATCCCTACGGAGCTTTGGGTGCTGGAGCATCCGGATGCACTTCTGAATTTACAAAGAGCCTACGCAGAAGCCGGCAGTCAGATTTTGTACGCTCCCACCTTTCAGGCACAACCTATCGCGCTGGGCAATTTCGGTCTTGCAGAAAAAACGGAGGAAATCAACGCGCAACTGGTTGCCTTAACCCGCTCGGTCTCCCCGAATGTCTTGGTTGCGGGCAACCTAACCACCCTCGCCGCTTTTACAGACAGCTTCGATAGAGGAAATTTTGACCTCCTTGTGGAAAATTACCGTCGGCAAATTCGGGGATTGATAGACGGTGGCGCAGACCTGCTTGCTGCCGAGACCTTAATGTATCCCCAAGAAGCGGAGGCCATTCTCACCGCCGCAGAATTGGAGGGCGCTGGCGCTGCGATGTACAGTTTTACTATGCAGCCGGACGCTTCCCTCTTTTCCGGTATGCCCGCCGGGCCAATTCTAAAGGAATTGGAAGAAATGGGCGCAGCCGCTGTGGGCTTTAACTGTGTGGCCGCTGACTGTATGACAGCAAGCTTAGTTTCCAAACTCCGCCGTTATGCGCGTGGGCCGCTGCTGTGCAAGCCAAATGCCGGAAATCCCATTATTGGCGAGGATAAACTCCCCCACTACCCTATGGAAAAGGAGGAATTTGCCGCCATTATTGCCGACTGTATCGCGATGGGTGCAACCTTAGTTGGCGGCTGCTGCGGCACATCGCCTGAATATATCGCCGAATTACGCTTGTAGGGGTCGACCTCCGGACGACCCGAAATAAAATCGCCGCCCAATGCGGCGATTTTATTCTATACGAAGGCGCGATTTGGCGGGACGATGTGGGCATCGTCCCCTACGATATACCGTCGTAAGAAGATGTAGGGGCGATTATCAATCGCCCGCGCGGCAAAAGATTGCCGTTGCGCCGCAGCCCAATGCGAAAATGTAGATTGTACTGCCGCCACCACGCAGCGTTATATTGGCATCGAACCACAGCGGATAGAGCAGGCAATAGAGAATCACGCACAGTTGATATAAAAAGGAGCGGAAACAAGTCCGCTCCTTTGCTTATATCCATTATATTGTCAGTAAATCGGAATATCTTTGCTTGTATCACTTGAAACAAATATAAAAAAGGATGTGCCGTATGGCACATCCTTTTTTATATCTCTTTGTACATCATACCGGCATCGTCTTTACGGACGTTGTCGGCAACCTGAACGACCTCCACAGATACCGTCCGGGGACCCATAGAAATCTCAAGCTTATCTCCTACCTTCACCTCATAGCTGGCTTTGACCACCTTGCCGTTTACACTGATACGACCGTTGTCGCAGGCTTCGTTGGCAACAGTGCGCCGCTTGATGAGACGGGAGACCTTCAAGTACTTATCAAGGCGCATTACTTCGCGATCAGGTCCTTCAGGGTCTTGCTGGCCTTGAAAGCAGGCTGCTTGGAAGCGGGAATCTGGATAGCTTCCTTGGTGCGGGGGTTGTGGCCGGTGCGAGCTTCGCGCTTCTTGACATCAAAAATGCCAAAGCCGGAAACCTGAACCTTATCGCCCTCTGCCATAGCCTGGGCGATGGTCTCAAAAGTAGCAGCTACGACGCGGTCAGCGTCCTTCTTAGTCAGGCCGGTCTTTTCAGCAACGGCCGCGATGAGTTCGGTCTTATTCATAATAAAATACCTCTCTTTTATTTTTGGTGATTCGCTATCAACAAATTACCACATTTTTGTGTAAAATGCAAGGGTTTTTTTATTATAAGCGGAGAATTTTGGCAATTTTATCCCCTTTTGGCAAAAGCGCGCAGTCTTCCTTTGTAATTGTACGGGTTGCAATTACCATCACCAGATACACTACCACACCGACGCAGACAGGCCCGCCGCAAAGAATGACTCTGCTGGAGATATGCAAAATATCCCGAAGCAGCCACAGCGCACCATAGACTGCTGCACCCATAGCCGCAGAAGCCAGGACCGGACGCAGTAAATTACGCACCAATTTCGGCTTTTGGGGCACACAGCGGCGGATAGAGGCCAGATTCATCAGGGCAATGGAGGTATAGCAAAGAATCGTACCCATAGGGACACCTAAAATGCCGATATTGGGATTTCCCGCAAGGAAATAGACGGCCACCAGCTTTACGATACCGCTCAGCAGCATATTCACCACCGGCACGTGGGCATAGCCGTGAGACTGGAGCACTGCGTTGGTGTACTGGATGACCGTGTAGGCAAAAATGCAGAAGCCCAGCAGCGCCATCAGTTGCCCGGCAAGGACCAGTTTCAGCCCGGTATAGCCGCCGAGCAACGCCATAACCGGCTCAGCAAGAATCACAAGGCCTACCGCGCAGGGCATAGAGATAAGCCCCGTAATACGGGCGGCAGACTCCTCTGTTGCGCGTACCTGCCCATCCCGGCGAAGGGTCAAATGCTCGGTAATGGCGGGAATGACACTTGTACCGATGGGGATGATAAAGGCGCAGGGCATATTGAAAATGGTCTGGGCGAAATTGTAAATACCCTTTAAATTGACCGCAACCTGAGAACTGATTTGCTGAGCAGTCAGGCCGGGTGTTGCCTCTGTCACCTGCTGGCGGAGAAGGTCAATCAGCGGCCCGGTATAACGGTTTGTGTTCAGCAGGTCCACAATCCGATCCATATATAGACCGGTTTCCACCACGGTCAGCAGCTGCAGTCCTGCAGAACCGATGGTGATGGGAACTGCCACCTTCAGCAGCTCTTTTGCGGTTTTCGAGAAGGTTTCCGGGCTTTCGCCACTTTCCGGCAAGGCTTTATATGCCTTTTGGAGCTTGGTAACGAGGTAAGCGGCGGAAACTGCGCAGCTGACTGTCACACCCAAGATAGCGCCAGCTGCCGCCAAGTGGACCTTAGAAGTGATCTGCATAATGCAAAACGCCAGGGCCAGACCGACGATGAGCTTAATGACCGCCTCCAGCATCTGAGAGCGGGAGGTGGGGCGCATATTGCCCTGTCCTTGGAAGAAGCCCCGGCTGGGAGACATAATGCCCATAAAGAGCGCGCAGGGCGCCAGACACAAAATAGCCGCCCAGGCATCGGGCTGCTCCATCACATTCGCCAGCCAGTGACAGCCCAGCACCATAACTAAGGTGCTGAAAATGCCAAGGCACAAAAAGACCGTCCGGGAAACCTGATAAATCTTGCGAACCTGATTGTAGTGTCCTAAGGAATTTGCTTCACTGATCAGGCGGCTGGTAGCAATGGGCAGACCTGCCGTAGAAATCATCAGCAGCACCGAGTAAATATCGTAGGCCGTGGTAAAGTAGCCGTAGCCCTGGTCACCGATAATGCCCTTAAGGGGAATTTTATACAACGCGCCGATAACCTTCACCACCGCCACTGCGATGGCAAGCAGCGCAGCGCCGTGGAGGAAGCTCTGCTTATTGTTATTCTTTTCCATTTTTGTCCCCCTTTATTCCGCTTCCCGGAAAAGTGTGGGAATGGCATATTCGGTTAGGGTCTGTACAACATTGCCCAGGTCAATGGTGGGGAACTGGCCGTTTTGGTAGAGCACCTTTCCTCTTACCATCGTCAGCGCCACGTCGCCGCCCTTAGCGGAGAAAACAAGGCTGCTCAGTACATTGTGGCAAGGCATTAAATGGGGCGCAGAGTAATCAACAAGTACAATGTCCGCATCCATACCCTCTTTAAGCATACCGGTGCTTTCTGCCCTACCTTGGGCTCTTGCGCCGCAGACGGTCGCCATCATCAGCACCGCCGGCGCGGGCATTGCAGAGGCATCGCCACCGGATACCCGAGCCGCCATCGCTGTCTGCCGCATCGTTTCGAACATATCAAGATTGCCGCACTCTACCGCACCGCCTGTTCCAAGCGCCACATTCATTCCCGCTTTCACACAGTCAGAGATGGGCGTGGTCTTTTGCCCCATTTTGCTGTAGGCGATGGGTGTCGACACAGCGGAAACACCCTTTTTGCCCAAGATTTTGCGGTCAGTTTCCGTCATCGCCACACAGCCGGCGGCGGTGGCAGGCACGCTAAACAGCCGATGGGCGGAAAGCAGTTCTGCTTGAGAAAGACCTGTGCGGTCTAAGCAGGACTCCCCTTCCTCCTCAGTTTCAGCGAGGTGAAGCTGCATACGAAGACCTGCATCCAGCGCATAGGCACCCAGCGCCTCCCACAGCTTATAGTTACTGGTATATTCGCTGTGGATGCCGCAGTCAACCAGAATTCTGCCATCGTCGTAGCCGTGCCATTTTTCTACCACACGGCAAATTTCCTGACATTGCTCGTCGGTTTCAAAGTCAAACTCTTCGTTTTCGTCAATAAAACGGTTAGAAGACAGCGCTACATTTGCCTTGATGCCGCTTTCTGCCGCTGCCTCTGCGGTGGCGTTCGGGAAATAGTAAAGGTCAGACACCGAGGTGATGCCAAAACGCAGACACTCTGCAATGCCAAGAAGCGCAGAAGCCTTTGCCGCCTTACTGTCCATTTTGGCTTCCTTTTGGAGAAGCTGGGTCAGCATTTCCCGGTTTTCCGCATCGTCCAAATAGCTTCGCAGCGCGGTGGTCGCCAAATGGGTGTGGGCATTCACAAGACCAGGGATGGCCACCATTCCCGTGCCGTCAATTATCTTCTCTGGAGTCTCCTCCGGGGCAGATTGGCCTATGTAGGTAATTTTTCCGCCTGAAATGCCGATGAAGCTGCCAAAGAGCACCTCCATCTTTTCGTTCATCGTCACGGTGGTTACATTGGAAATCAGCGTATCCACTCAAACACTTCCTTTCATCAGGGCAAACAGTTCTTCTTTTTGACGCAGTACATCATCTAATTGCGCGATATACTGCTCCGGGAATTTGGGGTTATGGAAGCGCTGCAACGCGCCGCCCGGCAAATTCACCTTATTCATACCACCGCCACCCAAGGATAGGATGGGGTGCAATTCTTCCATCATATAGATATTATACAGGCAGTCCTGTCCATTTTTACTCCAGCCTACATTTTCAAAGCTGCCGGACATATATTTCTGCCGATAGAGATAGTAGGGCTTATAGGAAAGACCATCTAAAGTCTTATTGGCATACGCCACCATATGGGAAACCTCCCCGTAATCCGGAAGATTTGCCCGCTTTTCAAAGAGGTCCGCGCCCTTTTTCAGCGCCAAGGTGTGGACCGTAATATTGGCGGGATTTAGCGCCGCTACCCGGTCAAGGGAACGGCAGAAGCCGTCGTAGCTATCTTGGGGCAGTCCTGCAATGAGATCCATATTGATTGCTGTAAAGCCCGCATCCACAGCCATATGGTAGGCTCTTTCCACATCATCCGCCGTATGGGGTCTGCCGCAGGCCCGCAGGACGTGATCCTCCATAGTCTGAGGATTGATGCTGATACGGTCTGCACCGCAGCGGCAGATGGTACGAAGCTTCTCTTCATCCAAGGTGTCAGGCCGTCCGCCCTCTACCGTAAATTCTATGCAGCGGCTCAAGTCTAAATTGTCAGAAATACCGCCCATAAGCCGCTCCATTTGGGAAGCAGACAGGGTGGTCGGCGTACCGCCACCGATGTAGATAGTGCGAACGGTGTGCCCGGAATCCCGGAGCAGCCTTCCCGTATGGGAAAGCTCTGTCAGCAGCGCCTCTAAATAGGGGTCTAAAAGAGACAAATTTTTGCCTACTGTGCGACTGACAAAGCTGCAGTACGCACAGCGGGTTGGGCAAAAGGGAATGCCCACATAAAGGGAAACATCTTGCTCTTCCATTTTCTCCACAGCCGCTACTGTGGAAAGGGAGCAATCCAAGGCTAGTTTTCTGCGTTCCTCACTTACATAATACGTATCCCGCAAAAGACGGTCTGCGCTTTTGGGTGTGCCGCCTTCCAGTAAATGCTTTGTGGTGATTTTGGTGGGACGAACACCGGAAAGCGCGCCCCAAGCGGGGGCTTCCGGCAGGTGGGGAAGCGCCGCATTATAAAAACTCTGCTGCAAAATGCGGCGGCGCATACGGACATCTTCCTTTTCCGCCTGCATTTTCTTTACTGCCCGGGTCTTTTTCTCCCCGATGCAGATTTCTGTTACAGCCGTCAGCCATTTCTCCCCTCTGTGCAGACGGGAGACAGCGCGCCCCTCCGTCACACCGGGAAACAGCGCCATTTGCAGCTGAGAAACTGCATATTCTTCTGTATGGCCAATCAGCTCTAATTTCATAATTTTCCTCACGTCTGTAATGTCATTCCGAGCCAGTTCGCAAACTGGCGTGGGAATCTATAGAACAGGCTTACATTTTGAGATTGCCACACCAGTGACAACGAATGTTTTCACAAGTCTCACATATACGGGTTATTTTCTCTTTCATAGGAAAGGGTGGTATCCTCTCCGTGACCGGGGAACACCCGATAGTCACCGGGAAGCTCTCTGAGCTTTTCGAGAGATACGACCATCTCCTTGGGGTCACTGCCGGGGAAATCCGTTCTGCCACAGGAGCCGGCAAAAAGGGTGTCTCCCGAAAAGAGCACATCCTCGCAAATCAGGCACACCGAGCCGGGGGTATGTCCCGGCGTGTGGAGAACGGCAAAATTAAGTCCGGCAACGGAAAGCTTATCCGCATAGCCGTCGGTGCTGTAAAGAGGCCCGGCAGTCATAAAAAAGGGCAGTTTCTTTTCTTCCGGATGGAGATAAACCGGGCAGTCGGTTTTTTCTGCAATCTTTCGGACAGCGCCCACGTGGTCGAAATGGCCGTGGGTCAGCAGAATAGCGGCAATCCGCCTTCCCTGCTGCTCTACCGTCTCCAGTATTTTCTTGGGCGCATCTCCCGGGTCAATTAGCACGCAGTCTTCCCTCTCTGCCTGCCACACAATATAGCAGTTAGTTTGGTAAGACCCAACCGGCATTACAAGAATTTCCATAGCATCACTTCCTGCGGGGTGTATCTAAAAGTACATCTGTATCTAAAATTAAAGTCACCGGGCCGTCATTGACGCAGGCCACCTGCATATCTGCGCCGAAAACACCGTGCTGAGGTACATAGCCTAAATCAGCGCAATCAGAGAGGAATTTCTCATACAGCCGGTTGCCCAGTTCCGGACCGGCCGCTTCCGTAAAGCTGGGACGGCGACCCTTGCGGCAATTGCCATACAAGGTAAACTGACTGACAACCAGCACCTGCCCGCCCACATCAGAAAGGCCTAAATTCATCTTACCGTTTTCGTCTTCAAAAACACGGAGCGAAAGGGCTTTTTCTGCCAAATACCGGCACTTTTCTTCATTGTCCTCCGGACCAACGCCCAAAAGGATTAAAAAACCCTTGCCGATTTCTCCCACCACAGCTCCGTCAATGGTGACGGAAGCGGATTTTACTCTGGTCAATACTGCGCGCATAATCGTCCTCTCAATTCTGACCCCGGCGGGCGCCTACCACATCCGGGATATTCAGCAGCTTATTGCGGATAACTTCTAATTCCGCCACGTTCTTAACCTCAAACCGCACCGTAAAGACACTGTGTCCGCCCGGCAAATCCTTGCCGTTTAATTCCTTTACCCGAACACGGGCGGTGGTCATTGTGGTTGCCACGTCCAAAAGGAGACCGTCACGGGTGATGCAGTCCAACTCCAAGGTGGTATCGAAGGGCTGTGCTTCCTGATTTGCCCAACGGACAGGCACCCAACGAGCCGCCGTTTCCGGACTGTTTCGGTTAGCTGCATTGGGACAGTCCATCCGGTGGACAGAAACACCAAAGCCCCGGGTAATAAAGCCGATGATGTCATCTCCCGGCACAGGCGTACAGCATTTGGAGAATTTAATCATACAGGACTCAATATCCTCCACAATGACGCCGTTTGCGCTGTGGCGGCTGTGCTTGGCGCTTTCACTCTCCGGCGTAAGGCGCAGCGGGCCGGTACGCTCGGGCTGGGGACGGGAGGCCTTGTTAATATCGTCGCGGACACGTCCTACTGCCTTGGTAGCAGTCAGACCGCCATAGCCGATGGCGGCGTACATATCGTCCCAAGAGTCAAAGGCCAGCTTTTTCAGAAGCGCCTGCTCCAGTTCAGGGTCAGTCAACGCAGACATTGGCAGCATCAGCCGGCGCATTTCCGCTTCAAAGCTGCTGCGGCCGTGGAGGATATTCTCCTCCCGCTTTTCCTTTTTGAACCACTGCTTAATTTTTGTCCGGGCCTGGTTCGATTGGCAGATATTCAGCCAATCGCGACTGGGGCCTTTGGCTGTTTTAGAGGTAATGACCTCTACAATATCGCCGTTTTTCAGGGTTGTATCAATATTGCAAATCCGGTTATTGACCTTTGCGCCCACCATAGAATTGCCCACACCGGAGTGGATAAAATAGGCAAAATCGATGGGCGTAGAGCCGGCAGGCAGGGACACGATCTTACCCTTGGGCGTAAATACGAAGACCTCATCGTCAAACATATCGATCTTAAAGGAGCTGACATAGTCCTCCGCATCTGTATCCTGCTGGCTTTCCAGTAGCCGGCGAATCCATTCAAAGTCCTTTTCATCTCCCGCGCCCTGCTTATATTTCCAGTGGGCAGCCACACCGTACTCGGCAGTCTCGTGCATTTCCCAAGTGCGGATCTGCACTTCAAAAGGAATACCCTGCACACCGATAACGGTGGTGTGCAAGCTCTGGTACATATTGGGCTTAGGGGTAGAAATATAGTCCTTAAAACGACCGGGCACCAGATTAAACAGGTCGTGGATATGACCCAGTACGTTATAGCAATCGGGAATAGAGTCTACCACGACCCGGAACGCGTAAATGTCGTATAGCTCATCGATGGTCTTGTCCTGTGCATTCATCTTGCGGTAGATGGAATAGACGTGCTTAATGCGGCCATAGGTGGAATTGTGGATGCCCACCTCCGCAAGGCGCAGGCGAATTTTCTCCTGAATTGCCCGCATAAAGGCCTCATCCTTCTCCTTATGGTCCTGCAAATGGTCCATAATCTCCTGATAGGCCGCAGGATCAATATACCGAAGGGCAATATCCTCCAGCTCCCACTTGATTTTTTGCATACCAAGGCGGTATGCCAGCGGCGCGTAAATATCCATCGTCTCCCGGCATTTTAACAGCTGCTTTGCCGGAGACTGATACTGCATAGTACGCATATTATGCAGACGGTCAGCGATTTTAATCAGCACCACCCGGATGTCCTTGGACATGGCCATAAACATCTTTCGCAGATTTTCCATCTGCTCCTGCTCGCTGCTGGTAAAGTTGGCCCGGGTCAGCTTGGTAACGCCCTCCACCAATTCCGCGCAGGTTTTACCAAAAAGCTTTACAATTTCCTCATAGGATGCATCCGTATCCTCGATACAATCGTGAAGCAATGCGCCTAAAAGCGCTTCTTCATCCAAACCCAACTCGGCCACAATCTCCGCCACAGCCAGCGGGTGGATTACATAGGGCGAACCATCCTTGCGCTTTTGGTCTTTATGCTTTTCACGGGCATATTCCACAGCCCGGTCAATGCGCTCCATATCCGCCGCCGGCATATGCCGGGCAATGGCAGTGCATAGGGACGCATATCGGTTTTCAAAGGTTTCCAAGGTTATGTTTCAACTCTCTTTCGCGCGCAGCAGTCGCTGCATCGTAGGACTTAAATTCAGGTCGGTTTTTTCTGCGTGCGTATGGGCCTGAAGCAGAATGTACTTATGCTGCCGTTTCAGGGTAAGCAGCTCCACATCCGCAAAAATGTCCAAAGTAACCAGCATTTTTTGCAAACTCAGCGACTTCCCGGACCAACGGATGATCTTCCGGCAAAGGCTCATTGGCGTCTCCTTAATAGGACCGCCCCGGGAGGCTAAATAACGCCAGATCACTCCCTGGGTCTCCCGGTCGGGCAGCAGTTCTTCCGCCTTCTCCGCAGTTAATGCGGCATTGCATAGCGCCCGGTAACCGTCTGTCTCAGGATAACATTCTGCTTTGCAGCTGGGACGGATGTCCACTATATTCATCTGCACGGAGCGTTCACCCCGGTATTCGTTAATTTGAGCCGTAAAGGCAATGTCCACCATTTCTCCCGTGCAAATACAGGCTGTTTCTGCGGAAGCAGAAAAATAGATAGCCTGAAAGCTATACCGGCCGCTTCGGACACGCAAACGCATATGCTTGCCGCTGCCCACCTGACTGATTCGCTCAACAATCAGATTCTCCATCACAAAGAGCGGTTTTGGGCAGCCGGAGCCGCAAGGTTCCAATACTTTCAGCGCATCGATATTGGAAATGGTCAAAAGTTCCGGTGGGATCACACAGTCACCGCTAAGGGCGGCAGACTCCCCTGCCTGTGCATAGTAGCGCTCTGCCGCGTAACATAACGCCTCCCGGAATGGGCTGATTTTGTCACGCAGAATTGTAAAACCGGCTGCCAATTCGTGACCGCCATAGCTTTCCAGCAAATGGGCATTCTCTTTGAGCGCCGAAAACAGGTTAAAGCCGCCATAGCTTCTGGAGCTGGCCTTTCCGTGTTCTCCATCCAAACAAATCAGCACCGCAGGACAACAGCACTCCTCTGCAATTCGGCTGGCGACAATGCCAACCACGCCCTGATGCCAAGTATCATCTGCCAATACGACGGCTTCCGGCAGCTTTTCAGACGGAAGCATTTCTATCGCCTGTTCATAAATGGTTGTCTCCACGATCTGCCGCTGGCGATTCAATTCACAAAGGCTTGCCGCAAGGGTCTCCGCCTGATTCTTATTCTTTGTAAGAAACAGCTCCACCGCCAAATGGATTTCCCCCATTCGACCGGCCGCATTGATACGGGGCGCCAGTACATAGCCCACGGAGGAAGCATTCAAATCCTGCGGATTACAGCCGCATACCTTCATCAGCGCGGCAATGCCCGTCCGGGGCGCGGTTTTCATTTGCGTAAGTCCATCCTGCACAAAACGGCGGTTTTCCCCTTGCAAAAGCATCACGTCCGCCACCGTACCAAGACAGACTAAATCGCCGTATCTCTCCAGCATCTGCTGCTGATTGCCATACAGCGCTGCTGCCAGCTTAAAGGCCACGCCTACACCAGATAGATTCTTATGGGGATAGCCGCCATCCGGACGATGGGGATCGATAACCGCCACCGCATTCGGAAGCAACTCTTTACATTCGTGATGATCGGTAATAATCAGGTCAATGCCCATTTCCCGACACAAATCGGCTTCTTCTACGGCAGTAATGCCGCAATCCACAGTAACAATCAGTTCCACACCTTGCTCCGCAAGCTGCCCGATAGCCAGGCTATTAAGGCCGTAGCCCTCCTCCAGGCGCGCAGGAATATAGGGCACGCAGTCTGCCCCCTGTTCCCGGAGAAAATCCGTCAGCAAGCAGGTGGCCGTAATGCCGTCCACATCATAATCGCCAAAAACAGCAATTCGCTGACCGCAGTCAATGGCAGTACGAAGCCGCTGCACAGCCGGCACCATATCTGTTAACAAAAAAGGATCCGGCAGAAAGTCGCCGCAGCCCAAATACTGCGCTGCCTGTTTTTCGTCGGCAATGCCCCGGGAGGACAGCACCATCGCTGTCAGGGGCGCATACCCACAGCGCACCAATGCATTTACATTTTCCGCCTCAATTTTCGCCACATTCCAGATTCCGTATTTCAAAGCATAACACATCCATTATATCATTTTCTTTGTATTATAACAAAAATGTCAGCAATGCACAATAGGATTCTACATTTTTTCCGCATTCAAAATTTGCAAAACAGCGGCAGCTGCCATCGGCGCCAAAATAAGCCCCAAAAAGCCCCAAAACCGATAACCGGTATAAATGGCAAAAAGAGTAATAAGGGGGTCCAGTCCCAGATTTTTTCCAACCAACCGCGGTTCCAATGCCGCACGGACACCGGCCGACAGCCCATAAATAATAAGATAAAGAAGCGCCCGGCTCCCCTCCCCCTGCAATATACTCACAATGGCGCAAGGCACCAATACTGTCCCCGTCCCCAACAGGGGGACTGCATCCACCAGCGCCACCAATATCGCCCAAGCAGGCGCAAAGGGGATACCCATAAACAAAAAGCCCACTGTTACGATGCCATAGGTTACAAGGCATAATAGAAGCTGCGCTTTGAGCCACCCCCAAAGAGCGCTGCGGATTCGTCTCATCGCCGGAAAATAGGTGCTTTTCCATTTTTCCGGGATGCGCCGGGTCAAAAATCCCCGCAGTTCCGGCAGTCGGGCAGAAAACATAAAGCCTGCCAATATCCCTGTGCCGATCATTAATGCGCTGTCCGGCACTGCTCCCAACACAGCGCCCAAGATGCCGGGCAATCGGTCTGTCACCGCATCCATTACCGCCGTTCCATCGCTGAAAAACCGCTCCACCAACCCAGAAAGCAATGGCCGCACCCCGTCAGGCGCCAGCTGTGCCACACGCAGCAGCTGTGTCTGCGCCATAGAAACGCCATCCCGGGCAGTTTGCTGCAAATCCGGCAGCGCCCCCATCAGAACACCGATTTCCCGCACAATCACCGCTCCAAGCAGAGACAAAAGAACCGTCAACGACAACAACACGCTACAGACGCCGATGCCCGAGGATACCGCTCGTGGCAGACGTCCTTTTTCCGTGCAAAGAACAGTCAATGGCTCTGCTGCCAATGCCAGCAGTAGTCCCAGTAAAAATGGGAGTGTCACCGGCAAGACATAGCGAAGCCCTACCCAGAGCGCACCAAAGCCCAATATGAGCCAAATCAGCCTTCCACCATAATCCTTCAGCATATTTCCCTCCCATTCCCCCCATAAAGACACTTGCATTTTATAAAATATATGCTACAATAGCTGTAATCCAGACAAAGAAAATTGTCGTTTATACAGAGACAGGAGGCCCTATCATGGCAAATACCCCCAAATATTATATCGTAGAAGCGTCTGCCCTACCGGAAATTTTCCTGAAGGTTGCAGAAGCTAAGCATTTACTGGCCACCGGCCAGGCGGCCACTGTCAACGACGCCGCCAAAATAACCGGTATCAGCCGCAGCGCTTTTTATAAATATCGGGACGCATTGCTGCCCTTCCAGAATATGACTTCCGGACGGATTATCACCTTTCAGCTGTTACTCCACGACAAACCCGGTATGCTGCAGAGTATTTTAGGCATCTTCTCCGAGCACAATGCCAATATCATCACTATCAACTCCATCGTACCTACCGACGGCTGCGCTGTTGTAACCATTTCTGCGGAAACCATACATATCGATGCAGATTTGGAGGACTTACTGCTGGCGCTGCGGGAGACCCCCGGTGTTATCAAAGCAGAGATTCTTGCAGGTTAACCTAAGCGAAATAAACGGACGTATTCACAAAATACGCCCGTTTTTTTGCACATGCCTATCCATTCTCCATAGAATGCCACAGAGGTGATTATTATGCGCATCGTACAAAAATATGGCGGTTCCTCCCTTGCCGATAAAAACAAACTGCAAGCTGCCGCCCAGCGGGTCAGTCAGCTTGCCCGGCAGGGTGTGCAGGTCATCGTTGTGGTATCCGCCCAGGGAGACACCACCGACGAGCTGATTGAAAAAGCCCGCCTAGTAAATCCCCGGGGTTCTGCCCGGGAAATGGACGCCTATCTCGCCGCCGGTGAGCAGCTTTCTGCTGCCCTTTTGGCAATGGCTTTAGGCGCTATGGGCATCCCCGCCGTCAGTCTTTGCGGCTGGCAGGCAGGTATTCTCACGGATGACATTTATGGCAATGCCCGGATTCTGGGACTTAGCAACGACCGTATTTTGCAGGAACTAAAGAAAGAAAATGTGGTGGTCGTGGCGGGATTTCAGGGTGTCAGCCAACAGGGCAATATTACCACCCTGGGCCGCGGCGGGTCAGATACCACCGCAGTAGCGCTGGCAGCTTTTCTGAAAGCAGACCTCTGCCAAATCTTCACCGATGTGGATGGCATCTATGACCGGGATCCTCGCCGCTATCCCGATGCCCAGCGGTTTTCGGAAATCAGCTATGAGAAAATGCTCCGTCTCATCCAAAACGGAGCGCAAGTTCTCCACGACCGCAGCGTAGAGCTTGCTCGCGCCTATGATCTAAAAATCGAAGTCCTTTCTTCCGCCACCGGAGCGCCCGGTACGATTGTTGGCTAAAGAAATCTTTACCCAAAGAGATATTTCTTATACCCGTTAAAAACATCCACCAACTGCAGCAGCAGTTGGTGGATATTCTTTAATCTTTGAATATTTCCGCAAAAATACTGTTTTCCAGGAACAGTACATTCAGATCGGCATAGCCCTCAATGCCGCTGACACGACCCTTGGCGGTATATTGCCATAAATCCACACGGAACTGTGTGCTTAAATAATTGCGGTAATCAGCATACCAGATACCGTAGGCGGCCAGCTCCTCAATATAGAGCTTATATTTTACAAGGTAATCCGCTGTATAGAACATAGGCGTGTAGCCGGCATTTTTGATGGTATCGCAGAAAGCCTTGACACTGTCTGTAGCATTACGGCGGGATACATTCTCCACACGGGAAGAGCCGCTGGTGTATTCCCAGTCGCAAACCAAAGGCAAGTCCACATCCCAATCTTTTACGATATCCAGAAGGTACTTTGCTTCTTCCCGGGCTTCTTCTGCTGTTCTTGCCTGAGAGTAGAAATAAAAACCAACTTTTAGTCCGGCAGCCTTTGCGCCACGGTAGTTCTGTTCTACATATTTATCCTTGTTGAGCTTTCCCGACCAAGCGGTACTGCGGAAGCCTGCGCGAATCATTACATAATCTACACCGGCAGCCTTCAGTTTTTCAAAATCCACCTCTTCCTGCCAGCTCGAAATATCCACGCCGATGGCGGTCTTTTCCGTCTTGCAGGAGATAAACTGACCGTTCTTAATAAAATCATCCGCATCAAAGGGATTGGGCTTTAAAACGGGAGGTTCGGTAGGTACAGACGGCTCAGCAGGCGGCTCTGTGGGTTTGGGAGGCTCGGTAGCAGCTTCCGTAGGTGGTTCGGTAGGCGGCTCCGTGGGCGGCATACTGTCTCCGATGTGGACATAGGAAAGGCAGATCCAGCCCTTATTCGTTCTACCCCACCGAACACCGCCCACAGTCTTTTCTTCCAAAATGAATATCTCCGCGCCATAAGTGTAAGAACCTACGCTTTGGCTGGAGGTACTGGCAGTTTTACGGATATTCAGCTTTGCCACCGTCACAAAAGCCCGCTGGGGCGGCTCGGTAGGCTCCGGCTCAGTAGGAGGCGGCTCGGTAGGCGGTACGCTGTCCCCGATATGTACATAAGAAAGGCAAACCCAGCCCTTATTCGTTCTGCCCCAGGAAACACCGTCTACCGTGGTTTCCTCCAAAATTGCGATCTCCGTACCGTAGCTATATGCATCCACACTTTGGCTGGATGCACTCGCATTCTTTCGAACATTCAGCCTCGTCGCCGTAACAAAAGCCCGTCTGGGCGGTTCGGTAACCGGTGGCTCTGTAGGGGCAGGTTCAGTAGGTCCGTCGGTAGGCGTGGCTGTAGGTTTCTCCGTAGTCCCATCTGTGGGATTCATCATCTGAGGTGGCGCAGTAGGATTCAGGCTGTCCCCACCGCCCGGCAGGAGTACCAGAACCAATATGAGCGCCACAAGAACTGCGCCAATAATTGCAGAAGCACAAAGATATTGCTTTCTGTAATTCATTTTCATAAATATTTTCTCCCAAAAATTTTTGCATTACCGGATAATTATACCACATCCCCCTTTTAAATGCAATCTTTTTGTCCCCGACATAGAAAAAAGCCGCTGACCGGTCAGCGGCTTTTATGACTTACTGAATGACCTTCAGGAAGGACAGAACGGAAAGAACAATACCCACTGTGGTGTAGATACCCACAACGGTACCGACTACCCAAGCAGCAATACCACCCAGCAGAGGAATAATGCCCAGCACTGTGCAAACAATGCCGCACAGAACATCCACCAAGATGTAGATCAGGATGGAAATCACCAGTGCCTTCACATTTTCCAGACCAAAGGACTTAGGAAAATACTTCTTAACCATATCCATATGTAACACCTCCAAATCAAGATTGCTTTCGCAGTGTTTATTATGCATAACAAAGCGCAAAATGTCAAGAAAAATGCGACCTCACTCGTTCCTGTGAGGCCACATTTCTTTTTTTATAGGTTTTCTACAGCGGACTGCTCTACCCGGAGCAGGGCTTTGTACTTTTCCATATAGGCATTAAAACCGTCGATATCCGCCTTTATCGGTGCCATAACCGTGGATTTCGCCTGAGAAAATACCCGGTTATTCAGATAGTTTTCCAAGCTTTCACCGGGTGCTTTTTCACCGCAATAGGCTGCCAGCAGCGCCATACCGTAAGGGCCGCCCTCGCCTGCCGTTTCCATACAGGTAATGCTGGTATTGCAGGCCGCCGCCATATACTTTTGTCCCACACCGGGGGTCTTAAAGAGACCGCCGTGGCCGGTAAGTGAGTCAATGGCTACATTTTCCTTTTCCAAAATCTCCATACCCAGCTTCAGTGTTGCCATTGTGGAATAAAGCTGGCTGCGGAAAAAGTTTGCAAGGGTAAATTTACAACCGGGCGTGCGGATTACCATAGGCCGTCCGGAATCCAGACGGGTAATCCCCTCGCCTGCCATATAGTTGCAGACCAAAATACCGCCGCAATCCGGGTCGCCTTCCAAGGATTTTTCATAGAGCTTTGTAAAAAGTTCTGCGCTTGACGGCTCTGCGCCAAAAAGGCTGGCAGTCTCCCGCAGGACGGCTGCCCAGGCGTTGGTATCGTTGGTACAGTTGTTGCAATGAACCATTGCCACGTTTTTGCCGCTGGGTGTGGTCACAATGTCGATCTCTTCATAGACCTGAGAGAGGGGTTTTTCCAGCACAACCATTGCAAAGATAGACGTGCCTGCAGAGACATTGCCGGTTCTTGCCGCTACCGCATTGGTGGCCACCATTCCGGTGCCTGCATCACCCTCGGGCGGTGCAAAGGGCGTACCCACCGGCAACAGCCCGTCGATTCGCCGGGCGCCAGCTTCTGTCAGGCAGCCGGCATTCTCGCCTGCAGTAAGAACTTTTGGGAGGATGTCCCGGAGTTTCCACGGCAGTTCCGCAACGGCAGGGAGCGTGTTAAATTTTTCCAGCATCTCTTTATCATAATCCAAGGTTTCCGGGTCAATGGGGAACATTCCAGACGCTTCACCCACGCCAATGGCATTTTCGCCGGTAAGCATATAGTGAACATATCCCGCCAGGGTGGTAATATGGGCAATTTGCGGAACGTGCGCCTCTCCATTCAGCACCGCCTGATAAACGTGGGCGGTACTCCA
>JAZQUL010000004.1:0-2506 GCA_045631285.1 Faecousia sp. | reverse complement strand
AGGCATTTTTCTATGTACTTTTCCGTTTGGGCGACGCTCATATTCAGCCGCAGAATTTCGGCAATGGCGTTTATTTTCTCGGTGTCATCCGTCAATTTCAGCAGCGCCCGGGCGTGACGTTCCGTAAGGTCGGATTTTTGCAGCAATTCCAGCACTTCCGGGCTGTGGCGCAGAATGCGAAGCTTGTTTGCCACCGCGCTTTGGCTTTTCCCCAAGAACCTTGCCGCCTGCTCCTGGCTCATCTCCCCTTTTTCCATCAGCACGCCGATGCCCCGGGCTTCCTCCAAATAGTGCAAATCCTGCCGCTGTAAATTTTCCACCAACGCCACCCAGCCGGATTCTTCATCCTCCATAGACATCACAATACAAGGAATTTCCGTAAGGCCAGCCCGGATGCCCGCCCGCAGTCGCCGTTCCCCGGCAATAAGCTCGTAATTTTTCCCCACCCGGCGGACAGAAAGGGGCTGCAAAATCCCGTGTCTGCGAATGCTTTCCGTCAGTTCTGCCAACGCCCCCTCCTCAAAATGCTTTCGGGGCTGCGCCGGGTTAGGCAGCACGGATTTTGCAGGGACAAAGACCACCCTGCCGGTCTCCATATAGGTTCTTAGCTTCTGGCACTGCATAAGCATTTCCTCCTTCGTAGGTGTATGCCCATTTTACTCCATTTATCCTTAGAAAAACCACGAATTAAGCCCAATAAACAGCAAAAGCACTCGACATTATCTCCCCCTTTGTGGTACAATAAAGCAAATTTATGCAGGAGAAACGCTATGGAAAAATTATATTACGCAGACAGTCATATCCGCAATTTTACCGCCCGGGTAACCGGCTGTGAGCAGACCGAAAAAGGGTATCTCATTACCTTGGATGCCACCGCCTTTTATCCCGAGGGCGGCGGTCAGGCCTGCGATATTGGTACGCTGGGCGGTGTCCGGGTTCTGGATGTCCGGGAGAAAAACGAGGAGGTATACCACCTTTGTGACGGCCCGCTGACCGTAGGCGATACCGTGGAGGGTAACTTGGATTGGGAACGGCGGTTTGACCTGATGCAGCAGCACACCGGCGAGCACATCCTCACCGGTATTATTTATAAGCGGTACGGTCACGGCAACTGCGGCTTCCATATTGGCGCAGATGTGCTGACTGTGGATTTTGACGGGCCTATCCCTGCGGAAGATCTGCCGTCGCTGGAATGGGCGGTTAACCGGGCAATCTGGGAGAATGTACCCGTTTCCTGCTACATTCCCTCCCCCGAAGAGCTGCCCTCCGTTCCCTATCGGGCGAAAAAGGCGCTGCCTTGGCCGGTGCGGATCGTAGAGATTCAGAATTATGACATTTGCGCCTGCTGCGGTGTGCACACCAAATTTTCCGGTGAAGTAGGTCTTGTTAAGCTTCTGTCCTGCGTAAAATTCCATCATGGCGTTCGCATTGAGATGGTCTGCGGCGGTCGGGCACTCCGGCTGATGGATGCGATATACAACCAAAACAAGCAGGTTTCTGCCGCTTTTTCCGCAAAAATACTGGAAACCGGGGAAGCTGCCCGCCATATGAATGATACGCTGGAACAGGAGCGCTACCGTACCCTTTGCATCCAAAGAAAATATTTCGCTCTCTTGGCGGAAGCCTACCGGGACACAGACTTTGCCCTTTGCTTTGAAGAGGACTTAACCTCCGCCGCTGTCCGGGAGCTGGCAAGCGCCATCTCCCAGGTCTGCGGCGGCGTGGCGGCTATCTTTTCCGGGCGTGACGGCGCAGGTTATTCTCTCTGCCTTGCAGGTGATGCCGCAAGGGTTAAAACCTTGGGTGCGGACCTCTCCTCTGCCCTGGGCGCCCGCGGCGGCGGCAAGCCCGGCTTCTATCAGGGAAGCGTCCCTGCAAACCGAGCGGAAATTACGGCTTTTTGTAAGGATTACCGAGAATAACAGTCAAAAAAATACACTTTTTTACATTTTATCTACTTTACAATTGACAACCCTTGTTGTATAATCTATTTGCACGGCTTTGGGCTGTCGCAAATATATCTCTAAAGCTGCTATGCAGCAATTATAAAAACGGAGGAATTTATCATGTCTGTAAAAGTTGCTATTAATGGTTTTGGCCGTATTGGTCGTCTGGCTTTCCGTCAGATGTTCGGCGCTGAGGGCTTCGAGGTTGTCGCTATCAACGACCTGACTTCTCCCGCAATGCTGGCTCACCTGCTGAAGTATGACTCCACCCAGGGCGCTTACGCTGCTCCCTTCGGTGCTCACACTGTCGAGGCTGGCGAGGACAACATCGTTGTCGACGGCAAGAAGATCACCATCTACGCTAAGGCTAACGCTGCCGAGCTGCCCTGGGGCGAGCTGGACGTAGACGTCGTTCTGGAGTGCACCGGTTTCTACACTTCCAAGGCTAAGGCTCAGGCTCACATCGACGCCGGCGCCAAGAAGGTCGTTATCTCCGCTCCCGCTGGCAACGACCTGCCCACCATCGTTTACAACGTCAACCACGAGACCCTGACCAAGGA
>JAZQUL010000003.1:0-8925 GCA_045631285.1 Faecousia sp. | reverse complement strand
GTCCATAATAATGGCAATGTGCCTCGGTGGGGGCAATGTTTCCTTTTGCTTCTTAAAAAGTGCCATAATAGACCCCTTCTTTTCAGATTAGGACGGGGGTGCTGTTGCCAACACCCCCGCGCGGTTAAATTGCCATCAGTTCCTTTTCCTTGGCTGCCAGAGCGTCGTCCACCTTCTTGGTGTACTTGTCCAACAAGTCCTGCAGGTCCTTCTCGGCAGTCTTCTGGTCATCCTCGGTAATCTCGGATTTCTTCTTCAGGTTCTTTACGTAGTCCATACCGTCGCGACGGATGTTACGCATTGCCACCTTGGCGTCCTCTGCGTACTTCTTGACCTGCTTGGTCAGGTCTTTACGACGCTCCTCAGTCAGCTGGGGGAAGATCAGGCGGATCACACGGCCGTCGTTCTGGGGGTTAATGCCCAGATCGGAAACAAGGATTGCCTTTTCAATGTCACGCAGCAGCTTGGTATCCCAGGGCTGGATGACGAGGGTACGGGCATCGGGAGAGGAAATGGTTGCAACGCCGTTGAGGGGAGTCTCGCTGCCGTAGTACTCTACAGTGATGCGGTCCAGTACCTTGGCGTTGGCGCGGCCTGCGCGGACTGCGCCGAAGTTCTCACCCAGCACCTCTAGGGTCTTATCCATTTTTCTTGCATATTCAGTAAAATCTACCTTCATATCTTTATGCCTCCTTAACAGTAGTTCCAATTTTTTCACCGCATACTACGCGGATAATATTTTCCGGGTCCTTCAACGCAAAGCAGATAAGCGTTGCGTGGTTGTCCATCGCCAAAGTCATTGCCGTGGAGTCGGTAGCCTTCAGGTGACGGGCGAGCACCTCGTCGTAGGTCAGCTCGTCGAACTTTACGGCTGTGGGGTCGATATTGGGGTCGGCAGAATAGATGCCATCCACATTCTTTGCCATCAAAATGGCATCCGCTTCGATTTCCACACCCCGGAGAACCGCGCCGGTATCGGTGGAAAAATAAGGATGGCCTGTACCGCAGGCAAAGATGACAACTTTGCCCTCGTTTAAGTAGCGGTCTGCCAAATCCCGGGTAAAATACTCCGTAAACTTGGGCATTTCCACAGCAGAGAGTACTCTCGCGTCCACACCGTGCTGGGAAAGGGCATCCGCCACCGCGATAGAGTTCATTGCTGTTGCCAGCATACCCATAGAATCTGCGTGGGAGCGCTGCATTTTATCCGCGCCGTCCTTCACGCCCCGCCAGTAGTTACCGCCGCCGATGGTGATGCCGATTTGGACACCCATATCTACGCACTTTTTGATGGTGCGGCAGACAGTATGGAGAATTTCAAAATCAATGCCACGGCGAAGATCGCCGGCCAGCGCTTCACCGCTGAGCTTCAGGAGAATTCTTTTGTATTTAATCTGGGACACGAATATCCTCTCCTCTCTATACTCCCTCTATTCTATAATAAGAAAGCCAAATTGACAACTAAAATTTCTCTAAATTCGTAAATTGTTTTCATCTTTTTTACCGTATGCATATTTTCCGGGAAAATTATGTATTTTCAGTTGCAAAACGCGGAAATATCATTTATAATAAATCGTGATTTTTTACTGAAAAGAGGTATAAATAATGGCTGAAATGACCGAGAGCAAGAATTTCATTCACGCCTTTATTGAAGAAGATATTGCCGAAGGCGGCCGCTATGCCGGCAAGACCGTCCACACCCGGTTCCCGCCGGAACCCAACGGTTATCTCCACATTGGCCACTGCAAAGCGCTGATCATCGATTTTGGCACTGCGGAAAAGTTTGGCGGTCTTTGCAATCTGCGTATGGACGACACCAACCCCACCAAGGAAGATGTGGAGTTCGTAGAAGCCATCAAAGAGGACATTCACTGGCTGGGCTTTGACTGGGGCGACCGTTTCTACTATGGCTCTGATTATTTTGAGAAGGACTACGAGTATGCAGTAGAGCTGATTAAGAAAGGTCTCGCCTATGTCTGCGAGCTGACCCCTGAGCAGGCAAAGGAGATGCGCGGCGACCTGAACACCCCCGCTGTCTCCCCCTATCGTGACCGTCCCATCGAGGAAAGCCTTGATCTGTTCGAAAGAATGCGAAATGGCGAATTTGAGGACAATAAGTATACCCTCCGTGCAAAAATTGACCTTGCCTCCGGCAATTTCAATATGCGTGACCCGGTGATTTACCGTATCCGCCATATGCATCACCACCGTCAGGGCGATAAGTGGTGCATCTATCCTATGTACGACTTTGCTCACCCCATTCAGGACGCGCTGGAGGGTATCACCCACTCTCTGTGCTCCTTGGAGTTTGAAAACCACAGACCCCTTTATAACTGGGTTGTGGAAAATGTTTCCGTGCCCCACACACCCCGGCAAATTGAGTTTGCGAGATTGGGTATCGACCACACCGTCCTCTCCAAGCGGAAGCTGAGAGCGTTGGTGGAAAACGGCTATGTATCCGGCTGGGACGATCCCCGGATGCCTACCCTTTGCGGTCTGCGCCGCCGTGGCTATACCCCGGCTGCTATCCGCAATTTCTGCGATCGGGTAGGCGTTGCCAAAAGCCCCAACACCATCGAGTTTGGTTTCCTAGAGTACTGCCTCCGGGAGGACCTGAATGAAACTGCCCAGCGTGTAATGGCGGTCTTAAAGCCCGTAAAGCTGACCATTACCAACTATCCTGAAGGCCAGAGCGAGACCTTCGAGGTAGAGAACAACCCCAACGATCCCGAGGCTGGTACACGTGCCATCACCTTCTCCCGGAATTTGTGGATCGAAGCCGATGATTTCCTGGCCGAGCCTGTGCCCAAATATAAGCGGCTGTTCCCCGGCGGTCCTGAATGCCGCCTGAAGGGCGCTTACGTCATCTCCTGTACCGGCTGCGTTACCGACGAAAACGGCAATGTAGTAGAGGTGCTTGCCACCTACGATCCTGACTCCAAGGGCGGTGACCCCGCTGACGGACGGAAGATTAAGGGCGCAACCATCCATTGGGTGGACGCCGAGACCTGCGTGGATGCGGAGGTGCGGCAGTACAGTAACCTCTTTGACGATCCCGATCCAGATGCTGCCGGCAAGGATTTCCTCGCCTGCCTGAATCCCAACTCCTTGGAGGTTCTCACCGGCTGTAAGGTAGAAAAGTCACTACAAAACGCCAAAGCGCCTGCGTCCTATCAGTTTATGCGTCTTGGCTATTTCTGCCCGGACAGCAAGGATTGCACGCCTGACCATTTGGTCTTTAACCGCAGCGTCAGCCTGAAGGATAGCTTCAAGCCCAGCAAGTAAGAGAGAAAGCCGCCCGTTTGGGCGGCTTTTTTATTGGATAACGGTCAAATTTCAGCCTTTTCTTCCTGCTTTTTCTTTTTCACTTTCCGGATCGCGTAAGTATAGGCGCTGAATACCGCTGCCGCACAGGTAGCAATAATGATTGCAGGCAGGAAATCCTGCTTGTTTTGCGCGCTGTCTGTTACAGGCGGCTCGGTGGGAGGATTTTTTGCCGCCTCCAAACGAACGTAGTAATCATCCAGCACGTCTCGCAGTGAGCCTAAGGAAGAGGCTATGTAATCGTTTGGCGCGCCGGTAGGGGCAATTCGGTAGTTATAGACCGCTGAATAACTATAAGCGATATCCAAAAGAAGCTGTTCGCAGTTTCTGGGCGCTGCAATTTCCATGCCGATTCCCGGCCCGCCCGAATGGTAGCCAATGGGAATGGTAATCTCCGGCAATTTTGCCGATGCGGCAAGAACGCGGCAATTATTAATCAGTACCTGCTTGGTATCGTCAAAAACATACCAATACTCCCCGTTTTCGTCTGTACCGGTTTTCAGCGGTGTGGACAAATAGGTGGGAAAAATCAGCGCGGAAAGGTTATTTTTGGAGAGAACATTCAGATATGCCTCATAATACTTTTTCTTGGCGCTTTCTGTGGTTGCCGCGCCGGCAAGAGAGAAAATGTTTGCAAAAGAAACCTCTACCACCTCCGCGCCGCAGGCTTTCAGTTCCTCTACCGCCCGGGCAAAAGTCGCCGCCACCTCATCGTCAATATAGGCATCTGTCCGATAGCTGTCCAGTCGGGTAGCGTAGGTCAGTTCTTTGACGATGCCCAGCCGCAGCCCCTTGAGGGCATCTTTATTCAGGTTCTCCGTATATTGGTATTCCCCGTCCGTCAGCACATCCATCATAACCGACAGATCAGAAGCGCTGCGGGTAATCGCACCTACGGTGTCTCTTGTGCTGTTATACAAAATCACACCCTCCCGGGGGACTAGCCCGAAGGTAGGCCGCAGAGAAAAGCAGCCCGCTAATGCCGCCGGAAAGCGAAGCGAGGAATTGGTATCCGTACCCAGGGAAGCGGTTGCAAAGTTCAGCGACACCGCTGCCGAAGAACCGCCGGAGGAGCCACCCGGAGAATAGTATTGGTTATAGGGATTTTTGGTCTCCCCTACCGCATCGCTTTTGGACCAGTGGGCATTACGGGCATCTTTACACATATTGGTCTTTGCCAAAATCACCGCGCCTTCATCCAAAAGTCGCTGTACCACCACCGCGTTGTCCGCAGCTATCTGACTGTCTTGCTTTTTATGCCCGTTGGTAGTGTGTACGCCCTTTACGTCAATATTGTCCTTGACCACAATGGGGATGCCAAAGAGAAGTCCCTCCCCTTTCCCCGCCTTAAGCTGTGCGTCCCGGGCATCTGCCTGGGCCAGCGCATCATCGCAGATAGTAATAAAGCAGTTATAAGGCCCATTATATGCGTTAATGCGCTGCAGATAGTATTCTGTCAGCTCCCGGCTGGTAACCACGCCTTCCAGAATTGCCTCCCGGATCGTAGCGATATCTGCCTCATAAAGGCCAGAGAGGACAGCATTCTTGTCCACCGCCACCATACCCTCTTCTCCGCGGGCAGAAACAGGCAGCAAACAGAGGAAGATACTCAGGAGCAAAACCATTGCAGTCAGCTTTTGAAACATAGTTTTCACACTCTCTTTCTGCTCTCTATTATACACCGATCCCGTTGGGATTGCAACCCAAACGCACCGCAAAGGCAAAACCCTCTTGTATTGGATGCCCGGGCATGTTATACTGAAAGAAAAACGGAAAAGAGGGATTCTATGCAATACCGCAAACACGGCAATACCGGCATTCAAATCTCCGCATTGGGCTTCGGCTGTATGCGCCTGCCCGAATATCAGGACGAAAAGGGCGATTGGCACGTAGAGCAGGAAAAGGTAACCGAAATGCTCCTGCGCGCTTATGAATTGGGCGTAAACTATTTTGACACAGCGCCTTACTATTGCCACCATAATAGCGAGAGTGCCATCGGCAAGGCATTGGCGCCCATTCGGGACAAGGTCTACATCTCCACAAAGTGCAACATCAGCAAAGTTTCCAGCGCCGATGAATACGAACAGCGGCTGGAGGAAAGTTTGCAAAAGCTTGGTACCGATTATGTGGATTTCTACCATTTTTGGGGCATTAACCAAAAAGAATTTGACGAAATCATTGTACCCTTGGGGCTTTTAGACCGGGCAAAAGAGTTGAAAGCAAAGGGCAAAATCCGCCACATCTCCTTCTCCTTCCACGATAAGCCCGAAGCCTTAAAGCACATCATCGACAATGGCGAAGGCTTGGAGACTGTGCTGCTGCAATATAACCTCCTTGACCGCGCCAACGAAGAAATGATTGCATATGCTGCCCAAAAGGGGCTTGGCATCGTGGTTATGGGTCCCGTAGGCGGTGGTCGGCTGGCTGCGCCCACAGAGCTTTCCCAGAAGCTTGGCAGCGGTGAACTGCACACCTATGAGCTGGCGCTGCGGTTTGTACTTGGCAACAAGAATGTCTGCTGCGCCCTATCGGGTATGCAGACAGTAGAAATGGTAGAGCAGAATACCGCCGTCGGCTCTCTCCCCGAGCCTATGAGCGAGGCGCAGTGGAAACAGGTGGGCGAGTCTCTTGAAAACCTGAAAAAATTCTCCGAGCTGTACTGCACCGGCTGCGCCTACTGTCAGCCTTGTCCCAAGGGCATCAATATCCCGAGAATTTTTCAGGCTTATACCTACCATAATGTTTACGGTCTTTCTGAACTGGCAAAGAAGACATACTTAAATTATATCAACAATGAGGAGCATCCCGGCGCGACCGTTTCCGATTGCATCGGCTGCGGCCAGTGTGAGGACAGCTGCCCCCAGCATTTACAGATTCGGGAACTTCTGCAAATGGTAGACGAGAAACTGACGGCTTTGTGAATTCATAATTCATAATGCTTAATGCAAAATGATGGTATCTGCTCTGCAGATAGATTCTCGTATTGTCCACTGTGCAGACACCACAATTATGCATTATGCATTCTACATTATGCATCAAATAAAAAATGCACCCCGGTGGGGTGCATTTTTTATTTCTTGATTTGGGCTTGGAGGTGCATTGAGAGAACTGCCAAAGAGGTTGCCATATTTTCGTTTTGCACCAAGATGCCCTCCGGTACTTCCAAATGGGTGGGGGCAAAATTCCAGATTGCCTTAATGCCACAATCGATCAGTTGGTCGCAGACCTGCTGGGCAGCAGAGGCCGGGACAGTGATAATACCCATCAGTACATTCCGGGACTGGCAAAATTCCGGCAAGGCGGAAATCGGTAAAACAGGCCTACCCTCGGCTTCCGTCCCAAAGGGCGCTGCGTCAAAGGCTGCCAGAATATTGAGTCCGTAGGCATCAAATCCGCTGTATCCCAAAAGGGCTTGCCCCAGCTTGCCTGCGCCTACCAGAATGGCATCGGTGGTATTATCATAGCCTAAAAAGCTGCTGATATCCTCCATAAGCGCAGTACGCTCGTAGCCTATCTTAGGTCTGCCGCCGTCGGACACTGCCGCCAAGTCCTTACGAACCTGCACCTCGCCCATATCCAGCGCTATTGCAATGGCGGTAGCAGAGATATACTGTACATCCAGTCCCTTCAAATAGGAAAGATAACCGGGCAGCCGTTTCAGCACAGCCTTGGAAATTTCTTTTCTGTCCATCAGGTATTCTCCTTTCGATACAGAAATATATCGATAAATTTCTATATCGATTGTAGCACATATTTTTCCATTTAGCAAGAGGTTATGCTGGTTTGGCGGAGAATTTCCTTTTTTAGCCGTCCCATAATTCGTTTTTCCAGCCGGGATATGTAGGATTGGGATATCCCCAGCTTGATGGCCACTTCCTTTTGCGTCAGTTCCTGATAGCCGTAAAGACCAAAACGAAGGGTGACGATTTCCTTCTCCCGGTCAGGAAGCTGCCGGACCGCGCAGCGCAGCAGGTGCAAATCCACTGCATCCTCCAAGGGACGCAAAATCATATCCTCTTCCGTACCCAAAACATCAGACAGAAGCAGCTCATTGCCATCGTAATCCATATTAATTGGCTCATCCAAAGAAATCTCTGTTTTTTGGCAGGCTATTTTCCGGATGTGCATTAAAATTTCGTTCTCAATGCACCGGGAGGCGTATGTGGCAAGCTTGATATTTTTGTCACGCCGGTAAGTGCTGACGGCCTTCATAAGGCCGATGGTGCCAATGGAAATTAAGTCCTCTAAATTGACTCCGGTATTTTCAAACCGCCTTGCAATAAAGACCACAAGTCGCAGATTGTGCTCCACCAGTAAATCTCTCGCCGAATCGTCCCCCCGCTCCAAATCTTCCAGCGCCTGCTCCTCTTGCCTGCCTTTTAGTGGCGGCGGCAGGATATCCGCGCCGCTGATATAATGCACGCTTTGCGGTGGGATGAATCCAATTTTAACTAAGAATGTGAAAAGCTTATCCATCATAAGACCCCTCCTGTTAATGCCTGATATTCCGTATTGTCTCCTAAGCCATCCGGCGCAAAGGCCACCGTTTGCGTGCCAATCCACGAACCGATTCTTACATTTTGCAGACGGAGCGCCAAAAGCATTCCCCCTTTTTGCCCCACCGCCCGGTAAGGTACTAGGCATAATCCCGGCAATTTCCCGATTGTGCCCACCGGGTCCCGCAGTTCCTCTGCCGTCAGTCCCGTCAAGCGCACCGCGGCAGCAGGTCCAATGATAAGTACCGGCTGACCGGTGATGGGATCCCGGAGAGAATTTCCGGTATCACAAAGGGCGGTAAGCGTAACTTTATTATTCCCGCAAGTAAGCTCAACTGGGAGAAACTCCTTCCCGATTTTCCCTCGAAAGCCGAAAATGCAAAGGAATCCTACTGCTGCCGCAGCCCCTAAAACCCCAAAAAAGCTCCCCTTGCTGCCGCCCATTGCCACACCTCCCAGCGCCATACTGAGAAGGTAGAAAAGGAATATCCTACGCAATGCGTTTCTGTGAAATCCAAAGGCAATACCGCCCATAATAAGGAGAGAAACTGTTCGCCAAAGGGTGTTTCCCAAGAAAGAAAAACCAGGTATTAGCGTGGCGATACCGTAGACTGCGCCAAAAGCAGCGGCAAGGGCGGCCCTTGCTTTATTGGGCGGATAACCACCCAAGCGATTTGTGCCGAGAAGCAGCAGGAAATCCACGAAAAAGTTCAGAAAAAGCAGGATATCCAAGTAAACTACCACATTTTCCCCTCCCTTCATTGCATATAGCATACTGGGACAGGCACAAAAATGCAGTCGGTTTCCTGCCTGTATTCTCCTCCGAAAACCGCCTGAAGAACTCCCACTTCTCCCCTTTTTGATCCCCAAACAAAAAATACGGCAGCTGAAAAAATCAGCTGCCGCTATTTTCTGTCGATGGATTTTTATTTGACCTCGCTACATAAGGTTGTAGGGGCGATCTTTGATCGCCCGCGGGCGAACACAGTTCGCCCCTACGAGGTTATACTCAGGTACGGTAATGCGGGGCGTCGTGGGCGCCGCCCCCTACAAGAGAGAGGCTTGGATGCGGTAAGCGGACGGGCAATGAAGTCGGATCGTAGCC
>JAZQUL010000002.1:0-9814 GCA_045631285.1 Faecousia sp. | reverse complement strand
ATCACCGATGCGACGGAAAGACAGGGCGCTTGGCGGCAGCTAAAGCCCGATGCAACTGCCCTTTGGGTAGAGGTTGGCTGCGGCAAGGGTAAATTTACGGCAGAGACCGCCGCTGCAAACCCGGACGTGCTGATGATTGCCATCGAGCGCTGCCGGGAGGCAATGGTCGTGGCTATGGAAAAGGCGAAAAATATGGGTCTTACCAACGTGTTTTTCGTGGATATGGATGTTGCGCTGATGGAAAATTGCTTTGCCCCCGGTGAAATCGACCGGCTGTTTATCAACTTCCCCGATCCTTGGCCGCGGAGCAAGAACGCCAAGCGGAGACTGACTTTCCGCACCTTTTTGCGGATGTACTCCCGGGTGATCCGCGACGGCGGTGAAATCCACTTTAAGACCGACAACGCGCCCCTTTTCGAGTTCACTTTAGAGGAATTGGAATTGGTAGGACTGCCTGCAAAGAATGTGACCCGTGATCTCCACCGGGATGGCCCTGTGGGCATTATGACCGGGTATGAGGAAAAATTCCACGCCCTAGGCACGCCCATTAACCGTTGCGAAATTGTGACCCATCCGATTAAGGAGATTACCGAATGAACACCTACCACGCAGGGGATTGGGAGGTAGCCGTCATCGGCGCGGGACACGCAGGCATCGAGGCCGCGCTGGCCTGCGCCCGTTTGGGGCGAAAGACTGTCCTCTTTACAATTAACTTGGATGCTGTGGGCAATATGCCCTGTAATCCTGCCATCGGCGGCACCGGCAAGGGTCACCTTGTCCGGGAGCTGGATGCTTTGGGTGGACAGATGGCAGTGGCGGCAGACGCGGCTTGTATCCAGTACCGGATGCTCAACCGTGGCAAAGGCCCGGCTGTCCATTCCCTCCGCGCCCAAGCGGACCGCCGCAAGTACCAGCAGTATATGAAGCAGGTGCTGGAGCAGCAGGAAAATCTGGATTTAAAGCAGGCAATGATTACGAAGGTATTGACCGAAAACGGGCAAGTTGTCGGTGTGCAGACCCAGCTTGGCGCCATTTATGGCGCAAAGGCGGTCATTTTGGCTACCGGCACCTATTTGGATAGCACCATCATCACCGGTGAAAGCGTCACTGCTTCCGGTCCGGACGGTATGCACCCGTCTGTGGGTCTTGCGGAGAATTTGCGGGAGCTGGGCTTACCGCTGCGTCGTTTCAAGACTGGCACACCGCCCCGCGTAAACCGCCGCAGCATCGACTTTTCCAAAATGGAGCTGCAGCCGGGTGACGAGATTCCCGAGCCTTTCTCTTTCCGTACAGCGCATACCTTGGAAAACCGTGCGGTCTGCTATTTGACTTATACCAACGAGGAGACCCATCAAATCATCCGGGACAACCTCCACCGAAGCCCTATGTATGACGGTACGATTTCCGGTGTTGGCCCTCGGTATTGTCCCAGTATTGAGACGAAAATTGTCCGTTTTGCGGAGAAAAACCGCCATCAGCTCTTTATCGAGCCTTGCGGCTTGGATACGGAAGAAATGTATATTCAAGGTTTCTCCTCCAGCCTGCCTGAGGATGTGCAGATTAAAATGCTGCGTACCGTTCCCGGACTGGAAAAGGCGGAAATTATGCGCCCGGCTTACGCCATCGAATACGAGTGCATTGACCCCACCAGTCTGTACCCCACTTTGGAGACGAAAAAGGTCTCCGGCCTTTACGGCGCGGGCCAGTTTAACGGCTCGTCGGGCTATGAGGAAGCGGCGGTACAGGGCTTTGTGGCAGGCGTGAACGCAGCGCTGAAAATTCAGGGGAAAGAACCCTTTGTGCTGACCCGGGACACCAGCTATATCGGCACGCTGATTGATGACCTTGTGACTAAGGGTACGGAGGAACCTTATCGGATTATGACCAGCCGCTCCGAATACCGCCTGCTCCATCGGCAGGACAATGCTGACCAGCGGCTGACGAACCTCGGCGCGAAAATTGGCCTTGTGCCGGAGGAAAGACGGCTTAAGGTGGAAGAAAAATACGACCTTGTCCGTCGGGAACTGCAACGGCTGGAAAGCACCGGTGTGGCAACAAGTCCCGAACTGAACGAAATGCTGAGCCGGTATGATTCTACTCCCGTTGCCCAGTCTGCAAGACTTGCGGACTTGCTCCGCAGACCCCAGGTGACTTATGCAGATTTAGCGCCCTTTGATAGAAATCGCCCGGAATTGCCTGCGGCGGCAACGGAAGCGGTGGAAATCCAAATCAAATATGCGGGCTACCTTGCCCGGCAGGAAAAGCAGGTACAGCTTTTCTTGCAGGAGGAAAGCCGCAAGCTGCCCCCGGATATGGACTATGAAAGCATAAACGGCCTTCGCTTGGAGGCAAGACAAAAGCTTTCCGAGATTCGCCCCGTGTCCATCGGTCAGGCGGGCCGCATCTCCGGTGTCAGCCCGGCAGATATTGCTGTACTGCTCATCTATTTAGAACAGAACAAATCATAACGGTCTGCCGCAGCGGCGGATGTGAATGGGAGGTAGAAAAATGAAGAGAGCAGGAATCCTGCTTGTTGCGCTTACTATGACACTGATATGCGTATTTCTGTTTCCGGTTGAGGCTGCTTCCTCCTCGGGAGAGTTTTTTACAACAGAAGACGGCAAATACACATATTTTGTAAAAAATGGCGAAGCAGAGATCAGAAAAGCATACGAATACCTTACGGGAAGAATCGTGATCCCCGATACCCTTGGTGGCTATCCGGTGACTAGCATCGGCACGGGTTCATTTAAGTACTGTAAGCGCATTACCTCCGTGGAAATACCGGAGGGTGTGAAGAAAATCGGCGTCTCGGCCTTTGCAAAATGCACCGCCCTGAGCCGTGTCATCATTCCGGACAGCGTGGAAAGTATTGGCGGCTATGCGTTTGATGGGTGTAAAGAAATAACCAAGATCGCCCTTGGCGCGGGCGTGCAGACCATTGGTCAGTATGCGTTTTATGGCTGTGAGGATGTTAAGTCCATCACTTTGGGCGACAATGTAAAAATCATCGAAGACAATGCCTTTTTCGGCACGAAGGCAAGGAGCGTGGTTGTGCCCAAAGGAATAGAAAAAATAGGATACGGCGCTTTTAGCTATGGTACTCTGGAAATCCTATTTCATAAAGGCACAAAAGAGGAATGGGAGCAAAACAAATTAGGTGAAAATCTGGTAGGTTTGCAGGTTGTTCACAATTATTACCCCCACGATTGCCTGTATGACGATGGCGTTATTACTAGTCCACCAACCTGCAAATACAGTGGTACAAAGCGATTTACCTGCACGATCTGCGGTGCTACAAAAACAGAATCCATTCCTGCACTTAGCGACCACAGCTATGACAACGGCGTCATTACAAAAGACCCGACCTGCAAGGAAACGGGCGTAAAGACCTATACTTGCAACGGCTGCGGCAAAACAAAAACAGAAACAGTGGAAAAAGGAACGACCCATACCTATCAAAATGCCTGCGATACAGATTGTGACATTTGCGGCGCAGAGCGCAAGACCACCCATCAGTATGATACTTCGTGGAGCAAAGATACCTCTGGCCACTGGCACGCCTGCGAGGTTTGCGGCGCAAAGAAGGACGAAACTGCCCACAAACCCGGTGCGACGGCAACGGAGACCACGGCGCAAAAGTGTACGGAATGCGGATATATCATAAAAGAGGCCTTGGGACATACCCATAAGTATAGCGATGCCTGGAATAAAGATGCCCAGTTCCATTGGCACGCCTGCTCCGGGTGTGAGCAGAAAAAGGATAAGGCAGCGCATATTCCCGGCGCGGCGGCAACGGAGACCACTGCCCAGACCTGCACGGTATGCGGTTATGTGCTGGCGCCTGCAACCGGCCCGGCGCCCACCGACCCTGCCCCCACAATACCGGAAAGCACCGATCCGGCACCCACAGAGCCGATGCCTACTGAACCGAAACCTGATGGGGAGCCAAAAGACAATACAGCGGTCGTTGCCGCGGTCTGTGTGGCTGGCGCGGCAGCCGTTGGTGGCGGCGGTGCATTATTCATTTTCAAGAAAAAGCCTTAAATAAAACCCGCGGTACGGGAATTCCGTACCGCGGGATTTTGTACCCTCCCCTTTGGGGAGGGTGGCCGAGCAGCGCGAGGTCGGGTGAGGTTATGACCTCATCCGTCATTTGCTCGTACCTCGCAAATGCCACCTTCTCCAAAGGGAAGGTTTTTTATCTTGTCAAACTCTGCACCTTTTTGGAGAATTCCCGGAGGGGGACTTGTTTACGGGAGGCATCCATTTTTTCCAAGGTCTCTTCCATAATTTTGTTCCACTTTGCCGCTGTGATCTTGTCCCGAAGGGGAAATTCTATGTAAGGACATTCCTGTAGAGGCTTCGTGCCAAACTGCCGGGCGAACGTACCGCTCACACCCAGTGCCAACGCATAAGGAGCAAGATCGAAGAAATAGTCGGGATTCTGCCGTGAAATGGCATCCAGAGATTCCCGGGAGACCCGGGTGATATACCGGCGGAAGCCCAAAACCTGGGACATAGCGTCCCGTCCGTCCTCTGTCCGCCTGCCGCCAAAGTAGGCCATAAGACCGGCAAAGAACTCCAGAGAAACAAAGATGATGCCAACCAGTATCCGCCCGGCAAGGAGTGAGAAAAATATCCACGCGATAGCAAGGGAGCAACTAAGGAAAAGCTGCCGCCGGTGTCTCAGGAAGAGGCAGGGCGCGCTGTTTTGAACTTGATGGGCGGTAAAATAGCCGAAAAAGGCAAATAAAACGCCGATAAAGGACTGAAAAACAGTACCAAAACCAAGGGAAAGACCGGTACCCAAGCCCACAAACAGACCGCACAGAGAGGTCAGCACCCGGAAAATCCGACGGTTTCCCGAGCGTTTGTCCACAAGGTGGCGTACAGGGGGCTGGGCGTGTGCGATCCGCTGAGAAAGCAGCGCATAGCGGTAGCCGGAGCAGTCCACCTTATCGCTTTTGGTAAAGAGACTCCCGAATACTTTCTGTTCAAAATCGCTGCGTTCGTTGCCCATATCCATCCGTTTGAGCAGAAGTACCCGCTCCCGTTCCGGCTTGATTTTCAGATAACCCAGTTTTGCCCAATAGAAGACCATCAGACTCAGATCGGCATTTTGTAAACTGAGTGCTGTGCCGATAAGTCCGGCATTAAGACCTTCGGGGAGGGAAATGCCGTCTTTCCGCCGGGGCGGCAGGCAGCGCAGCTTCCAAATCCAGTAGATGAGGGCAAGGGCGGCGCACACCAGCATACCGAGGCGGTCAATATCCGAGGAGAAAATCTCCAAAATAGGCTGGGGGAACATTGCTTCTGTTACCGAAAGATTAAGCTGCAAGGTCTCGTGGTCTACAAGGGGCTTGGCGGTACTGCCGGTGATGGTGGCCTTGTTCATAGAATAGACGATGTCTTTTTCAATGTCGCTTTGGTAGTAACCGCTTTGGAAGGTGGGGCGCGTCTCCACCGTACCCGGAAGCGTCAGGGAGAAGCGGAGGTAATCCACCCGGTAGGCGCTGCTGCAAAGAAGGGGCAGCCGCAGCTCCAACGCGCCGTTTCCCGCTTTATGTACCACATCCCGGAGGGTATAGCTGACAGTAAAGGGGAACGTCCCTGTTCCTGTGCCAAATTGGTCGGAAAGAGGAATCAGCTTGGTATTTCCCTCGTTAACGGTTTGCACAGAAGCACCGTTTAAGGTAATGGAAAGGGCATCCTGAGGAACAGAAAAATAAAAGACGCCGGGCGTTTCCTTATAAATGGTGGCGTTGATTTTTACCTGACAGCTGCTGTCTTCGGAGACGGTGGCTTGGAGCTGGATAGAGGTTTCTCCGGTGGCGGCATAGGCCTTTGCAGGCAAACAAAAAACTGCCAGCAGTAAAAGAACAAGTATCAAAATCCGCTTCATAACCCGTCTCCTTTCTAAGAAATAATACCTAATTATAATACCATAGAAAAACGCTGTTGGCAATTGCAAAATAGGAATTGTAGAGTTTTAATGGATAGTTGATAGTTGATAATGGATAGTTAATAACTGTCAACTATCCACTATCAATTGTCAATTAAATTTCCGGTTTTCCATATGCCCGGAGTTTACGATGGGCGGCTTGGGGTCTTTGGCCTCCCAGGGAATTTTCGGTGTCTCTTTTTCTTTCATAGTCATCCCTCCGTCAATAATGTTTGCAAAAACCGTAAAAACATACCCTGAAAGATTGCGAAGAGAGGCTTTTTATGCTATATTTACTCCAAACGGAAGGAGGGATACTGTGCAAAAGCTGATGAAATATATCCGGCCTTTTTGGCTGACCATCCTCTTTGGCCTTGCCATCAAGTTTACGGCTACCTATATTGAACTGCAGATTCCCAAACTGATGCAAATTGTCCTGGACGAAAAAGTCCCTGCGGGACTGGAAAAAGAAATCTATATTTTTGGCGGTCTGATGGTGATTTGCTCTGTCCTTGCTATGGTGATGAATATTACCGCCAACCGCATTGCCTCCAAAACGGCCGGAAAGATTACAAGGCGGCTGCGGCACGACCTTTTTGATAAGCTTCAGCATCTCTCTCCCCGGCAAATGGACGAAGTGACCGTCCCTTCGGCGGTGTCCCGGCTTACCAGCGATTCTTATAACGTAAACAATTTGATTGTCAGAATTCAGCGCATCGGTGTCCGCGCGCCCATTTTGCTCGTCGGCGGTATTTTCTCTATGATGACGATGGACGTGCCCTTGGCGCTGATTTTGGTGGCGCTGCTGCCCTTTATCGCTATGGTTGTGTATGTGGTGACAAAGAAATCTGTTCCCCTTCATCGCAAGACCCACGAATTGCAGGACAAAATCGTGATGATCTCCCAGGAAAATATTACCGGTGTCCGGGTAATCAAGGCGCTGAGCAAGACCGAGTATGAGAAATCCCGGTTTGACCGGGCGGTAGAGGACAGAAATGCGGTCTCTCTCAAAGCCCAGAAAATTACCGGCATCAGCGGTCCGCTGACCACTCTGATTCTGAACTTAGGACTTACCATTTTGGTGGTGGCAGGCGCTTACCGGGTCAATGCAGGAGGGGTGAAGCCCGGTGTCATCGTGGCGTTTTTGCAGTACTTTGTGATGATTCTAAATGCGGCGGTGATGGTCACCCGGGTTATCATTATGTGCGCCACCGCCCAAGCCAGCGCCAACCGCATCGCAGAGGTAATGGCGCTGCCGGAGGATATGCTGTGCATTCCTGAGGAAGAAATAGAGGAAAACGCACCCCATATTGCGTTTCGGGACGTGACCTTCAGCTATTCCGGCAAGGGAAACAATTTGGAAAATCTCAGTTTCTCTCTGGAGAAAGGACAGACTTTAGGCATTTTAGGCGCAACCGGCTCAGGTAAGAGCACAATTCTCAAGCTGCTGTTGCGGCTTTATGATGTAAACGACGGCAGAATTCTCATTGATGGTCGGGACATTCGCGCCATTCCCAACGAAGAACTGCGCCGCAAGTTCGGCGTGGTATTCCAAAATGACTTTGTAAAGATGACTACCATCGGAGAAAATATCCGCTATTACCGGGATATTTGCGATGAAGAACTGCTCTGTGCAATTACAGATGCCCAGGCTGCCGGCTTTGTAGAGGAAAAAGGCGGCCTTTCCGGGGAGGTGGACATCCGGGGCAACAACCTATCCGGCGGTCAAAAGCAGCGGCTGCTCATTAGCCGTGCATTGGCGGGAAAACCGGAAATTCTTATTTTGGACGACGCCTCCTCTGCCCTGGACTATAAAACCGATGCAGGCCTGCGCCGGGCGCTGCGGCAAAATTATGAGGAAGCCACAAAAATCATCGTTGCCCAGCGAGTCAGCTCTCTGTGCCACGCAGACTTGATTTTAGTTATGGACGATGGCGCGGTCATTGGCGCGGGCAAACACGAAATCCTGATGGAAACCTGCGAGGAATATAAAATCATCGCGCAGGCGCAAATGGGCGAGCGAGAGGAGGGGACGTAATGGCCGGAATGGGCGCAAGACTTACCCGAGGTGAATTGGGCGGTGATAATCGCCGCCTGTCTAATAAGCCCGTGGACAAAAAGAAGACCCTCCTTCGCCTGTGGCGGTATTTGGGAAGAAGCCGCTTTTTACTTATCGCGGCCATTTTTCTCTCTGTTACCGGCAGTGCGTTGGCGCTTTACGGCCCAAAACTATCCGGCATCGCCTTGGATGCGGTGGATTTGGGCGAGGGAAATGTGGATTTTTCCGTAGTATGGCGCTGCGCTTTTTGGATGGTGGTCTGCTACTGCCTGTCTGCGGTGCTGACCTATCTTTTGCGAATTGCTATGGCCTATCTCTCAAGAGATGTGGCGACCCATATGCGCCGGGATATTTTTGCCAATATGATGGGTCTGCCCGTGGGCTTTTACGACAAAAACCAGGCCGGTGACATTATCAGTATCCTTACCTACGACGTGGATACGGTCAATACCACCATCTCCGCAGATGCGGTGCAAATTCTCCAAAGCATCGTGACGGTGGCCGTATCCTTTTTGATGATGCTTTCCATCGCCCCTGCGCTGGTGCTGATTTTCTGCGTCACCGTGCCGCTGACCTTCCTGTTTTCCAAATGGTACGCAGGCTGGACACGGAAGCTGTTTCGCAAACGTTCGAAAAAATTGGGAGAACTGAACGGTTTCGTGGAGGAAATGCTTACCGCCCACACCACCACCCGAGCCTACGGCAGGGAGGATGCTGTGCTGCGGGAATTCGATGAAAAAAATGACGAAGCCATCAAAGCCTATACCACAGCCGAAGCCAATGGCACAATGAACGGGCCTATCGTCAATTTTATCAGTAATCTTTCCTTGTCCTTCGTCTGTCTTTTTGGCGCGGTGCTGTTTTACCGCGGGCAGGTGACACTGGGCAATCTCTCGAGCTTTATCCAGTACTCCCGGAAATTTTCCGGGCCGGTCAATGAGATCGCCAATATCTTTGCGGACCTGCAAAGCGCCCTTGCGGCGGCGGAACGGGTCTTTGCCCTCATTGATGCAGAACCTGAAAAAGCGGATGCCATAGATGCGGTTGAACTGGAAAAGGTATCCGGTGATGTGCGGTTCGAGCAGGTGGATTTCTCCTACCTGCCGGAAAAACCCATCATTAAAAAGCTGGACATCCACGCCGCTCCCGGGTCACTTACCGCTATCGTTGGGCATACCGGTGCGGGCAAAACTACCATTATTAATCTTCTGATGCGGTTTTACGACGTAGATGGCGGCAGAATTCTGCTGGATGGGCAGGACGTTCGGGACATTACCCGAAAATCCCTCCGGAAAGCCTATACGATGGTCTTGCAGGACACATGGCTTTTTAACGGCACGATTTTTGAAAATATCGCCTACGGTAAACCGGATGCGACGATGGAAGAAGTGGTACGTGCTGCCAAAGCTGCCCATATCCACAGCTATATCTCGCGCCTGCCGGAGGGCTATGATACTGTTCTTTCCGATAACGGCGCGTCCATTTCCAAGGGACAAAAACAGCTTCTGACCATTGCCAGAGCAATGCTGCTGGATGCCCATATGCTGATTTTGGACGAGGCTACCTCCAATGTAGATACCCGGACGGAACAGCGGATTCAGGATGCGATGCGCCAGCTTATGAAGGGGAAAACCTGCTTTGTCATTGCCCACCGTCTGTCTACCATCCAGTCTGCGGATAACATCTTAGTCCTTGATAAAGGCGAGGTAGTGGAGCAAGGCACCCACGAAAGCCTTATGGCAAAAAAAGGTTTCTATTATCGTCTCTACCAATCCCAGTTCGACAGTGTTTCATAGCAAAAGGACCTCGTA
>JAZQUL010000001.1:0-2286 GCA_045631285.1 Faecousia sp. | reverse complement strand
GGATTGGTAGGCTGGCTGGGGGTGCTGGGGGTAGAGGGATTGCCGGGGGTGGTAGGCTGGGTGGGGTTGGTAGGATTAGCAGGATTGGTAGGCTGGGTAGAATTACCCGGCTGGGTCACTTCTGTACCCTCTGTACCCTCTGTACCCTCTGTACCCTGGGTTGCGTCAGTGTTTTCGGTATTGGTGTTCTCACCGCCGGTGGGGTTAGTGCCGTCCATAGATGCGCCACCGGTAGGCAGGGTGGGAGTGTCATTACCCTTAGGGCCTACGGCGCACAGCACGATTACCACGGCTACGGCAACCACTGCAACCGCAGCAGCGCCATACAGGGTATAGGCGCTGTACTTCCAAGCCCGGAAGGAGGCCCAAAGCGCCTTTACCTTGTTCCATAATTCTTTCATAGCGGGATTTTTCCTTTCTTCTTTGTAAAATGCTTTTTTATATCATACACCATATCCTGACAGGTTGTAAAGCATCGGTAAAATAGGGGTTGCTATATCTTTAACAATATGCTAACATGAAAATGAGGGAGGATTGTCATTATGGAAATGCTACAATTACGATATTTTTATGAAAGTGCTATGGCAGAGAGTATTTCAAAGACCGCCCAAAAATTTATGGTGCCTGCATCTTCTGTGTCGGCTTCCATAAAACGGCTGGAAAGGGAATTGGGTACGGAACTGTTTGTCCGTACCGGAAACCGTATTTTTCTTACAGAAAAGGGCAGACGCTTCCTTTCGGTGGTCAGTAACACCTTATCTCAGTTGGACGACAGCGTAGCCGCCCTTGGGACAGAGGGTGAGGTAAAGGGCACATTGTCTATTCTTGTACTTTGCGCCCGTCAGAGAATTATACGGAGTATTATGAGCTTCTACAAGCAGTATCCGTCCATATTTTTTAAACTGTCTTTTGATGATGTACCGGAAAATTATGACCGCTATGATATTATTGTCAGCTTGCCGGAGGATGCGTTGGACGGTTATTCCTTTTTTCCTTGGCAAAAAGTTATTATTCACATTAAGGCAAGGGAGGACGACCCCCTTTGCGATAAAAAAGTGACATTAAATCAGCTTCGCGACCGCTTATTTGTAACTACCAATACCCAGAGAGGAATCTTTCAAATTTTTGCGCAAGCCTGTAAGAAAAAGGGATTTACACCTAAAGTCTATATGGAATGCGATGACTATGTATGCCGGAATATGGTGGTGCGTTCCGGGATCTGCTTGGGATTGGTTGCGATTTCTCCGAATGATTCCGTGTTTCAGAATGTGCAGTATTTGACTGTGGAAGATTTCAGCGGAGATGCGGTTGTCAACATTTATTACAAGGAAGAAAAATATGCCGGTAATGTCAAGCTGTTTTTGGAACTGCTGAAAAAGTCCGAGGAGATTTTCAATTAAAAAGCCCCCCGGTGGCTAACCACCGGGGGAATAATTTGTTCAATCCTTATGGGTATCCGGAACATACTCTGCAATATCTGCCAATGTGCAATTCAATGCGGCGCAGAGCTTATTCAGGGTTTTCGTTTCGATGTTTTCATTTCCGTGGAGTCGGCGAATAGTCTTTCTGTCGATTCCGCATTTCTCTCGCAACCAATAGGTGGATACACCCTTCCGCTCCATAGTCATCCATAATTTGTCAAATCGAATCATACCGACCGCCTCCTTCTTGACATTTTCTATTATGGGGTTTATAATCCCCATAATTAAGGGGATATAATCCCCCCGCCCAAAAAGGAGTTGTAAAATATGGAATTATTTCAACGCATTTTTATGCAGGCAATCATTGACGGCAAAATACAAGTTGCGTTTCACAACGCAGACCACACCATCGCAGAGGTAATAGATGGAATCTGCTATCAGGCCCTGGCAAAAATCTGCGCCATTATTCAAAATGATAGCCTTTCTGATAAGGAATGTTTTCTAAAAATCGAAGAAATCGTTTGCGTACTGGAGGAAATCGGTGCAGATTGCGGAACTCGGCACGATTTTGGATAAAAAGACCCCCGACAAATCTTTGTCGGGGGTCTTTGCAAAAGCTTACTTATTCAGGTAGGCATCGATGGCAGCGGCGGCCTTCTTGCCGGCGCCCATTGCCAGGATAACGGTGGCTGCGCCGGTAACGGCATCACCGCCGGCAAACACACCGTCACGGGTGGTCATCTCGTTTTCATTCACGATCAGACAGCCCTTACGGTTGGTCTCCAACCCGGGAGTAGTAGAACGGATCAGGGGGTTGGGATTGGTTCCCAGGGACATAACCACCGTATCTACTTCCAGAATGAAC